>NZ_JBIAGA010000007.1:64190-287394 GCF_042869555.1 Nocardiopsis sp. NPDC006938 | reverse complement strand
GGCCCGAACACGTCGAGCTGGACCTGGTGGTCGGCGAGGTTCCCGATCCGGACCGGCCGTGATCCGGCGTACCCGGACAGGGACTCGATGACCTCTTCCGGGCCCAGGTCGGTGCCGCGCAGGCTGTACAGGGGACGCAGCAGCTCGGGAGAGGGCAGGGAGGCCACGACCCGGTGCACCCAGTCCAGGAACGCCTCGGCCTCGGTGGTCGAGCCCAGCGAGACCAGGGCCTGCACGGTCAGGGCGCCATCGCGCAGCCAGCAGTACCGGTAGTCCCAGTTACGGACCCCGCCGATCTCCTCGGGAAGCGAGGTCGTCGCGGCGGCCATCACACCACCGGTCGGGGTGCACAGACCCCGCAACGTCAACGCCGAACGGGCGACCAGATCACTCTGGGTCCGCGGCAGGTCGACCCCCGCCAGCCAGTCGCTCCACTCGCTCTCGGCGCGGGTCCGGCGCCGGGTCTCGGGGACGGGGTGCGCGGTGAGGGAGTCGGTGCCGCAGCGCAGTTCCAGTACGACCGGCGCGCCCTCGACCGGTTCGAGGGTGGCGCGGGCGGTGTCGTGGCCGTCCTCGGACCCGATGTGCCAGCGCACTCCCGGGGAGCGCAGGACCAGTGGGAAGTCGGCTCCGTGGACACGCAGTCCGTCGTCCTCGGCGACGATCCGTACCGGGGCGCGGCCGAAGTCGGGGCGGGGCGCGAACTCGACCGTGGCGGGGGTGACGCCGCCGATCACCCGGACCAGGTCGGTGCGGCCCGGCCCGGTGTCGTGGGAGAGGTAGTCGGTGACCTCCAGGCGTGACCAGCGGGTGCGTACGGTCATCGTGCCCGGCAGGTAGCGCTGGCCCAACGGCATCCGGCCGTGGGCGGGCGCGATCGCGAACACCCCGGCCCGGCGGCCGCCCAACACCTCGGCGAACAGGGCGTTGGAGTCCGGTTCGGGGTGGCAGAACCACAGCAGACGCGCGTCCGGGCCCAGGAGCGCCACCGACGCCTGGTTGGACAGCATCGACATGCGCTCGATCGGAACCGGGCGCTCGCCGGGCTCGGCGCAGCAGGCCCGATGGGCCGGGCCGAACCCCGTCGCCTCGTGTGTGCCCGCCGCTCCCTGTGTGAGAGTCACCCCGCCGCCTTTCTCCGCCGCCTTCCGGTCCGGTGACCACGTCGTCCCCGGTCCGCCGGTCACTGACCGGCGAGAAGAACCTAGAACAGGGGTGAACGCGCACACACCGGACTTCACCGGACCTTAGGTGTCAGCTAAGGGACTCTTAAGGTCGCGCGGGCCCCGGACCGGCGAAAACCCTTTGCCGGGCCGCGAACCGCCGTGGAACGCTGACCTTCCGCGCCGCCGACGGGCCCGCGGGAGTTCACGGGAGTGGGGAAGAGCGGTCGTGGGTTACGTCGACGTCAACCAGGTGACACACACCCTGCCCGACGGGAGGGTGCTGCTGGACGGGGTGTCGTTCCGGGTCGGCGAGGGGTCCAAGACCGCGTTGGTGGGGGCCAACGGCGCGGGCAAGAGCACCCTGCTGCGACTCGTGCGCGGCGAGTTCCCGCCCCAGTCGGGCGCGGTCACCGTCGACGGTGACCTGGGGGTGATGCCGCAGTTCGTGGGGCACGTGCGGGACGCCACCACGGTGCACGAACTGCTGGTGTCGGTCTCCCCCGAGCCGGTGCGGCGGGCCCACGCGGACCTGGAGGCGGCCGAGGCCGCCATGATGCTCGCGGAGGACGAGGCCACCCAGATGCGCTACGCCGGGGCGATCGCCCGGTACGGCGACGCCGGGGGCTACGAGGCCGAGGTGGTGTGGGACCAGTGCTGTGTGGCCGCGCTGGGCCTCGCCTACGAGCGCTGCCGCTGGCGGGAGGTGCGCACGCTCTCGGGCGGTGAGCAGAAGCGGCTGGTCGTCGAGGCTCTGCTGCGCGGCCCGGCCCCGGTCCTGCTGCTGGACGAACCGGACAACTACCTGGACGTGCCCGGCAAACGCTGGCTGGAGGAGGCGCTGCTCGCCACCCCCAAGTCGGTGCTGTTCGTCTCGCACGACCGTGAGCTGCTGAGCCGGGTCCCGGACCGGATCGTCACGGTGGAGTTGGGCGCGGCGGGCAACGACACGTGGGTGCACGGGGGCGCCTTCGACACCTACCACGAGGCGCGGCGCGAGCGGTTCGCCCGACTGGAGGAGCTGCGCAGGCGGTGGGACGAGGAGCACGCCAAGCTGCGGTCCCTGGTGGCCATGTACAAGCAGAAGGCGTCCTACAACTCGGACATGGCCACCCGGTACCAGTCCGCGCGGACCCGGTTGCGGCGGTTCGAGGAGGCGGGTCCGCCCCAGGAGCGGCCCCGGAACCAGAACCTGCGGATGCGCCTGCGCGGCGGTCGCACCGGGAAGCGCGCCCTGGTGTGCGAGGGTCTGGAGCTCACCGGGCTGATGCGCCCCTTCGACCTGGAGGTCTGGTACGACGAGCGGGTGGCGGTGCTGGGCTCCAACGGGTCCGGGAAGTCGCACTTCCTGCGTCTGCTGGCCGGGGGCGGTGACGACCCGGAGTCCTCCCTGGTGCCGGAGGAGGAGCGTGCCCGGATCGAACCGGTGCCGCACACCGGGCGGGCCCGGTTGGGCGCGCGGGTGCTGCCGGGGTGGTTCGCGCAGACCCACGAGCACCCGGAGTTCGCGGGTCGGACGCTGCTGGACATCCTGCACAGCGGGCAGGGCGAGCGTGGGGGCCTGCCCCGGGACGAGGCGGGCCGCGCCCTGGACCGCTACGAGCTGGCCCTGAGCGCCGACCAGACGTTCGACACCCTGTCAGGCGGCCAGCAGGCGAGGTTCCAGGTGCTGTTGCTGGAACTGTCGGGCACCACCATGCTGCTGCTCGACGAGCCCACGGACAACCTGGACGTGGTCTCGGCGGAGGCGTTGGAGGCCGCCCTGGACGCCTACCAGGGGACGGTACTGGCGGTCACGCACGACCGCTGGTTCGCGCGCGGGTTCGACCGTTTCGTGGTGTTCGGCGCCGACGGCCGGGTGTACGAGGCGGACGAGCCGGTGTGGGACGAGTCCCGGGTCCGGCGCGCCGGATAGGGCGGCCGGGCCCGGGTCCCGCCTGGGGTCAGTCCAGCGGCAGGGAGAGGAAGACCTCGCCGTCGCATCCGGTGACGCACTGGAGGACCACTTCGACGGTGCCGCCCAGTTCGGAGGTGTCGAACAGGAGCCGGACCTGCCCGGGAGAGCCGGGGGTCACGTAGTCCTGGCCGGTGACCCCGTTCATGAGGTCCATGGGCGCGAGGGCACCGCCGGGTCCCTCCAGGGTGGAGTCGACCAGGCTGACCTCGGCCGATTCCGTCTCCAGGTCGACGAACACGGTCGTGTTCCCGCCCCCCGCTCGCGTAGTAGCCGCTGGCGACGGTTCCGGTGACACCGTCGCGGGAGTCGCTGCCTCCGCCCGGGAGGAAGTTGTCGCTGACCAGGTTGCCGTTCACGCGGAAGTCGGCGACCAACCCGTCCACGAAGAGGAAGTCGCCGAAGGTGACGCATCCGTCGTCCAGGCACAGCTGGATGTTGTCACCGCGCACTTCGGTGGAGCCGTCGGGCGAGGAGTAGCCGCTGACACGGTTGGCCCGGACGCCGTCCGCCTGGTGCTGGAGGTACCCGTGGGCGGGCCAGTCCGGGTGGGCGAACTCCAGGCCCTTCTCCACCAGCTCGGGGGCGCCCCTGGCGGCCAGGGGCTCGATGTAGGGAAGGGCGTCCTCGGCGCTGCCCGGTGCGGGGGTGGCGTCCTCGGTCCGGGTCTCCTCCGCGGCCTCCACAACCTCGGTGTCGTCGGAACCGGCCCGGGACTCGACGGGTTCCGGGGCCTCGCCCAGGACTCCGCACGAGGTGAGGGGAACGATCAGGGTCAGGACCAGGGCGCCGAGCGCCAGCCTGGATCGGGTCATGTGGGGGACCTTCTGGTTCGGGGGATGGGGCGTGCCGCGAGGGCACGCGCCCCCGGACACACGGGAAGGCTCCATGGGCGCGGGAGGGAACCGATTCCTTTCTAGCAGACGTCGGATGAGGGACCCTCTCGGAAACGGACATAAACTGCCGCTCGACAACAGAACATGAGAAGAAGGCCGCACATGCCACATCCCCCAGGCCGTGGGAACCGTCTGACCCCACTGCTTCTCCTCGTCGTTTGGCTGGTCGCGGTTTCGGCCACCCCCGCGCGGGCCTACCCCAGCACGGAGTCGCCCGACTTCTACGCGGACATGCTCTTCGCCCACGACCGCGTGTTCGTCAGCGAGGAACTCGCCGGTCACCTGGACCGGCCCCAGCTCGCCGACGACCTGCGCGCCCGTGTCCACGAGGAGGGTCTGCGCCTGGACGTGCTGGTGGTGGCCCACCCAACCCACACCGACCTCGACTGGCTGGCCCAGAGCGTCCGCCTCAGCAGCGGTCGGCCGGTCGTGGTGTTCTCCCCGCACACCAACCGCGTGGGCGCCTCGCACCTCTCCAAGGCGGGGCTCCCCTCCCTGGTCGCCGACTTCACCACGTTCACCGGCGCCTATCCGGAGGACCCGCGCGAACAGCTGGACCGGTTGCTGCGCGCCGCCTCCTACCCCGACCTGGAGGAGCGGACCGCCCGCGCCGAGACCGAGGTCCTCCTCAGATCGGGCCACGAGGTGGGAGGGGACGCCGCCCCACCGGGGTGGCCGACCCAGCGCTGGCTCACCGTCACCTGGCCTTCCACGGTGGGTCTCGTCGTCAGCGCCGCCGGTACCACCTTGCTGGTGATGGGTGGCGTGGGCGTGCTCCGCCGGTTGCGGAGGGGAACGGTATGAGGCTCCCCCGCTTCCCGGCGCTCGCCCTGGCCGCGCTGTCGGCACCGGCGCTCCTGCCCGGGGCCGCCGCCCTGGCGGAGACCGCGTCCGCGGGCCCGGGCACGGTGGCCGAGATCGACGACCCGTCACGCGTCCTGCGCGTGGCGGAGGCCCTCCAGCGGGAACCGGTGTACGTGAGCCACCTCGTGGACCCGCAACCCGACCGGGGGGAGCTCCGCGCGATCAACGCACGGGTTTCGGAGGCGTTCGACGGCGAGGTGCCGCTGTACGTCGTCCTGTACGCGGCGCCGCCGACGGACGAGACCGGCGGGCAGCCCACCCTCTTCCTCCACGCCCTGCACGAGATGAGCGGGGCGGACGGGGTGTACGTGGCGGTGACGACGGACGGCCGCCACGCCACGGCGGCCTTCGACAGCCCGGTGACCCCGGTCCTCGACGGGGAACGGCTCCCGGACTCGTTCCGTCCCCTGGAGACCGTCAGCGCGATCGTGGAGGCGGTGGAGGAGTCTCCCCGGAACCCGGTGGCGGCCACCCCGCTCACCCGGGACGCCGAACCCGAGGTGGAACAGCGGACCTTCTCGCCCTTGTCGCGCTCCGCGACCCTGTGGAACCTGGCGTTCCCCGGGGTCCTGACCGGGCTGCTGGTCGCGGCGCCGTACCTGTGGTGGTCCTCCCGGACCCTCTCCCCCGCCCCCGACCAGGGCTCGGGGCCGTGGTTCGCGAACGCGGGCCGGGGATCACGGTGGCGTGTGCGCAGGCGCCTGGACGGGGAGCTGCGCTCGCTGCGCCGGGAGTTCGAGTCGGCGCCGTCCCGGCACGCGGGGCTGCCTCGGGCACGGGAGGCCTACGACGCGGCCGGACTGATCGCCGCGACCCCGGGCCTGCCCGTCACGGCGCTGGTCTGCGGCATGGTGCTGGCCCGGCACGGGCGGCGGGCCCTGACCCGCCCCCGGGGTGGTGACGGACTCCCGCCCTGCCAGGTGAACCCGCTGCACGCCCCGGCCGCGGAGCGCCGCACGTTCTACCTGGACGGCAGGCTGCGCAAGTGGCGGGTCTGCCCCGCCTGCTTCGACGCCCAGGTGCGTACGAAGCAGGCCCTGTACCTGCGCCACGACGGAGCGCGCGTCCACGTGTCCGACCTCGACGACCCCTGGGCCGAGACGGCCCTGAACCTCCGGGACCCCTTCGCGCGGGCCCGCTCGCTCCTGGGAGTGCGATCATGACCCGAGTCCTCACGGCCCTGCTCCTGGCGGCCCTGGTCCTGCTGCCCGTTCCCGCTGGAGCGGCCGGGGCGCCGGCGGACCCCGCCACGAGCCGAGTGCTCTCCCCCGGGGTCGTGGCCGACCACCTGGCCGAGGCCCCCCTGTACGTCCACCCCGACCGGTTCGGGGCCGCCGATGGGGAGACGGCGCTGTCGCGGGAGCAGTCCCGCGAGCTGAACCTGCGGGTGGCCGAGGAGGTACCGCACCTGTACGTCGCGGTGACGCCGTGGGGGGACGAGCCGCTGTCGATGGGCACCGCCCTGGCCAACCGTGCCGGCCTGGAGGGCACCTTCCTGGTCGTGGGCGAGGGCCCCACGATCGTCGCCGTCCACTCCGCCGCCGACGAGATCCCGGGCCCCGCCCCGGAGACGGTGCGCATGGCCGTGGAGCTGGTCAACGAGCGCTCCGACCTGGCTCGGGCCGACCTGTACGACCGGTTGGGCGTCCTCGTGGACCTGGTGACCGACGAGGAGTCGACGGCCCGGGCCCACGAGGCGATGACGTCGGGCCCGTCCACGGCCCGGTTCCCGTTCCCGGTCTGGACGGTGATCCCGGGCTTCCTCGTCGTGCTGCTCGTCGCGGGTGTCACCGCGTGGGTCCTGCGCAGGCGGGCCCTGCGCCCGCTCCGGGTCGCCCCGCTCACCGAGGCCGTGGCCGACACCGTGGACTCCTCCGTCAGGGAGCACGAGCACCGGGAACTGGTCCGGGTCCTGCCCTCCTACGGGCGCAGGGTGGCCCGCTTCGAGGGGCCGGAGCGTCGCACGGCCGACGCCCTGGCCGCCTACGAGGCGGCCGCGCGGGTGCTGGACTCCGCCTCGGACACGTCCGACCTGGTCGGGGTGCGCGTGCTCCTGGACCACTGCGAGGCGGCGTTGACCGGGGCCGCCGCCCCGCGCCACTGCTTCTTCGACCCCCGGCACCGGGGCCAGACGCGCCCGGTACGCCTGCGGGTGCCGGCCAGCCCTCGGGCGGTGTCGGTTCCGGCCTGCGCCGAGTGCCGTGCCGACGTGCGGGCACACCGGGTGCCCGCGTCCGTACCGGACTCGTCACAGGGGCAGCCCGTCCCCTACTACTCGGTGCCCTCGGAGCGGAGCGTGTGGGCGGCCACCGGATACGGCACGCTCGCGCCGGACCTGGTCAACCGGGTCCTGGGCGGTGGTGTCCGGGGGTGACCCCCACGGCACCCGCCGCCGTCCACGGCGGCGGGTGCCGGAGGGCGTTCTTCGTCACGTCGGGGCCCGGTCGCGCGGGGGTGCGCGACCGGGCCCCGACGTCGGTACGGCGGTCGTCCCGCGCCCCGTAGGCGCCGTGGGGCAGGCGGTGCGGACTCCGGTGGCGGCCCGGGGCCCGGTGGCGGGCGCGCGGTGCCGGCGACGGAGGGTCACACCACCGACCCCTTCCGCTTTTGGTGGTTCCTCCAATCCGACCCCCCGAATTTGCATGTCAATTCGGATCATCCGATGATTTGGAGCGCGACAGATCCACACGGAAGGCCCCACCACATGAAGTTCCCCAAGGGCGGCTCGGACACCGCGCCCGCAGACCGGGCCCCCGCCACGGCCGAGCGGCCCGAGGACGAGCGCCCGCCCCTGCGCCACCTGGTCACGTACGGCGTCCAGCACATCCTCGCCCTGTACGCGGGAGTGGTGACCCCACCGCTCATCATGGCCGCGGCCGTGGGGCTGGACCCGGTGGAGACCGGCCTGATCATCAGCGCGGCCCTGCTGGTCGCCGGTCTGATGACGCTCGTCCAGACACTGGGCGTGTGGCGGTTCGGTATGCGCATGCCGCTGGTGATCGGCGCCTCGTTCATCCCCATCACCGCGATGACCGCGATCGGCGGGTCCAGCGGACTGCCCGCCGTCTTCGGCGCCTCGATCGTCGCGGGGCTGTTCGGCATCCTCATCGCCCCGGTCATGGCGAGCCTGATCCGCTTCTTCCCCCCGGTGGTCACCGGAAGCGTGATCACCATCGTCGGCGTCTCCCTGATCCCCGTCGCGATCGGCTGGATCACCGACAACAGCGAGACCGGGACCCCCTCCGACACCAACCTCCTCCTGGGCGGCGGGACCCTGGTCATCATCCTGGTGCTGTCCCGGGTGCTGCGCGGGGTGTGGGGCCGGGCGAGCATCCTCCTCGGCATGGTGCTGGGCACCCTGCTGGCCGCCGCCCTGGGCGAGGTCGACTTCGGCGCCGTGGGCCAGGGCCCGGTCTTCTCCCTGCCCACCCCCTTCCACTTCGGTCCGCCGGAGTTCCAGGTGGCCGCGATCGTCACCATGTGCGTGATGATGATCGTCATCCTCTCCGAGGGCATGGCCGACATCCTCGCGGTCAGCGCGGTCGTGGGCAGCAAGGTCGACAGGCGCCGTCTGGCCGACGGTCTGCGCGCCGACGCCGCGACGGCCGTGGTCGCACCGGTCCTCAACTCCTTTCCGGGCAGCACGTTCAGCCAGAACATCGGCCTGATCGCCCTGAACAAGGTCCGGAGCCGCTACGTGGTCGCGGCCGGCGCCGTGCTCCTGCTCGTCATGGGTCTCTTCCCGATCCTGGGCCGGGTCGTGGCGATGATCCCCTCGCCCGTCCTGGGCGGCGCCGGGCTGGTCCTGTTCGGCTCGGTGGCGGCCGCCGGCATCCAGACCCTGGGCAGAGTGGACTACGAGGACAACCAGAACATCGTGATCGTGGCGGTCGCGCTCGGGTTCGGCGTGCTGTCGATCGTCTCGCCCGACTTCTTCGCCACCTTCCCGGACTGGGCCACGATGATCCTGCACTCGGGCATCGTCACGGCGACGGCCTCCGCGCTCCTGTTGAACGTGTTCTTCAATGTCTGGGGCCTCGGCCGGAGGAAGGCCGCCGACGACCCGGACGGTACGGGGACGGACCCGGCCCCCGGGACCGTCGACGACGGCTCCACCCAGGGCTCCCCGACCTCCTCAGCCGGAGTCTGACCCGCACACTCCCAGCGGGCACGCTGGAACGCGGCCGGGGCCGCCGACACTGTCGGCGGCCCCGGTTCGCGTCGCCGAGGGGGGTTCAGTGCTCCGGCGCGCCTCGCGCAGGACGCCGTCCATCGGGGTCCCGTCGGTGAGGGGGCGGGGCTCAGGTCAGCCAGCGCGACGCGGGTGCCGGTCACTCGACCGGGAAGCGCAGGTCGACCAGGGCCTGGCACTCGCTGAGACATCCGGTGACGGTGAGCTCCCCGCCGAGCCGTGCCCCCGGGTAGGTGAGGACGGTCTGGGTGGTGGCTCCGGGGTCGAGCTCGTACTCGCCCACGGCGTCCCGCGGGCGGTGCGTGTCGCCGTCGGGACCGGTGTAGACGGCGCCGGGGAGGTCGATGTCGGCGGCGTCGACCGTGGTGAACTCGGCGGTGACGACGAGACCGTCGACGGCGGCGTCCTGGTAGGCGGTGAGCAGGTGCACGTCGACGCCCTCGGAGCTGGCGGTGACACCGTGCCCGGTCACCAGTCGTTTGCCGGGGTCCGCCCCGTCGACGAGGAAGCCGGTGAGCAGGCCGTCCTCGGCGGCGAAGTCGGTGAAGACGGCGCAGTCCGTGCCCGGGTCCGCCCCTCCCGCCCCCGGGGAGCCGCCGCAGAGCTCGAATCCGTCGTCGGCGGGTGTGAGCGAGGCGTCCGGGGAGGGTTCTCCCGCGGCCTCCCTGGCGCTGGCGACCTGCGTGGCGTGGCGCAGGTAGGCGTGGGCGGTGGAGTCCTCCTCCGCGAGAGTGAGGCCGTCGCGCATCCGTGCGGGGTCGTCAGCGGCGGCGAGCGCGGCCATGTAGGCGGCCGCCTCCTCGGGCACTCCCTGTCCCGCGTTCTCCTCCGCTCCCCCTCCTGCTCCGTCGGAGGCTGAGGCGGAGGGGGAGGGGGCGGTGGTGGGCGCCTCCGGGGAGGGGCCGGGGGTCGGGTCGGGGCTGACCGGCGCGTCGGCTCCGGGGACGGGCGGGGACTCCGACGGTGCGCCGCCACTCGGTGGCCACCGGTCCTCGGGGGCCGACCCGGTGCCCCCGTCCTGCCCCGGGCCGCAGCCGGCCAGGAGGAGGGACAGGGCGACCACGGCCGCGGCCGTTCTCGACATGTCCCACCCCCAGGCACGGCACTCGGACTGCCGATCCTAGGGGCGATTTTTATCCATTGTCCGCTTTCGTCCATATTTGGCGAAGTCCTGGGCCTCCCCTGCCCTGGCATGACCCGGAGCCGCCCCGACCCCTCGCGAAGCGGCCCCGGCAGACGCCGAACAGCCGGACTACCCCTGTGGACGCAGCAGGACCGGCAGCTCCTTGAGGCTGTTCACCACGATGGACGGGTGGTTCTCCAGCTCCTCGTCGGCGACCGCGAGCCGCAGGTCCGGGAAGCGCTCGAACAGCAGCGGCAGGGCGATCTGCCCCTCCATACGGGCCAGATGGGAGCCCGGGCACACGTGCGGCCCGTACCCGAAGGAGATGTGGTGCCCCCGCTCACGCGTGAGGTCGAAGGTGTCCGGGTGCGGCTCCTCACCGTGCTCGTCCCGGTCCCGGCTGATCGCACCGTAGGAGGTCATCAGCGCCTCCCCCTTACGGATGGTCCTCCCCCCGAGCTCCACGTCCTCGGTCGCGAACCGGAAGACCATGTTGGAGGTGGGCGGGTCGAAGCGCAGGGTCTCCTCCACCACAGCGTCCCAGCCCACCCGGCCCTCCTTGACCAGGTCGAACTGCTCGGGGTGGGCGAGCAGGGCGCGCACCGCGTTGCACAGCAGGTTCACGGTCGTTTCGTGCCCGGCCGCCACCACCACCTGGAGCGTGCCGCGCACCTCCAGGTCGGAGAGGGCGTCCCCGTCCTCCCCGGCGTTGAGCAGCTCGGTGGTCAGGTCGTCGCCCGGCTCGGCCCGCTTGGCCTCGATCATGCCGTCGTAGTAGCGCTCCAGCGTCGCGTAGGTCTCCATGAACTCCCGGGGGCTCGTGACCGCGCTGAAGAACTTCACGTACATGTCGCGCAGGTAGCCGTGCTCGGCCTCCTCCACGCCGTACAGCTCACCGATCACACTCATCGGAAGCTTGAAGGCGAACTCGTTCTTGAGGTCCAGCGGCTCGTGCGCCCCCGCCTCCAGGGCGTCCAGCAGACCCACGGTCAGCTCACGCACGCGCGGGCGCAGCCGCTCCACCCTGCGGGCGGAGAACGCCTTCGCGGTGAGCAGGCGCAGCCGCCGGTGCTCCGCGCCGTCCGTCCCCAACAGGTTGGTCGGGGTGGGCGGGATGGTGCTCAGCAGCGGCCAGGCCTCGGGAATCCGACCCTGCTGGAAGTCGTCCCAGTGCGCGACGTCCTTCACCAACCGGGGGTCGGTGAGCGCCGCGCGGGCCGCCTCGTGCCGGGTCACCGCCCAGGCGGTGACCCCGCCGGGCAGCTCGACGCGGGTGACCGGACCGGCGGCGTGGAGGATCTCCCGCTCGGCTCGCAGGTCCTTGACGTAGGGGTCCAGGGTCACGGTTCCATGCTGCACGGGACAGGACATCGGTGCTCCTCGGGTCAGTTCGGGGGAAGGTGGGATCGACGCGGGGATCGGGAACGCGGGGACGTACGGACCGGGTCAGGCGGCCCCGTACGGGTCGGTGGGGGTGAAGGCCACGGGGAGGGAGGTCACGCCGCGCACCCACGGAGAGGGACGCCAGCGCAGCTCCGACTCCGGGACCGCGAGTTCGATGTCCGGAAGACGGTCCACCAGGACCTCGACCCCGGTGACGGCGATGATCTCGGCGATCTCCCGAGCCGGGTAGGGACACTGGTGCGGGCCGTGCGAGAACGACAGGTGGGCCTGGCTGCCCCGGTCGCCGATCCGGCCCGCCGTGGTGCGCACCAGGGGGTCGCGGTTGGCTCCGGCGATACCGAGAAGCAGCATGTCGCCCTTGCGGATGATCTGGCCACCCAGCTCCACGTCGTGGGCGGCGAAGCGCCCGGCCTGGATCTGGGTCGGGGTGTCCTCCCACAGGACCTCGTTGAGCGCCTCCTGCACACTGTTGCGGGCGCCGGCGATGGAGGCGCCGAACCGCTCGTCGGTGAGCATCAGCCGCAACGCGTTGCCCAACCACTCGGCGGTCGGCTGGTTCCCGCCACCCAGCAGGACGATGAGCTCGGGGACCGCCTCCTCGTCGGAGTACCCGGCCGGGTGGGCGAGCAGGCGCGAGACCACGTCCGGGCCGGGGCGGGCCCGGCGCTCGGCCACCAGCTCCGCCATCGCGGCCATCAGCGCCTGCTGGGCCACCATGGCGTCCGGGCCGCCGTCGATCATCGTGGTCATGTTCGCGGCGAACGCGTCGCCCCGTACGGAGTCGAGCCCGTACATCCAGCTGAGGACCAGGGCGGGGAGCCGCCCCGTGTAGGAGGCGCGCAGGTCTGTCTCACCCGAGGAGCAGAACCCGTCGACGAGCCGGTCCGCCATGCGCGCCGTGGTGGTGCGCAACTCGTGCAGGTCGGTCCCGGCCAGGGCGTCGGTGATCGCCCCTGCGCGGCGGCGGTGGTCGGCGCCCTCGGAGTTGAGCACCATCGGCAGCTGGATCACCAGGGGCAGCATCGGCCAGTCGTCGGGCACCAGGTGCCAGGCGTTCCACCGGCCGGAGCTGCGCGCGAACACCGAGGTGTCGTTCACCACCTGGTGCACCTCCCGGTAGCCGACCACCAGCCACGCGGGGACGTCGCCCTCCATCCGGACCGGTACGACCGGCCCGTGCTCCGCGCGCATCCTCTCGTACAGGCCGCCGGGGTCGGTCTGGAACTCGGGACCGTACATCCGGACGGGGCAGCCAGTCATCGGGCACCTTCCGTGATCAGGGAACGCACGTGTTCCACCAGCGAGATGAGGACCCTCTTGGCCGAGTCGCGCTCACGGGCGTCACAGCGCAGGAGGGGGATGCCCGGGTCGAGGTCCAGGGCGGTCCGCACGTCCTCCAGGGAGTACTCGGACTCGCCGAAGTCGTTGTGGGCCACCACGAACGGCGTTCCCTGCTCCTCCAGGCGGTCGATGGCGTAGAAGCAGTCCTCCAGACGCCGGGTGTCGACCAGGACGACCGCGCCCAGCGCCCCGGTGAACAGGCGGTCCCACAGGAACCAGAACCGTTCCTGGCCGGGGGCCCCGAAGAGGTACAGGACCGAGGTGGCGTCCAGCGTGATGCGGCCGAAGTCGAAGGCCACGGTGGTGGTGCGCTTGCCCTCGACCCCGTCGAGGTCGTCGACGCCCGCCCCGGCCCGGGTCATGGTCTCCTCGGTGGTCAGCGGACGGATCTCGCTGACCGAACCGACCATCGTGGTCTTGCCGACCCCGAACCCGCCGACCACGGCGATCTTCAGGGCCTGTTCGGTGCTGTCCGCCAGCGGGGTGACCCGCTGGTCGGCGGGGGCGGCTTCAGAGGTTGTGGAGTGCAACGAGCACCTTCTCCAACACGTCCGGGGAGGCGAGGGGATGCGCCGGTGAGGGCGCCGGGGCCGGATGGCGGGCGGTCACCCGGCCGGTGTCGAGGAGGTCGGTGAGCAGGATGCGCGTGACCGCCACGGGCAGCCGCAGGTGGGCGGCGACCTCCACCACCGCCACGGGGCTCACGCACAGCCGCAGGATCGAGGCGTGCTCGGACTGCATGCCGGGCACGGGTCCGCTCTCCGCGACGATGAGGGTGACGGCGTCCAGGGACTCGTCGGCGCCGCGGCTGCGGCCCGAGGTGATGATGTAGAGCCGGTCCGGGCTCTCCCGTCGGTACGGGCTCACGCCGGCTCGGCCCCGGCTCGGGACGGCGTGGTGAGGTGCTCGCCCATCTGCTCGACCAGTTCGTTCATGTTGTGGCCGACCAGCCCCGGCTCGGCCTCACCGTTGGTGATGACCGCCAGGTGGGTGCCGTGCCCCGCCTCGACGATGAAGAGGAGCCCGCCGTAGAACTCGGCCATCGCCTGGCGGACCCCGCCACGGCCGTCGCCGAACTCCACCGAGGCACTGTGCGCCAGGCTCTGCACCCCGGCCGCGATGGCGGCCAGGTGGTCGGCGCTGTCGGTGTTCAGACCCGAGGTGTGGCACAGCTTGAGGCCGTCACGGGAGAGCACGAGCGCGTGCCGGGTGCCGGGTGTGCGTTCCAGCAGGCCTTCGAGCAGCCAGGTCAGCGTCTTGAGGTCCATCATGCTTCCTTCGGTGAGTCGGTCGTGTCCTGGCCGCGCACGGCGGAGCGGAACGCGCCGAACCCCTTGCTGGGGGTGCGCGGACCGGCCTCTTCGTCCGGGGCGGGGCGGTTGCGCTCGGCCGCGGCGAGAGCCTGACCCCGGCGGCGCATGGGCAGTCCGCTGTCCGCCTTGGGGGCGGTGTTCGGCGCGGCGGGAGGAGGGGCCGCCGTCGCACGGGAGGAGGATTCGGGAGCGGTGTCCGACTGCTCGGGGACGCTGACGGGCAGCGGTTTGACGATGCGCTGGGGCAGGAGGACGACCACGGCGGTGCCGCCCCTGGAGGAGGGGCGGAAGGAGACCTCCAGGCCGTACCGGTGAGCGATGCGGCCGACCACCGAGAGCCCCAGGCGGGTGCCGGAGATGGTGCTGAGATCGAGGCCGTCGCGGACCGCGGCACGGGCCCGGCGCAGCGCCTCGTCCCCCATGACCAGGCCGCCGTCCTCGATCATGACGGCGATCCCCGCCTGCACCTCCTCCACGTGGACGTGCACCTCTGCCGTGGGCGGGGAGAACTTGGTCGCGTTGTCGAGGATCTCGGCCAGCGCGTGGATGACGCCCTCGGCGGCGAACCCGGCCACCGCCAGGTGGGTGGAACTGTGGGTGCGTACGCGCTGGTAGGCGCCGATCCGCCCCATGGCGCCGCGCAGCACGCTCTCCATGGGAATCGCGCGGCTCCACCGGCGGCCCGACCGCGCGCCGGTGAGGATCGCGATGCTGTCGGCGACCCGTCCGGTCTGTGCGGTGGTGTGGTCGAGCTGCATGAGGTCGCCGAGGACGTCGCTCCCGGCGTCGCCGTCGCCGTGGCGCTCCTGCATACGGCGCAGGTCAGCGAGCATCGTCGTGGACAGCGCCTGGACCCGGCCCGCGGCCGTGGCGCACGCCGCCATGGCGGCGGAGCGGCGCCGCTCCGAGGCGGAGATCTCGGTGGCGACGGCGCGCAGGACGGCGGAGACCGACGGGTCGTCCACAGCTGGCATCTGGTGCAGGACGGTGTCGGCGGAGTCCCCGGCGCGCAGCCGTTCGACCATGCGCGGCAGGAGCTGGGTGGAGAGCGCGGCGGTCTGGGCGCGCGCCGTGTCGACCCGGTCCCGGAGTTCGGCGAGCTGGCGGTCGCGGCGGACCATCATGAGCGCGAGCACGAGGAGGAGCAGGAGTCCGACCGCGCCCGCCGCCAGGACCGGTGTCTGTTCGTCCGGGTGGACCGCCCAGAGCGCCCAACCCCAGGCGGGCAGGGCCGGGACCAGGACGAGCAGCCAGCGCGGGGCGGCAGCGCCCGGAGACCGCGCTCCTTCGGAGCCGGGGGTGGGGTCAGTCATGGTGCTCCATGTCCGGACACGTCCTCACTCTTTGCACACACCGAAGGGCACGCATAAAGGGTGTTCACCACCCACGTGCACTGTTATGCGACACGGGCGGCGCCATAGTGCTCAACCAGCCCTTCGATCACACAGCGAGCAAAGATACCACTTGCCCCACCTGGCGCCCATGGGAGGACAATGACGAATACCGGACGTTATCGGCTCCGCGGCCCACGCCGTGCCGCGGGCCGATACCACGCCGCGGCCGGAGGCGGAGGGGCCACCCGGAAAAGTCGCGGGGAACACGCACCGAACCCCCGCGAACCATTCCTGAACTGCACCGACGTACGAATAGCCAGAAGCCGGAATATCCGGCTCGCCCCGGGAATCACGTCGCCGCTCACCGCGCTGGGGAAAGTGACCGGCACACGGCGGATGAGATTCCGGCACGCGGGTGTGGCGGGGTGGGTGTGTCGGGGCGGGTGCGGGGACTTCGGCGGTCGGGCGCCTAGGGCGTGTTCCGTGGATGCTTTCGGTTGGTTCGGCGCTCGCGCCGATCGACGCGAGAGGCCTCCAGGCAATCTCTCGCAAGACGAGGAGCGAAGCTGCCCCTACTGTGCTCTGCTCCGCAAGCTCCGCAGTGTCGCACAGCGGGGGCCCGCCCGGGTTTGGCTGTCCGAGCGAAGTCGGCGCAGCGAGAGGCAGCCTGGTGGTCGCGAGCCCGGAATGATCCGCGGAACACGCCCTAGGGTGGTGCAGGTCATCACCGCGGGCGGGGCTCGGTGTGACGGGTCCTCCGTGGCGCGGACGGGGTCCCGCGCCCGCCGGGGAGGTTCGACCTCAGGTCAGTGGGGAATCTTGACGTGGACCGACGCGTTACACCCCGCGAGACCGCACGAGCGCCTGGAGGCACCCACACGATGGCCGAGCGAGCACTTCGCGGCACACGGCTCGGGGCGACGAGCTACGAGAACGACCGCAACACCGACCTGGCTCCCCGGCAGGAAGTCACCTACGACTGTACCCGGGGTCACCGCTTCGCGGTAACCTTCGCGACCGAGGCCGAGATCCCCGCGGAATGGGAATGCCGTTTCTGCGGCGACCGCGCGCTGCGCCGTGACGGCGGCGGCGAGGAACCCAAGAACACCAAGCCGGTCCGCACCCACTGGGACATGCTGCTGGAGCGCCGCAGCATGGAGGACCTGGAGGAGGTCCTCGCCGAGCGGCTGGAACTGCTCCGCGCCCGTCGCCGCGAGGAGGCGGCGAAGGTCGAGGAGATCGCCAAGCAGCGGCAGAGCGCCTGACCCCTGGGACGGCCGCGACGGCCTGCCCCACGACGGATACGGGGGCGGTGGACACGGTCCACCGCCCCCGTCGTCGTGTCCACAGGGTGTCAGGCGGGGGTGTCGAAGGGGCTCTGGGTGTGGCCCACGAGTTCCTCGACCGAGCCGATCACCCGGGTGGGCCGGTAGGGGAAGTGGTCGGCGGTGTCCCGGTCGGAGATGCCGGACAGGACCAGGACGGTCTGTAGACCCGCTTCCAGACCGCTGAGCACGTCGGTGTCCATGCGGTCGCCGACCATGAGGGTGTTCTCGGAGTGGGCGCCGATGCGGCGCAGCGCCGACCGCATCATGAGGGGGTTGGGCTTGCCCACGAAGTAGGGGCGGCGCCCCGTCGCCTTCTCGATCAGGGCGGCGACGGCGCCGGTCGCGGGCAGCGGGCCCTCCGCGCTGGGCCCGGTCTCGTCCGGGTTGGTGGCGATGAACCGGGCGCCGTTGCGCACGAGGCGGATCGCCCGTGTGATGGCCTCGAAACTGTAGGTGCGGGTCTCTCCCAGGACCACGTAGTCCGGGTCGCGCTCGGTCATCACGTAGCCCACGTTGTGCAGGGCGGTGGTCAGGCCCGACTCACCGACCACGTAGGCGGACCCGCCGGGGCGCTGGGTCTGGAGGAACTGCGCGGTGGCCAGCGCGGAGGTCCAGATGGACTCCTCGGGGATGTCCAGCCCCGTGTTGAGCAGTCGTGCCCGCAGGTCGCGCGGGGTGTAGATGGAGTTGTTCGTCAACACCATGAACGGGGTCCCCTGCTGTCGCAGCTCCGCGATGAGCGTGTCCGCGCCGGGGACCAGGTGTTCCTCGCGCACGAGGACGCCGTCCATGTCGAAAAGGTAGTTCCACTCGTTGCTCACGTGCCCCATTGTGCAGGTACGAACCGCTACGGCGCCATTCCCGTTGTCCGGTTTCCGCGTGTTGGGGTGTTGAGACTGCTCACACCGGAGGCCAGGGGACCGAGGGCCAGTCGGGTGCGGGGTAGGGGTGGATGCCGTGGTGGATGAGCAGGTCCACCCGTTCCCGGACCGCGTACACCTCGGGTCCGGTCAGGTGCGCGGAGAGCAGCGCGCCGAGCGGGTCGCTGGCGTCGCGCAGCCGGGTGCGCAGCGTGGCCAGGGAGATCAGCGCCTCGTCGGTGAGGGGCTGCCCCTGCCACTGCCACAGGACCGTGCGCAGCTTGTAGTCCTCGGCGAAGGACACCCCGTGGTCGCAGCCGTACAGGTGCCCCTCGGGGGTGGGCAGCAGGTGGCCGATCTTGCGGTCGGAGTTGTTGATCACGGCGTCCAGGACGGCCATCCTGCGCAGCCCCGGGTGGTCGGTCTCCCGGGAGAGGGCGACGAGGTCGACGGTGGTGTCGCCGTGCACCCACAACTGGACCATGCCCTCGCCGTAGGGGCCGTCGCGGTGGACGGTGGGCGGTACCACGGACCAGCCGAGCGCCTCGGAGACGGCGTGCGCGGACACCTCGCGGCCGGCGAGCGTGCCGTCCGGGAAGTCCCACAGGGGCCGCTCCCCCGCGACCGGCTTGTACACGCACGCGGCCGACACCCCGCCGTCGGAGACCGTGCAGTACAGGGTGGCGTTCGAGGCCGCGGTCAGGCGCCCCTCCACGGTGATCTCGCCCCGGCGCAGCAGGTCGAGCCCCTCGGACGGGGAGAGCCCTCCGAAGGCCGTCGTGGTCACCTCGGGCGGGGGGACGGCCGCGGTCGGAGCCGCCCCGGTGGTGTCGTCGTCCACGGCCGCCTCAGACGAGACGGTCCGGACGGTAGCCGTTCTGCCGCGCGCAGATGTGGCCGTTGGGGTCGAGCGGTCGTCCGCACAGCGGGCAGTCCGGGCGCCCGGCGGAGACGACCTTGAGGGCACGGCCGGCGAAGGCGCGCGCCTCACCGGGGGTGAGGTAGACGCGCAGGACGTCACGGTGGGCGGGGGCCTCCTCGGCGAAGACCTCCAGCTCCTCCTCGTCGTCGTCCTCGACCAGTTCCTCGGTGGCGGTCTCGTCGATCTCCTGGGCCTCGATGATGACGCGGGCCGCCTCGGCGTCCCAGGCCAGGGCGAGGGTGCCCACCCGGAAGTCCTGCTCGATGGGCTGCTCCAGCGGACCGTCGTCCTCGGGCGGTGTCACGTCGTCCGGCGGTGCGCCAAAGCGTCGGTGCACCTCTTCCAGCAGCTCCTCGATGCGGGTGGCCAGGGCCTCCACCTGGGCCTTCTCCAGCACAACACTGGTGATGCGACCCTCACCGACGGCCTGGAGGAAGAAGGTGCGGTCCCCAGGCTGGCCCACGGTTCCGGCGACGAACCGTTCCGGCGGATTGAACTGAAAGACGGGCATGACTAGCACCCTAAGGGATGACGGTGACGCCGTGCGATACGGAGCGGCGCGCCTCGCGGCGGGTGTCCCGGACACGGCCGGGGCGGCCGCCGGCTCGGGGCGCGCCGGTCCCGGCCGATCCGGCGGTCCCGGGCGGTCAGGGCGATCAGGACGTCCCGGGCGGTCAGGCCGTCGCGGACGGTCGACCCGCTCCCCCGCCGACCGCGGCGTCGCCCCTGGTCTCCGACGCGGTGGGCAGGGCCGCGGCCAGGGGTTCGCCGGTGTCGTTCAGCTTGTTCAGGAAGGGCCGGGTGCGCGTGTAGGTGATGGAGCTGACCGAACACGGGTCCACGCGCAGGCGTTGGAACAGGTCGAGGTGCATGCCCAGGGCGTCGGCGACGATCGCCTTGATCACGTCTCCGTGGCCGCACACCACGTACACGGGCGGGGCGGCGCCGGGCGCGGCCCGTTCGAGCAGGCGCCCGTTCCAGTCGCGGACGGCGTCCACGGCGCGCGAGGAGGTCGTGGCCAGCGCCTCCCCTCCCGGGAACCGCGCGGCGCTGGGGTGGTCCTGGACGACCCGCCACAGGGGTTCGGCGGCGAGCTCGGTGAGGGAACGGCCGGTCCAGCTGCCGTAGTCGCACTCGACGAACCGCTCGTCGGTGGTGACGGGCACGCCCAGCCGTTCGGCGACGGCCTCGGCGGTCTCCTGGCAGCGTTCGAGCGGGCTGGAGACGAGCGCGGCCGGGGCCAGCCCCTCCAACCGGGCGGCCAACCGGGCGGCCTGGGCCCGACCCGCGTCGTTGAGGTGGACCCCGGGCGCGCGCCCGGCCAGGCGCGGTCCGGTGGCGTCGGTCAGGCCGTGCCTGACGAGCAGGAGGGTGATCGCCTCCGGTGCGGACGTCGCACCGCTGGAGGGGTTCCCGGGTGCGGCGGAGGTGTCGGCTGGGGTGTCAGCAGGTGTGGCCATGGCACCAGGGTAGGTCGGCACGGCCCCCGGGGCGGGCCGCCGTGACCGGCGGTCCGCCCCGGGGGTGTGCGCGTGCGGGGTGCGTCCGGCGGGTGTCGCCGGGTTCGGGGCCGCTATCCGACTCCGGCACCACCCTGCGGGGAGAGGACACCGGTGGTGACCAGCACGAGGATGAGCACGCCCAGCGCGATGCGGTAGTACACGAACGGCATGAAGCTGTGCGTGGAGATGAACTTCATCAGCCAGGCGATGACGACGTAGCCGATCACGAAGGCCACCAGGGTGCCCACGATGGTGGCTCCCCAGCCCGCGTACTCGTTGCCGCCGATGTCGAGCATCTTGTACAGGCCGGAGGCGAACACGGCGGGCATGGCCAGCAGGAACGCGAACTCGGCCGCGGCCGGTCGGGTGAACCCGAGCAGACGGCCACCGGTGATGGTGGCACCCGAGCGGGAGACGCCCGGGATGAGCGCGAGGGTCTGGAACAGGCCGAACGTCAGGCCCCGCCCAAGGGTGAGGTCCTCCAGTTCGTTCTGCTTGCGGGCGAAGTGGTCGACGGCGCCCAGGATGAGGCCGAAGACGATGAGGGTCAGGGCGATGAGGCGCAGGTCGCGGAAGACACCGTCGATCTGGTCCTCGAAGAGCAGACCCAGGACGCCGATGGGGATGGTCGCGAGGATGATGTACCAGCCCATGCGGGCGTTGACGTCGCCGCGCAGGTCCCGGTCGACCAGTGAGCGGCACCACACGGAGATGATCGCCCACACCCGCTTGCGGAAGTACACGACCACCGCGAGCTCGGTGCCGATCTGGCTGACGGCGGTGAAGGCCGCACCCGGGTCCGACCAGCCGAAGAAGGCGGCGAAGACGCGCAGGTGGGCGCTTGAGGATACGGGCAGGAACTCGGTGAGCCCTTGGATGAGGCCGAGAACGACCGCCTCGAAGATGGACACTCGGTACGGACTTTCGTGACGGGTCCGGGCCCCGGGGACTCGGACACGAACCAAATGGGTGACGACCCGGACGGCCCGCGTGGCGGGAGGACGCGCGTCGGCACTGTTCGGGACTGCGCCGACAGTACGCAGCGAAGGTGTACCCAGGGCCTACTTCCGATGAACACGGTACTCTCCGCCGCATGGAACAGCGACAGGTGGGCAGATCAGGGCTCTGGGTGTCTCGTACCGCCCTGGGCACGATGAGCTGGGGGAACGACACCTCCGAGGAGGAGGCGGGGCAGCAGCTCACCGCGTTCGTGAACGCGGGCGGCACGCTCGTGGACACGGCGGACATCTACACGGGCGGCCAGAGCGAGCGCATCCTGGGCCGGCTGCTGCGCGGGACGGTGCGCCGCGAGGACGTGGTGGTGGCCACCAAGAGCGGGCACACGCCGGAGGCCTACCGACCGGTGGACGGCTCCCGGCGCCACCTCCTGGCGTCGCTGGACGCGTCGCTGCGGCGTCTCCAGACGGACTACGTGGACCTGTGGCAGCTGCACGTGTTCGACCCGCACACGCCCCCTGAGGAGACCCTGTCCGCCATGGAGGCGGCGGTGGCCTCCGGCAAGGCGCGCTACGTGGGCACCGGAGACCTCAAGGCCTGGCAGTTCGCCACGCTGGCGACGTGGCAGCGCGCCCAGCCGGGGCGGGTGCCGCTGGTGAGCGCCGGCACCGAGTACTCACTGCTCAACCGCGGCGCCGACCACGCGCTGCGGCCGGCCGCCGCAGCCGCCGAGGCCCGGGTGATCGCGTGGTCGCCGCTGGGCCGGGGCGTGCTCAGTGCCAAGTACCGCAACGGCGTCCCGGCGGACTCCCGGGCGGCGTTCCCGCACATGGCGCCCTACGTGGAGCCCTACCTGGACGACCGCAGCCGCCGGGTGGTGGAGTCGGTGTGCACGGCCGCCGAGGGCCTGGGCGTGTCGCCGCTGGCGGTGGCGCTGAGCTGGGCCCGCGACCAGGAGGGCGTGGCGGCCGCCGTCGTGGGCCCGCGCACGCTGTCGCAACTGGAGGAGATCCTGTCCGTGGAGCACGTGCGGCTTCCCCCCAAGATCCGCGACGCCCTGGACGACGCCACGGCCGCGCCCGAGCGCTGAGGCCGGGCGCCGCCGACCGGGGAGGGCACCCGTCGGCGGCCCTCCCCGGCCCCCTCGTCGGGGGTCAGGACAGCGGCGGGATCGGGAAGTTCTGGTCGAAGACCTCGTGCGGGTCGTACACGGCCTTCAGCTCGCGCAGACGCCGCAGCGCTGGTTCGGGGAAGGCCTGGGCGAGCACCTCCGGGCCGGTGCGGGTGTCGAAGCTCAGGTAGAGCCCCCGCGCCGCGCCGCCCAGCTCCGCCCAGCGGCGGTCCAGCGGCTCGGCCCGGCGCCCCATCGCGGCCAAGGAGAACCCGGCCGAGCGGTGGGGGTAGGCGGTGGCGTCGGCGGCCACGTCGTTGACCGCCCCGCCCACCTGGCGCAGCTGCGCGAAGTAGGCGTCGCCGGTGGCGAGCGCCCGGGCCACCGCCCCGGCGGCCTCCTCGGTGACGTGCTCCAGGAGCGCCGAACGGGAGACCGGGGTCCCGGAGCCCTGGTGCGGCCCGGCGTGGCCCACCAGGACCGCCGGGTAGGGGGCGACCTGGGCTCGCTGGTCCAGGACCGGACCGACCTCGAGGAAGGGTTCCAGCGCCCGGACGGCGGCGTCGGTGTCGTCTCCCGCGTACACGACCATCGCCTGGGCGGCGGGGCCCTGCCCGCCCCGGCCGGTTCCGAGGGTGAGGAACGCGGTGACCTCGCGTGGGGCCGACCCGGCGATCTCGCCCCAGGCTCTCAGGAACGCGGCGGTGTCCGAGGCGTCGTAGGCGAACTGGCCGAGGACGACGTCCCGGACCGGGGCGGCCACGGCCTCCACGGCGGTGACCACACCGAAGTTGGCTCCGGCGCCGCGCACCGCCCAGAAGAGGTCGGGGTGGTGGTCGGCGTCCACCCGCAGGCGTTCCCCGGCCGCGGTGACCAGCTCGACGGCGGTGAGCCGGTCGATGGTCAATCCGTGGGCACGGGACATGTACCCGAGCCCGCCGGTGGTGGCGATCCCGCCGACGCCCACTCCCCCGTGGTCGCCGGAGCTGATCGCCAGGCCGTGCGGGTGCAGGGCGGCGCCGACCTCACCCCACCGCGCCCCGGCACCCAGCCGGACCAGACCCGAGCCGGGGTCCAGGACCTCGACCGCGTTCATGCGGCCCAGGTCGAGAACGACGCCTCCGTCGTTGGTGGAACGCCCGCTGATGCCGTGGCCGCCGCTGCGCGCGTTGAGCGGGGCGTCCTGCTTCAGGGCGTAGGCGAGGGCTTCGGCGACCTGCTCGGGTCCGGTGGGCCTGAGCACGAGCCCGGGGCGCCCCTGCTGCATGTACCCGTGCCGGACGCCGGTGTAGCCGCGGTCCCCGGGCTCGACCGCGCCGTCGCGCAGGGACGCCGGGACGGAGTCGTAGTCGATGCCGGAGCGGCGTGCGGCCAGGGCGGCGGAGGGGCGGGCGGGACCGGTCGGGGTCCCGGCTCCGGCGCGTTCGCGATCGACCGCCTCGCGTAGGGCGGGCGCCACCTCGGCTCCGAAGGTCTGGACGGTGCGGGGGTCGTCGGTGGGCAGGACGAACGTGGCGACACCGAGCTCCAGGGCCAGGGGCAGCAACTGTTCGACCCACTGTTCGGGCGGCCCCTGGAGGAATCCACCGCTGGTCGGGGTGAAGGCGGCACCGGTGAGGTTGAGCAGGCGGCGGACCTGCCGGGGGTCGCGGCCGTGCTCGCGGGCGGAGTCGTCGATGACCGCGTTGAGTCCGGCCAGGTCCCCGACCTCGACGTAGCCGAGACTGGGCAGCCAGCCGTCGGCCTTGGCCCCGACCAGGCGGAGCATGCGGGGCTTGTAGGCGCCCAGCCAGATCCCGATGTCGTGGGCGGGTTCGGGGCCGCGCTTCATGCCCTGGACGGCGTAGTGCTCGCCCTGGAGGCGCACCCCGCCCCGGACGTCGGTGTCCCAGGCGGCGCGGATGAGGTCGATGGCCTCCGAGAGGGCGTCGACGGACTGCCCCGGTGTGCGGAGGGGGCCGCCCATGGCGTGGATGGCGTCGCGGAAGCCCCCGGCGCCCAGGCCCAGTTCGAAGCGGCCCTTGGAGAGGCGGTCGAGGCTGGCGGCGGCGCGGGCGAGGACGGCGGGCGGACGCAGCGGCAGGTTGAGGACGTTGCCGGAGACGCGCAGGCGCTCGGTGCGGGCGGCGACCCAGCTGAGAAGGGTCCAGGTGTCGAGGAGGTCGGGGTTGTAGGGGTGGTCCTGGAAGGTGGCCAGGTCCAGTCCGGCGGCCTCGGTGAGCTCGGCGAGCCCGACGGCGCGGTCGGGGTCCTGGGCGGACGGCGTGAGGAAGGTGCCGAACTCCAGGGGGTGTCCGTAGTCGGGCATGGGGCCTGGCCTCCTGCATGGAAAATGTTTGTGTGTCAAACGATACTCAGCACAACTTATCTGCCGTGACACCTATTCCTGCTACGCTCGGACCATGACACCCACCACTCCGGAGCCGGGCGTCGGCGAGCACAACCTCGGCTGGTCCCTGGCCGTCCTGCTGCGCCGCTGGCACGAGCTCGTGGAGACGGTCCTGGCCGATCTCCCGCACGGCAGCCGCGGCTACCACGTGCTGGCCGCCGCCTCGCGGGGTGACGCCCCCACCCAGGCCGCGCTGGCCGAACGGCTGCTCATCGACCGCAGCGTGATGACCTACCTGATCGACGACCTCGAGGCCGCCGACCTGGTCCGGAGGCGGGCCGACCCGGGCGACCGCCGCGTGCGCAGGGTGTGCCCCACCGACCACGGCGTCGAGGTCCTGGCCCGCGCCGACGCGCTGGTCGAGCACGTGGAGGAACGGGTGCTCGACGGGTTGGACGAGGACCTGCGGGCCCAGTTCCGCGCGGTCGCGACGCGCGCCGCCACCGCCGTGCAGGAGGCCGCTCCCGACACCGACCCGTGCGCCGCCGTGCTCCGGGTCGTCGGGGAGGGCGAGGCGTCCACCGGGTCGTGACCGCACGAGACACCCCGGAACGTGACCCCGGTGCTGGACCGGAGGCGGCCTGTGGACGGCCGACACCGGTTGACGGCGCGAGTCGGTAGGCTCCCAGCGAGTCCACGAACCACCTGACGAGGGGAACCGGTGTCCGAGGCTGTCGAGAAGGTCCGAGCCGTCCTTGACCGGATGGGCGCCCCGCACGCCCTGGCACCGCGCCTGGCGTCCGTGCTGGGCCCCCAGCCCGCAGCCGAGCTGGACGCCAACCCCTGGCTGTTGCTGCGCCTGCCCCAGGTCACCGTCGACCAGGCCGACTACTGCGCCCGCAGGCACCTGGGCGACGCCGCGCGCCCCGACGACCCCCGGCGCCTGGGCGCCCTGGTCGGGCACACCCTGCGCACCGCCGCTCGGCGCGGACACACCGCGATCGAGGAGAAGCGGCTGGCCACGGTGGTCGGCCAGCTCGGTGTCGCCGACCCCCGCGCCGCGCTGGAGGCGGCGGTCGCCGCCGAGGAGGTCGCGCTGTTCGAGAGCGGCGACGAGGCCGACGACGACACCGACTTCGAGGAGGGCGGGGTCCCGGACCTGCCGGACCTGCCCGACCCCGAACGCCACTACGCGCCCTACGACGTCGGCCACGCCGAGGAGCGGCTCGGTGAACAGCTCCTGCGCCTGATCGGCGGCAGCGAACCGATCATGGACCCGATGACCGCCGCCGAGACCCTGGACGCCGCCACCTCCGACGGCGGTTTCGCGATCTCCGACACCACCCGGGAGGCGCTGCTCACCGCCACCCTGCGCCCGGTCACCGTGGTGCGCCACGGCCCCGGCGACCAGGCCGAGGCCGCCCGCACCCTGCTGTGCCTGGCGGCGATCGCCCGGGAGAGCCAGGTGGGCATCGCCGTGGTGGCGCCCACCGCGCAGACCGCCGCCGCCGTCAACGCCGACCTGGACCGGCTCCTGGGTGCCGACGACGCGGTGAGGGACGACGGAGAGCGCGGGCCCGGGGACGGTGACGGCGCCGGGGAGTCCGGCGCGAACGCCGGGGCTGGCGGAGTCGCCGGGGCTGGGGCGGCCGACAGGTCCGACGGGGCCCCGGAGACCGACGGGGCTGGAGCGACCAACGAGAGTGAGGGGGACGACTGGGCTGAAGGGTCCGAAGAAGCCGGGGAGACCGGCGGGCCCGGGGAGACCGGCGGGGTCGAAGGGCTCTCAGGGCTTCAGGAGTCCGGCGCGGGCGCCGGGGCCGGAGAGGCCCCGGGGCCTGAGGGAACCAGCACGACCGAGGTCACCCAGGGAGCCGCGGAGACTCGGGGCCCCGGAGGGACCACGGGGAACCAGGGGGCCACGGCGAACACCGGTGAGGCTCCCGTCCGCGCGGTGTCCCTGGCCGCACTGCTCTCCGGCGCACCGGCCACCGCCGGGATCGTGGTGCTGTGCGAGTCGATGTCGCTGGGCGTGGCCCGGATGGCCGACCTCGTGGCCCGCTGCGTGGACGACGCCCACCTGGTGCTGCTCGCCGACCCCGACCAGGCACCCTCCGCCTCCCCGGGCCGGGTGGTGGAGGACGTGGCCGCCTCGCGCACGGCGCACGTGGCGGTCCTCGCCGACGACGGCACCCCCTCCCCCGTGGCGGTGCTCGCCCGCGCGGTGTCCGAAGGTGAGTGGCCCGACGTGGCGGCGCCCGACCGCGAGGTGGTGCGCGTCCCGGCGTCCTCGGGTGAGGAGGCCGCCCACCGGGTGACCCAGCTGGTGACCGACTCCATCCCCCGCGCGCTGGGGATCGACGCCGACCAGGTCCAGGTGGTGACCTGCCGAGAGGACGGCCCGGCCGGAGCCCGTGCGCTCAACACCGCCTGCAAGGAACGCCTCAACCCCGGCCCCGGAGCACACGGCGGATTCGACGTGGGCGACCGCGTGGTGCTCGTCGCCGAGGGCCCGGGCTACGGTCCCGGCGACACCGGGTACCTGCGCGCGATGGCCGAGGGCGCGGTCATCGAACTGACCGGCGGCACCCGGGTCACCGTCACCGACCCGTCCGCGCTGCGCCCCGGCTGGGCGGTGAGCGTGGCCGTCGCGCACGGGGGCCGCTGGCCCGCGGTGGTGGCGGTCTTCCCTCCCCAGGTGACGGTGTCCCGCCCGCAGGCGTACACGGCCCTGACCAGAGCCACCCGGCACGTGTCCGTGGTCGACGCCACCGGCGGCGCCCTGGAGACCGGCGTGCGCGAGACCCTCGCGCCGGACCGCAGCACCCGCCTGGCCCTCGTACTGCGCGCGGGCTGAGCCGGGCCCGCTCCCGCGCTCCCCGGGCGAGGGAAGGCAGGGCGTTTCGGCTCCCACCCGAACAGATCCGCTTCCTGCCCACCAGCGCCCCTCCTCGGACTACGGGCAGGGGAAGGCAGGACTGACCTGGGACAGCCCCCTCCTCGCTCCTTGGGCGAGGTAGTACCAGTGCCGGTCAGGGCCTCACCCCTCTACGGGTCGAAGGATGAGGGAGCGCTGGCCCGGTTCGTCCCCGCTCTCCGAGTGAGGACAAGGGGGAGCTGGCCGGGGCCCTACCGCCCCCGGAGCAAGAGCGAGGTGCCTGGCCCGGACCCTCCCGCTCGATGAGGGGAGCCGAACACGGATCGGTGGCCCGCCCGTCCTCCGATCGCAGAAGGGGGCCCGACCGTGTGTCCCACGGTCGGGCCCCGTCCCCGGTCGCCCCAGGCCTCTGGGCCCCAGGTAGCTGGGCGTCAGGGCGTCAGGGCGTCAGTTCGACGGTGACCTCCTCGGTCACGCCGTTGACGGTGACGTCGAGCTCCACCGTGCCCTCCGCGAGCGCGGTGAACCAGCCCGTCCTGGGGTCGAACGCGGCGACGTGGTCCTCACCCGCGTCGTCCGCGCGACCCACGTGCACACCCGCCGAGCCGGACCAGTCCGCACTCACCGGGTAGGCGACCGGCACGTCCGTGCCGTCGTTGTCCACCGTGGCCGCGACCCGCACCCGTTCGCCGACGGTGACCGACTCGGGTGCGTCCACCTCCAGGCCGTCCACGTGCGGGCGCAGCTCGGTCACCACCCAGTCCTGCCCGGGGTCGCCGCCGGTGTCCACGCCCCACAGCGACCAGCCGGTGAACCCGCCGTCCGAGGGACCGGCGGAGGGGTTCTTGCCGACGTTGCCGCTGATCACGTAGGGCACGCCGTCCACCCGGCCCGCGTGGAACAGGCCCGCGTGCGCGCCGATGAACGCGGCGCCCTTGCCGGTCTCCGCCTGGAAGCCGGCCAGCCAGGCCTCGACCGTGGCCGCCTCCTTGCGGTCCGAAAGCTCGCTCGCCTTGGTGGGCAAGGGGTCGCGGAAGGGCACATGCTGCGCCACCACGACCGACGTCACCGCGGGGTCGTCCGCCGCCGCGTCCAGCTGCTCGCGCAGCATCCGCAGCTGCGACCAGTCGCTGGCCAGGTACGAGAAGCGGGCCGTGTCCAGGAGGACGAACCGGGTGCCGTGGTGGTCCACCACCCGCTGGGTGTCCCCGAACTCCTCCCTGAAGTTGTCGAGCGTGCCCCCGGACACCTCGTGATTGCCCGGAACGTAGTAGTAGGGCAGCTCGCCCTCCAGTTCCTCGTCGAGGATGCGCCGCGCCAACGCGAGATCCTCCGGGGCGGCCTCGTCCACGAAGTCGCCGTTGATGATCAGGAACTCGGCGTCGCTGGCGCGGATCTCCCGGAGCGCGCGGCGGGTGTAGGCGACGATCTCGCTGTCGGGGTCACGGGCCACGAACTGGGCGTCGGAGATCACGGCGAACCGCCAGTCCCGGGCCGCGACAGCCGCGCCGGGGGCCACCACCGGGTCGACGACCGGCGCGGCGGGAGGTACGTCGACCGACGGCGGCACCAGGGCGGTGATCTCGTCGATGACCACCTCACCCTGGTAGCTCGCTCCGGGTTCGGTCTCGGCGAAGTACACGCGGCGCAGCGAGAGCGGGTACTGGGTGCCCGGAGGCACGGTGAAGACCAGCTGCTGCCAGCCTGGCTCGTTCAGGTAGCCGGAGCGCAGCGCGGGCAGGAGCTGGCCCGCGCCGTCCCAGACCTGGAGGCTGGCCCACTCGCCGTTGCCCTCGGCGTGGACCCAGGCGCGCAGCTCCTGTGGCTGGCCGGGGATCTCCCGGGTGCGGCCGGGAGGCAGGGCTCCGCCCGTACGGGTCCCGGTCGAGGCGGTGAAGTCGTAGGTCAGCCGCACGCCCCGCCCGTCACGGCCCTCGGCCGCGGTGACGTCGCCGTCCGCGCGCTCACCGAAGTAGCTCCACTCGTCGGCGTCCTCGAAGTCGGCGACCACGACCTCCTCCAAGCCGACCGTGACCGCCATGGTCGTCTCGACGTCGCCGACCCGGACCGTGGCCAGGGTGGAACCGCTGTCGGTGGCGGCCCGGACCTCGAACCGCCCGTCCTCGGTCACCGAGACGCGTGCGACGCTCTCGTCGACGGTCAGCTCGACGTCCTCCGGCTCGATCGGGGCCGCGAACCCGTCCGCGTCGTAGCCGGTCACCTGGACCACGGCGGACGCCTCGGAGTCGGCGAGACCGACCCTGCCGGGGGTCGTCTCGATCCGGGCCAGCTCGCCCAGCACGGTCAGCTCGATCTCGCCTCGGGCCCGCAGCTTGCTCGCGGTGACGGCGGCGGTTCCCGGCGCGTGCGCGGTGAACACGCCATCGCGGTCGGCCACCCCGACCCGGCCGTTGTCGGAGCGCCAGTTCGGCACCGCGTCGGCCGGTCCGTACGTCTCGTCGTACCCGGCCGCCGTGAGGGTCCGGGTCAGACCGGGGAAGACCCGGTCCGGGCGGCTGGGCCGGGTGTATCCGGAGGCGCCCGCACGTTCGGGGGCGATCCGGGTCTCCACCCAGAAGCCGTCGATCTGGCCGCTTCCCTCAGGGGCGAACAGGCCGAGCCCGTTGGGGACGTGGCGCTCGGCTCCGTCCGAGGGCCGGTTCTCCACCCGCACCTCCTCGGCGCCGGGGGTGCGGGCCACCATCGTGGCCGATCCGCCGCCGTCCAGGTTGAGCGCGGTGTGCGCACCCGCCTCGACCATCATCGCGCCCAGCTCGTCCAGGCCGACCCCCGCGGCGAACGACGGCTGACGCCCGTCGACGCTGAGGAGGAACATCTGGGAACCGTCCTCGGAGAACCCGACCGCCATGCGCGGGGCGCCGGGGTTGTTGTCGCTCTCCCTGCCGGGCCGTACCTGGCCGTCGACGACGAGCATCTGCCGGCCGTTCAGGGCGGCGTGGATCTCCTGGTCATCGCTGGATCGGGCCTCGTAGTCGATACCGACCGGGTCGCCCACCTCCAGGTCCGCGAGGGCCCGGGCGCCCGCCTCCCTACCGACGAGGACGAACGAGTCGTCGGGAATGTCGCCCTCGCGGGGCTCCTCCACGACCTCGGTGACGACCCCGTCGGTGACGACGACCTCCAGGGCGTCGTCCGTACCCTCGACCGCGCGGCAGCGGCAGTGGGAGCCCCACAGCGGGGTGAACGCGGCGATCTCGCCGGGGCCCAGAGTCGGCTTGTTGACCGCGTCCAGGGAGGGGGTGTCGCCGCTGGGCAGCTCGACGGTGCCCTCGAAGAACACCTCGCCGATCGCGCCGAGCCCGTCGGGGGTGACGACCACGGAGGACTCACGGTAGTCGTCGGTCATCGGCGACTGGACGAGTTCACCGCCGTGCACACCCACGCCCAGGGGCGCGCCGGAGCCGTTGATGTCGAAGAAGTCGCCGTTGACCGCGGCGACCGCGCCCTCCCGGTCGGCCTGTGTGCTCAGGGGCTCCCGGTCGGTGACCCGGCCGGGGAAGAGGTAGTCGACGCTGACCCCGGCGGTGAGGTCCGTGGTCAGCAGGTCGGCCTGGAGCCAGGACGGCGTGCCGGTGTACCCGTCCGGGCCGTAGGCGTCGAACGAGGTCAGGGTGGTGCCGGGGGCGACCGGGCGCTCGGACTCGAACGTCTCCATCCGGGGTTCGGGGGTGTCGGCCCTCGCGACGGAGCCGTTCGGCGGGATCTCGACGGTCTCGCTGAACCCGGTGTGTTCCCGGGGGTCGTCGCGGGTGTCGGCGGCGGCCGCGACGGGTGTGAGGGTGAGGACCAGGACGGAACCCGCGGCAGCGAAGGCGCTGGCACGTGAGCGGGTCGACCACCGGCGTTTCATGGACAGCCTCCGGGCGGCGGGGGGATCGAGGAAGCCCTGCGCGTCAACTTCCTACCATTCGTCCCCTCCGATGTGTAGGAGGTGAACGCATGCCGTTCCCCCGGGCCCCTTCCGGGAGTGGTGGGCCATTCAGGGCCCTGACCTGGACGGACGGATGGCCTTCACTCCCCCGGAGGCGGTTCCGCCCAACGCGGATTTCACCCCGCGCCATCCCGTTCTTCATCAGGAGTACTGCCGGTGGCGGCCCGATCCCCGGGTTCGCGGACGTTACCTCCGCGACGTGACCATCCGATCCGCGTTCGGCAGGGCACGGGGCGGCGCATCCCCGTACCAGGCGTATTCGAGGGCGGACAAACCACCCGATTCGGCCCACAGGAGGATCTCCCCATGGAGTTCACCGTCGTCGTCCAGCACCACGCACGTCACCGGCACGATAGCGCCTCCCGGCGGTTCATACCGGGGATTGACGACTACCATCCTGGAGATGCCTACTCCTGAAGAAATCGACGCAGCCCGTACTCCCGCTGGCGGTTGGACCCGAGACCAATTGGCAGCATGGGGAGTTCCTTGGCCTCCCCCGAAGGGGTGGCGCAAACGACTAGAAGCAGGACTGCCGATCGAGAACGGCGCGCGGGTCGGAAGTACCGAACTTCCCGAAACTCTTTTCTGAAGTTCGCCACCAGGGAACTGACGCGGGATGGAACGACACGAAGTGCCACGGGACGCCAGCCGGGCGCAGGACTTCTCACCCTAGTTCAGACGGGGTACGCGAGGATCTCCGAGGAGGTCCTCGCCGTGTTTGAGGGCTATGTGTTCTCCTGCGCTCCCCAGTCGCAGCATCACCCGACGGCAACCTCACAGATGATCACTAAGACGCATGCCTGGTCTCATTGAGCAACCGGACGGCTAGTAGCAATGATCGGCCTCCGAGATCCCGACCCGAACACCGATCAGCGAAGGGGCCGCCCGAGGGGCCTGGGCAAGACCCCCCTATTTCTGGTGGGGGTGATCGCCGCTACAACGGGATTTCCGCGATTGTGAGATCCAAATCGCGGATCATGACCACGCTCAACTGTCGCAGCTGGATCTCGGTCACCTTCGCGCCGTGCTGCGAGGCCAGCCCGGACAGGTTCGACAGGTCGCTTCCGATGATCTCGGTCCTTGAAGAAGCAGTCCCGCCCAGACCAGGTCCACGACCTTGGGCCGGACGCCACGCCGGCAGTGGTTGACGCGCCTCGGTCACGGGTCGAGTGCTCTGCCCGGTCGGGCTGCAGAACACGGCGGCGAGCACCGCCCCCAGTACCCAACGCAGGTGCTCGCCCCAACCCTGTCGGCGCTTGCGGTGCCGCCCGCTATGCTTTTCCACGATCTCCTCCTGCTGATTCCAGGTGGGGATTCAGCCCCGGCGCGGTGTTGGTAGCACCGTGTCGGGGCGCCTCCACTTCTTCGTTCTCCATCAAGGTGTGGCCTGGTTGGGTGTCAATGGCCCCGGGGGCGTACGCCATCCGAAACTGCGCTTCCCACCCACACCACACAAAGGGCACAAAAGCCCCTAAAGCCCGCAAGGAATGCGCTGTTCGTGCGGGGCTGGTTGATGTTCGCTTGGGCGAGCGAGGCTCTTCAAGTCCGTTCTGCGGAAAAGCGTCACGGACCTGGGCGAAGGCACACCCGTAAGGCCAGTCAGGGAATGCCCGCTGGGTGTAAACGCCGAGGGGCCTCGCCCGGTTTATTTGGGTGAAGCCCCTCGTTTCTTGCTGGTGCTGCCGCGCCTACAGCGGGATTTCCGCGATCGTGAGGTCCAAATCGCGGATCATGACCTCGCTGAGCTGTCGGAGCTGGATCTCGGTCACCTTCGCGCCGTGGAGCGAGGCCAGCCCGGACAGGTTGGACAGGTCGCTGCCGCGCAGGTCGGCGCCGGACATCTTGGTGTTCTTGATGTCCGCGGCGAAGGTGCAGTCGTCGAAGACCGCATCGCGCAGGTCGCTTCCGATGATCTCGGCTTCCTTGAAGGAGCAGCCGACGAACGCCACATCACCGGTGACCTTGACCTGCTCCCAGCTGGCGTAGTCGAACTGGCAGCCTTCGAAGAGCACGTCAGTCATCGAAACGCGCGCCAGTGACACTCCCATCAGCCGTGAGCCGGTGAACCGGCACCGGTTCAGGATGGTGTCGACCAGGCGGTGTGAGGTCAGGTCGAGGGAGGTGAAGTGGATGTTGGCGACCTTCTCCTGCTCCAGCGGATTGGGGTAGGGCCAGGCGCGCACCGTCGGCTCGTCGTCGCTGGGCAGGAGCACTTTCGCGCCCCGGATCTCGGCGGTCTGCACAGGCTTCCCCTACTTCTTCCAGTTGTCCCACGTCGAACGGTTGTCCCAGGGGCCTCCACCGACGTTGTCCCAGGTGTCGCGGTTGTCGAACAACCCCACGGGGGTGGTCGGTTGGAGCCGGTCGATCAGGTCGGCGGCCCGCTCGGATGCTTCCAGTCCGGCCAGAGTCGTCATCGGTCACACTCCCATCTTCTCGCCCAGGGCGCGGACGAGTTCTTGTTTGGCGTTGCGGCAGTAGGTGGTTTCGGTGGTGGTGAAGCGGCCGGTTTCGAAGTACTTGTTGGAGGCCTGTCCGCCTTGGCAGAAGGTGAAGAACTCGCATGTTCGGCGGCATTGGCGCACGCCGTCCAGGTGTTCGCGGACGTAGGCGGCGTGTGGGGCTCGGGCGAGGATGGTGGGCAGTTGCTCACTCAGGACGTTGCCCAGGACGAAGTTGTCGTACTGGTCGTCCTTGACGCCGAGTAGTTCTGGGGAGAGCACGACCACGTCGCCGTTGGTCCCGATGGTGGGGATGGGGTCGATCAGTGCGGTTTCCCAGCGGTCTTTGCGCCCGGCTCTCACGTCGGCCAGGTAGCCCAGGAGTCGGTCGGCCTCGCGGGCGCGAAGGGTGCTGCCGTTGTCGATGCGGTCGAACATCGTGCGCCAGAAGCAGCGGACGTGGGCGGGGTCGACGTGCTGGCGGGTGTCGTTGGCGCCTTCGAGTTCTTCGATGTTGAAGCCGACGCTCTTGGCGCCCAGGCCTTCGAAGAAGTCGAGCAGGGTGTGGGGGTGAGTGATGGTCTGTGCAGTGACGACGCAGATGGCGGTGAAGTCGATCCCGTGGGCTCGGAGGTGGGAGATGCCGCGTTCCACGCGGGAGAAGGCGGGTCGGTTGGACCAATCCGCTCTGGACAGATTCGCCGCCGCGGGGCCGTCGATGCTCACTCCGACCCGGAAGTCGTATCTGGTGAAGAAGTCGCACCAGGCGTCATCGATGAGGGTGGCGTTGGTCTGCACGCAGTGGCGGATCCGGCCTTCTCGGAGCAGGGGCTCGAACGCTTCCACGAGGTCGCGGAAGTGGTCTCGGCGTGTGGTGAGGGGTTCGCCTCCGTGCCAGACCACGTCCACGACCTCGCTCGTGTTCTGTGTATCGATGCCGGCGGCGAGGGCTTGGGCGACCTCGATCGGCATCTCGGTGCGGGTCTTGCGTTCGTGGACCGGCAGGTAGCAGTAGGAGCAGTTGAGGTTGCACAGCGTGGTGGGTTGCAGGATCACCGAGTGGAAGTGAGGGGCTATCACGGCACCTTCTCGCGGGAGGAAGTCGAGAGTGGCCAGGGCAGGCCGGTGGGGCGCAGGTCAACGGCTATGGGGAGGCTGGGTGAGCCGCGCGGTCTCAAGGGTGTGCGTCGCGGCGTAGGTCCGGCGCGTTAGCCGATGGCCGACGTTGCGAACCTGCTGGCGCAGGCCTTCGAGCGTGGGATCGGACAAGATCAGAGGGGCACAACCTCCTCGGGCGAAGGCCCAGAAGCGCCGCGATCCCGGCCCCCACAGAACCACCCAGTCAGCTCCGAGGTGGTGCTCGAGGCGTTCGGCATCGGCGTAGAAACGCGTGTCGTCGGCGCGCGTCCAGGACATGAGGGATCAGATCCGTCTTGCTCGGCGGTCGATCTCGAACCACACGGTGGTGCGACCGTTCTCCTGGAGGGTGCCCCACCGGCTCGCCTCGGCGGCGACCAGGTGCAGGCCGAACCCTCCCTCGGTACACGCATCCAGCGGGCGTGGGCAGGGGAAGACGGGCTCGCCTTCCCGTGGCCCCTGGTCGGTAACCTTGACCTGGAATCGGTCGGGGAGTTTGAAAAGAGCCACCGTCACCTCGCCGCCAGGCTCTCCGCTGCGGGTATGGCGCAAGGCGTTCGTGAAGAGCTCATCGGCCAACAGCACCAACGCCTCTGTCGCTGAACCGAGGGCACCAGCCCGGGAGCGGATGCGTCGTCGCATCACCGCGGCCTGCTCCGGTTCTCCAGGCAGGTTGACCGCTGCCGCCTGCTGCGGTTGGGCGGTGTTGGTGGCGATCGGGGTGTTCGCGCGCGGATCGCTCGTGCGCCGAGGAAGCCGTTGCACGGACTGGGCCTTGTGGGCGCGAAACCGGTCCACGTCCACCTCGATCACCTGTGCCACGCCGCCACCTCCTGCAGACCGAACAGGGGGCATGCGACAGGCCGACCGAGCCGATGGTCAGCCCCGCCCTGTTGAAGAGGGTGTTGGCCGAGGTGTCGCTGCTGAGGAATCGAGGCGGGAAGTGGTGATCGCCCGGCGGGTCGGGAGCAGTGGGAGAGTGACATGCGGTGACCGTAAGACGCGGACAGCGCACGATTCCACAGCCGCAGGAGGGTAAAAGACCCGCAGGAATTTGCGGGTTGGCTCAGGCCACCCCGGCCCTGCTGGCCAGAGGGCGCAGTTCCGGTGTTGAACGCCGGTGCTCCCTGCGCAGCAGTTCGGTCAGCACCCCGGCTGTTCCGGGGTGGTAGCGGATGAGTTCGGGGGCGAGCCGTTCGGCGTCCAGCAGGGTGTGGACCGCTGCGGCGTCCTGGCGGCGCTGGGTGTAGGCGCGGGCCAGGTCCAAACAGACCTGGGCCCGCCGACCAACCAGACCCGCAGGCAGCGTACCCACCTCCAGGTCCTCCCCCGCTTCCACAGCGGCGCGGGCGTCACCGATCGCGACGGCAGTGCTGATGGTGTGGATGGCCACGTTTGTCGGACCGAAAGCGGTCCCGTACAGGTTGTGGTCACCGCCCAAACGGACCGCAGCACGGCGGGCCTGGCCTAGGAAGCGCGGTACCGCCGCACGGTCGAACTCCGCAGCGGCGGCTGTGGCGGCGGCGAGGTGGAGTCCGCCGTAGACGCTCAGCTCTTCGGGGGTTCCGGGGCGCATGCGGCGCTCCAGCGCTGAGGCCGCGCCCATCGCCAGCTCCGCCGCTTCAGCGGGCCGCCCGCGCGAGATGAACACGTACGCCAGTCGGTAGGCGCCCACTGCGGTCAGCAGCGTTTGGTCGGCCCACTCGGCGGCGGACATGGCGCGGTCGGCGGCCTGCCAGGCCAGGTCCTTCTCCCCGACCCGGCGCAGTAGGGCGGCTGTGGTGTTGTAGACCATGGCTCGGGCTGAGCACACGGCGGGCCGGTCGCAGCCGGGGGTGTGGGCGGCGGCTTCGGCCTCGCGGATGAGCTGGGGCAGGCGGCGTCCGACCTCGTCGTAGCGGGCCGCTTGGTAGGCGGCGTAGGTCTGGTGCGCCTGAACCGAGAGCGAGGCGGGGTCGATGCGGGGTTCGCTGCCGGTCTCGGCGACGATGGTTTCCAGGGTGGAGTAGCGCATCATGGCCCGCTCGATCGCGCGGGCGGCGTCGTAGCGCATGTCGGTGACCGCCTCGGTTTCGGTTCCGGTCAGCTCGGTCAGGTCCAGGCGCAGGACGCGGGCCAGGCGGGTGAGGATTTCGTGGGAGTCCACCGACAAGATGCCGCGTTCGACCTGGGAGAGCCAGGACTCGGAGCGTCCCACGAGTCCGGCGAGCACGCTCTGGGAGTAGCCGTGCTGTCGTCGGGCACGTTTGATCGTCTGGCCTCGAGTGGCGGGGTCCACGCTGTGCCTTTCGGTCAGAGGCGGTTGACGGTGTCGATGACCTGCTGCCAGGAGGGCAGACGGTTCTCGTAGGGGGCGTCGGGGTCGTGCAGGACGGTGACCGGCTCCATCGAGCGCAGGGTCTCCAAGGATCGGGCAAAGGCCGGGTGGGTGGCGAGCTGGGGTTTGCAGTGCGGCACCACCACGGTCGGTACCCCGTATCCGACCATCTCGCACAGCAGGGCGATCGCGAAGTTGTCCGCCAGCCCCTGGGCGAACTTGTTCGTGGAGTTGAAGGTCAGCGGACAAGCCAACACCACATCGGCGGGAGGAAGGGGTTTGCCCTGCCCAGGCGTCCGGAACGCCACGCGGACCGGTTCGCCCGTCAGTTCTGCGAGCTGGTCTTGGTCGTGGAAGTCCGCGCCCGTCGGGGTGGACAGCACCGTCACGTGCCAGCCGTGGCCGTGGAGGGCCTGGACAAGTTCGGTCACCCCTTCCGGCGCGGGGGCTCCGGACAACACCAGATACAGGCTTCTCGGCATGAGCCAGAGTCTAGAGGCGCACCACACGGAGGAGACGTCGCTTCTCGATCCTCGGGTGAGAGGTGGTGGCGAGTGACCGGAGGCGATCCCGGTAGACACCGCGGCTTTCCCCGCACCCACCACCAAGATCGTGAGCTACACCCCTTGATCCAGCGTCTGGGGAATAGAGCCAGAGGTGGGAGCCGACCGACTGGGCCTTGCTTGCTCCCGATAGGTCTGTGCAAGGTAGTCCTGTAACCGGGCATGGCGAAACTGGTAAATCGGGCCGACAGTGCGCAAGAGGCCGACGCGATGCGCATCGTCGAGGAAGGCCATGAGGCGTCGGGGTAGCCGCCGTTTCCAGGCGAGATAGTACGTGGCAACGACGTAGGACGGCCAGGCTGAGTGGTCATTCCGGCTAAGCACGAGCCTTGTCCCAAATATGTGCGCGAAAAAAAATCCCACAGTCACACCCCACCATGGACCAGCGAATAATCCAAATAGCACACCTCCCCCAAATCCGAACACCATACCCCACACCACCCCGCGCACGAGGTTGAGGGATCGATCTTCCCGCCAGGAGGAAACTGGAGAATTAACCTTTCCCTCGAGAGAGGAGTTCTGTATCCAATCAAATATTCCACCCACAAAACCGAGCGTAGGAACTATGCAAAAAACAGCAAAAAGGCCGCCAAAAATGCCCACTATAATACCAGCACCAGCGCCTCCCTCTTGCAATGCCACGAACCCCAGCAGAGAACCGTAAAGCAGGAAAGCCACGACACCGGAACGAACCATGCTACGCATAAGGTGTCGGACCAAGCCTCGGAGCCGACCAGTGAGCTCGAGGTTCGCGTACCCTGGACCCTTGGCTGACCACAGTAGGTACTCCTTGCGGTCCACCGTGTTCAGTAGAGCGTTCGCAGAGCCAAGAATAAATCCGCCAAATAGACCCCCCATGAGAGCACTGCGCAACCCGGAGTGGATTCCCCCAACAAAAGCGAAAAAAATCATCCCGAACAAGAATCCGGATAGTCCAAGCAGCCCTCCTAAAAAAATCCGGAAAGATACCCGTTCCCGCCACGTCCGACCCCCAGGAAAGACACGGGGACCCAACTCCCACCAGGCCAGGTTCCGTGTGGCCGAAAGCTCCCCCTTAGCTGAGGTGCGACTGAGCATGTGGGCGAGATATGCTAGTCGATCACGGACTTTCCCTGAGTCGTACCCCTCGCGATCCATAAATGGCAGATCTAGGCTGCCATTTTCATTTTTCTGTTCCCCGTACGTTTTGATCACAGCTTCGATGATCCAGTCAAGCAGAGCTGCTTCGAGTACCTCTCTAGTAGGAAAGCGTTCACTGCCAAGGAGCGGGGCGGGGTCTGCCCCGCTGTCGAGATAAACGGAGCGGACTAGCCATAGACCTAGAGGGGTGGCGGTGATTAAGCGGAGTGAAGAACGAAGCTCGCGCGAAACACGCGGGCTTCGGAGATGAGCCAGGACCGCTTCCCACTTCTGCTGCTGATGACGCGTGCGCAGGCATTTCTCCAGGTACTTAGCAGCGTCATCCGGGTGCAGCTCTCTAGGCATCACGACAGCGGTCGAGGCAAGAACATCACCAGCCTCAGCCACCGATGCAGCGAACTCGCTATAACGACTTGCCAAGATTAGCGGACCATCTCCCAAGGACCTGTTCAGGGCTGAAACCACTGCTGAACGTGACCCCTCTGGAAGTTCGTCAAGCCCGTCGAGCACCGGTAGAAGTGCACCGCGTGTGGCCAGATGGTGAGCAGTTTTCTTTCCTAGAGCGGAAGCCCGAAGGAAGGGAATGTCTTGGTCCAGTCGGTGGGTTAGCCAGGAAGCCAGGGTGGGATGCTCATCGGTGTCCCATCCAGCCATGGACACCAGCACAGGCACCGGCCCTTCCTTTTCCCTAGTCCAGTCTACTAACAGGCGCAATAAGAGCTGCATTGCCAGAGTGGTTTTACCACTCCCCGGCCCACCCAGGATAGCGAGGCGCTGACGGGGTAGAGCCCGGAACCGATCAGCCAGGGCATCGATGTTGTCACTGGTTCCCTCGAAGGAGGTCTCTCCTATCCCCAAGACATTAGTAGTCCGATCCATGAGTTCCTGGCGTCCGGTGAGTTGCCAGCGCACTGGCATCGGGACTGGATCGTGCAGAAGGCGAATTTTAGCCTCACGCTCCCACTGCTGCTTCAAATGACCGGCTAGCCTGTCCTTGACCTGATCGAGGTCAGCGGTAGTCGGTGCCTCAGCGGCCCACGAAGAGCGTCGGACAACCCAACTGAGTGCTCCCACGGGCAATGCTAGAGCTGCCACAATGCCAGCGACCCATCCGCCAGCTTCCCAACCCGAACGGCTGGCCGGTCCTCCACCCAGCCATAATGCTGCCCCCAACGCACCCACAACTGCGAGTGCGGACCCTACAGCGACCACAGTGGGCACAATCCGCGTCAGTCTAGCTACCATGCTGCTGATTGTGCCCTACATGAAGTCATCCCGGCCATGGAGGGAAGTCTGTATCAGAGAAACGGCACAAAGGTGTGGGTTTCGAGAACTGGATAACACTCTTCGCCGAAGATCCGAGTAGCGGCGAGTGCACCGAGAACCTCGCGAGGTGCCTTCGGACGCCGCCATCGGCCCGTGTGTGCTCCGTTTGTGCTCCGCAGTTCTGGACCGGGACGTCAGCGGGCGACACGACGCGGCACATGACTGTGCCGTACTCGGATGGCGCCGGACACTCGACACGGGGCGACACCCGGGCGCCGGACTTCTCATCCGATGGTCTCCGCGCATGGGAAACCCGGGCGCCCACAGGACGCCCGGGTGGGGCCGACTGCCCGGGAGGGCCTGGCCGGGTCAAACCTGGTCGAGGAAGCCGCCGTCGACGACCAGGTTCTGGCCGGTGACGTAGGTGGCGGCGGGGCTGGCGAGGAAGGCCACCGAACGGGCCACCTCCTCCGGGCGGCCCAGGCGGCCGTAGGGGACGCGCTCGCGCACGCTCTCGTAGAAGTCCGGGTCGCTGTCGCGGCGCCGCTCCCAGCCGCCGCCGGGGAACTCGATGGGCCCCGGCGAGACCGTGTTGACGCGCACGCCGTCCGGCGCCCACTCGCGGGCGAGCGACGACGCGTGGTGGTTCAGGGCCGCCTTCACCGCGCCGTAGGAGCGGGCTCCGGCGGGCGTCGTCACGTGCAGGGCCGAGGTGGTGGAGACCAGCACCACGGCGCCGCGCTCGGAACCGATGAGGAAGGGCCGCGCCGCCTCGGTGAGGCGCACGAACGGCATGAGGTCCGCGTTGAACCCCCGCTCCCACTGGTCGGGGGTCGGCGCGCTCCCCCCGGACACGTTGGAGACCAGCACGTCGAGGCCGCCCAGCTCGGAGGCGGCGTCGTTCACGAACGACGGCAGCGCGATGTGGTCGGTGACGTCCAGGGCGCGGGTGAACACCTTCGCGCCGGTCGCGGACAGCTCGCGCGCCGCCTCCCCGAGGGCCTCCGGGCCGCGCGCGCAGATCGCCAGGTCGGCGCCCTCCTCGGCGAACACCTGGGCGATGGCGCGGCCGATCCCCCTGCTGGCCCCGGTCACCACGACCCGCGCTCCCGACAGTCCCAGATCCATACCGTCCGCCTTCCGAAACGACACCGTGCCGCCGGTTCCCACACGTGTACCGGCGGGGCAGATGGTACCGGTGCGGCGAACACACGTGTGGGCGGCGCCCCGCTCGGGGCACCGCCCACGGATCAGGCTCCGGTGGAGTGGAACCCGCCGTCGACGTGCACGATCTCGCCGGTGGTGGCCGGGAACCAGTCGGACAGCAGGGCCACGACCGCCTTCGCGGCGGGCTCGGGGTCGCTCACGTCCCAGCCGAGCGGCGCCCGCTCCGGCCAGTGCCGCGCCAGTTCCTCGAACCCGGGGATGCTGCGGGCCGCCATGGTGCTCAGCGGACCCGCCGAGACGAGGTTGACCCGGATGTTCCGGTCCCCCACGTAGCGGGCCAGGTAGCGCGCGGTGGAGGTCAGCGCCGACTTGGCCACGCCCATCCAGTCGTAGACCGGGTAGGAGACGCTGTTGTCGAAGTCCAGGGCGACGACCGATCCGCCCTTGTCCATGAGGGGCAGCAGCGCGGTGGTCAGCGACTTCAGCGAGAACGTGGAGGTGTGCATCGCCTGGGCGACGTCGTTCCACTCGGTGTTGAGGAAGTTGCCGCCCAGGGCCCCCTGGGGGGTGAAGCCGATGGAGTGCACGATCCCGTCGAGACCGTCGACGTGTTCGCCGACCCGCTCGGCCAGGCTCGCCAGGTGCTGGTCGTCGGTGACGTCCAGCTCCAGGACGGGCGGTGTCTCGGGTAGGCGCTTGGCGATGCGCCGCACCAGGCCCATGCGTCCGTAGCCGGTGAGCACGACCGTGGCGCCCTGCTCCTGGGCGAGGCGGGCGATGTGGAAGCCGATGGAGGAGTCGGTGAGCACCCCGGTGACGAGGATGCGCTTACCTTCGAGGATTCCCATGGTGGGATGGTCCGTCCTGTGTGTGGCTGGGGTGGGGCTGGTGGTCGTTCCGGCTCAGTGGCCCATGCCCAGTCCGCCGTCGACGGGGATCACGGCGCCGGTGACGTAGCCGCCGCCGGGACCGGTGAGGAAGCCCACCGTCTTGGCGATGTCGTCGGTGGAGCCGAGACGGCCCAGCGGGACGTTCTTCTTGATCTCCGCCTGGCGGTCCTCGCTGAGGGCGGCGGTCATGTCGGTCTCGATGAAGCCGGGGGCGACGACGTTCACGGTGATGTTCCGGGAGCCCAGCTCGCGGGCGAGGGAGCGCCCGAAGCCGACGAGACCGGCCTTGGAGGCGGCGTAGTTGGCCTGGCCGCCGGAGCCGAGCAGGCCCACGACGGAGGAGATGAGGACGATGCGGCCGAAGCGCTTGCGCATCATGCCGCGCACGGCGCGCTTGGCCACCCGGAAGGAGCCGGTGAGGTTGGTGTCCAGGACGGAGGAGAAGTCGTCCTCGCTCATGAGGGCGAGCAGCTGGTCCTTGGTGACGCCAGCGTTGGCGACGAGCACCTCCACGGGGCCCTGGGCCTCCTCGACCTCCTTGAAGGCGGCGTCGACCTGGGCGGAGTCGGTGATGTCACAGCGCACGCCGAGCAGGCCCTCCGGGGGCTCGCCGGAACGGTAGGTGACCGCCACGTTGTCCCCACCAGCCGCGAGCTCACGGGCGATGGCCAGACCGATCCCTCGGTTGCCACCGGTGACCAGTACCGAGCGCGACATAGGGGCTCCTCTTCTCTGCGGCTGTTGAACAGCCACGACGTGATGTTCCGGGTGCGGATCGCCTTGCAGGTTACCGAGCTACCGGCCGGTAGACGCAACCGAGGCGGGTGGGGGCGCCTTCCGGGACGATCCGGGCGTTCGCGGGCGGCGCGCAGCCCCCGGTGGCGGGGGGATGCGGTTCGGTACGCGCGACGGGGTGAGGCCGGTCACCCGTGCCCGTCGGGGGTCTCAGGCCCAGCCCGCGTCGTGGGCGAGGATCGCCGCCTGCACCCGGTTGGACATCTCCAGCTTGGCGAGGATACGGCTCACGTGCGCCTTGACGGTGGTCTCGCGCATGTCCAGCGCGCGGCCGACCTCGGCGTTGGACTTGCCCTCGGCGACGGCCACCAGGACCTGGCGTTCACGCTCGCTGAGCACCGAGAGCCGGCGCAGGGCCTCGGTGCGCCCGGCCGCGGAGTCGGCGGGCGCGGGGGAGGCGAAGCGTTCGAGCATGCGCTTGGTGACGCTGGGCGCGAGCATCGCGTGGCCCTCGTACACCGTGCGCACCGCGTTGATGAGTTCCCGGGGCGGGGTGTCCTTGAGCAGGAAGCCCACCGCTCCGGCGCGCAGCGCGGCGTGCACGTACTCGTCGAGGTCGAAGGTGGTGAGCAGGACGACCCGGGGCGCGTGCGCCAGGGTGTTGAGCCGCGCGGCGGCGGCCAGTCCGTCGGTGCCGGGCATGCGGATGTCCAGCAGGACCACGTCGGGGGTGAGCTCCTCGGCCAGGCGCACGGCCTCCTCGCCGTCGCTGCCCTCTCCGACCACCTCGATCCCGGGGTCGGCCTCCAGGATCATCCGCAGGCCGGACCTGACCAGGAGTTCGTCATCGACCAGGAGCGTGCGGATCACCGTCGGTGCCCTCTTCCTCGGCTTCGGAGCTGTTGGCGTCGGGGGCCGTGTCCTCCCCCACCGGCAAGATAGCGCGCAATCGCCATCCTCCGTCCGGGCACACCCCCGAGCTGAGCTCTCCTCCGGCCAGGACGACGCGCTCGCGCAGGCCGGTCAGGCCGAACCCGCTGCGCGGCGGCGCGTGGACCGGCGCGGTCGCCGGGTCGTTGGCCACCTCCACCTCCAGCCGGTCCTCGCCGTGGTGCAGCCACACCTCCACGGGGGCGCCGGTGGCGTGTTTGGCGGCGTTGGTGAGCCCCTCCTGCACGATCCGGTAGGCGGTGCGCTGGACGGAGACGGGCAGGGGCCGGACCCGCCCGGTCTTCTCCCATCTCACCCGCATCCCGGCCCCGCGCCACTCGGCGACGAGCCGTTCGAGGTCGCCCAGGACGGGCTGGGGTGCGGTAGGGGCGGTGTCGGTGTCCTCGTCGCGCAGCACCCCGAGGATGCCGCGCAGCTCCGAGAGGGCCTCGCGCCCGGTGGTGCGGATGAGCCCGGCCGCCTCGACGGTGCGGGGGTCGGCGGTGGAGACCTCCAGTCCGCCCGCGTGCAGGACCATGAGGCTGACCCGGTGGGCGACGACGTCGTGCATCTCCCGGGCGATGCGGGTGCGTTCGGCTCCGATGGCCTGTTCGGCGAGCATGTGCTGTTCGCGTTCCAGGCGTTCGGCCCGTTCCTTCAGGCGGTCGATGAGCTGGCGCCTGGTTCCGATCCACAGTCCGCCGATGACCGGCACGACCAGGTAGAACACGGCCAGGACGACGAAGCCGACCGGGGTGGAGTGGTAGAGGGCGCCGAGGCTGAGCAGGGAGACCGTGAACCAGCCGACGAGGGGCGTGCGGTCGCTGAAGTGCGCGGGGTAGGAGTACAGGCCCACCATGAGGGGGACGGGGTTCCCGTACAGGACCAGCATGAGCAGCCCGGCGACCATCAGCCACGCGGGTCTGCTGCGGCGCCACAGCATCGTGACCGAGGCCAGCGTGCCGGGGAGGGCGTAGGCGAGGAAGCCCGCGAGGACGGCGGAGCGGGGATCGTCCACCAGGGCCATGCCCATGTCGAACGGCGTGGCCAGCAACCCCGGGCCGGTGGCGGTCCCGGCGAGCATCATCAGCCCGCTGAAGGGCAGCGTGAAGAGGGCGTAGCACCAGTCGGCGACGCGCAGGCGGCGCTTCCACCACCAGTGCCAGTTGTGGCGCAGCAGGGCGCCGAAGTCACGCAGGCGATCCTGCGACCACGTCTTCATCCGCCAGAGTCTACGGTGGCACCTCGCCCGGGGGTCGTCCGTTCGGCCGACCCGGAGCGCCGACCCGACGAAAGTGACTCTGGCGACGTTCTCGCAGTTCACGGCGGTTTCGAGCACGGGCGGGCGCTGCGCGCGGCGGGCGCACCCCCTACGAAAGTCGGGGGTCGGCCCTGACGAAGGAGTCCCGAACCCGCCCCATGTCATGCCTTTGGCCGGGGTGAGGATCAGCCCGGAGGCCGAGGTGGCGGAGGGCGTCGGGGATCTAGCGTGAAGGAACACGCCGAGGAGCACGGGGGCCACCCCGCTCACCGGCACCCGCCTTTCCCGATCTCTGGAGTTGTCGTCGTGACCGAGTCCGCTGTGAAGCCCACGTCCCCGGTCCAAGCCCCGCCGGTGGTGGTGGCTCGGGGGCTCACCAAGACCTACGACACCGGCGGCAGCCAGGTGCACGCCCTCGCCGGTGTGGACGTGGAGTTCCACCGGGGCGCGTTCACCGCGATCATGGGCCCCTCCGGGTCGGGCAAGTCGACCCTGATGCACTGCCTGGCCGGGCTGGACGTCCCCACCTCCGGCACCGTGCACCTGGGCCGCACCCAGATCACGGGAATGCGTGACGCCGAGCTGACGCTGCTGCGCCGCGACCGGATCGGCTTCATCTTCCAGTCGTTCAACCTGCTGCCGATGCTGACCGCCGAGCAGAACATCCTGCTCCCCTCGCAGATCGCCAAGCGCAAGGTCGACCAGCAGCGCTTCGACCACATCATCGACGTGGTGGGGCTGCGCGACCGGCTCGACCACCTGCCCACCAAGCTCTCCGGCGGGCAGCAGCAGCGCGTGGCGGTCGCCCGCGCCCTGCTCAACGCCCCCGAGGTCGTCTACGCGGACGAGCCCACCGGCAACCTGGACTCCCGTTCGGGTGCCGAGGTGCTGGCCTTCCTGCGCGACTCGGCCAAGGACCTGAACCAGACCATCGTCATGGTGACGCACGACCCGGTCGCGGCCTCCTACGCCGACCGCGTGGTCTTCCTGCGGGACGGCGGCCTGGTGGACGAGGTCCACGCGCCCACCGCCGAGGTCGTCTCCGAGCGCCTGCTGAAGCTGGAGGCCTGACCTCCATGCTCCGCACCACACTCGCCGGGCTCAGGCTCCACAAGTCCCGGTACGTCACCACCGTCCTGGCCATCCTGCTGGGCGTCATGTTCGTGTCGGGGACGCTGGTCTTCGCCGACACCCTCAAGGCCAGCTACGAGAAGTCCGTGATGGGGTCGGCGACCAGCGTCGACGCCATCGCCGTCCCCGAGGCGGAGGAGGGTGAGGACGAGGACGGCTTCCCGCTGGAGCCGGTTCCCTTCACCGACTCCGTGCTGAACGAGATCCGCGCCCTGCCCGAGGTCGCCGGGGCCGACGGCCTGGTCCGGGGCGAGGCCGTGCTCCTGGACGCCGAGGGCCGCGCGTTCGGCTTCACACCTCCCGCCGCCATCGCGTTCGGCGAGACCAGCCGGTTCTCCGCCAACGAGGGCGAACTGCCCTCCGCCGACGACGAGATCGCGCTGGCCACCTCGACCGCCGACCAGACCGGCTTCGAGGTCGGTGACACCGTCACGGTGCTCGACCCCGAGCAGGAGAAGCGCGAGTTCACCGTCACCGGCCTGGTCGACTTCGGTGTCGACCCGAGTTACAGCTTCGGCGGCGCGGTGGTCTTCGCCCCGGACACCGTCCAGGGGATGACCGGCGCCTCGGGCTACTCCGAGATCGACGTGCGCGCGGCCGAGGGCTCCACCGACGAGGACGCCGCCGAGGCGGTCGCCGCCGTGACCGGTACCGAGGTGCAGACCGGCGCGGCCTTCGGCGAGGAGATGGCCACGAGCGCGGGCGCCCAGACCGAGGTGCTGCGCGTCGCTCTGCTGCTCTTCGGCGTCATCGCGATGTTCGTCGCCGGGATCGTCATCTACAACACCTTCGCGATCCTCATCGCGCAGCGTCAGCGTGAGCTGGCCCTGCTGCGTTGTGTGGGCGCCAAGCGCGGCCAGGTCTTCCGTTCCGTGCTGGGCGAGTCGTTCGTGGTGGGCCTGGTGGCCTCCGCGCTCGGTGTGCTGGCCGGTGTGGGCGTCGGCGCGGCCGGTGCCCGGTTCGGCGGGCAGCTGATGGGGTCCGACGTCACCGCGTCCGTGGTGGTCAGCCCGACCGCCGTGATCGTGGGCCTGCTGGTCGGCACCCTGATGACCGTGTTCTCCGCGCTGGTTCCGGCCACCCGGGCCACCCGTGTGGCGCCGCTGGCCGCCCTGCGCACCAGCGCCACCGCCTCCGGGCTGGAGAAGGGCACCGGATGGGTGCGCGTGGTGTTCGGCCTGCTGGCCTTCGCCGCCTCCGCCGGGCTGGTCGCGCTGAGCCAGGGCATGGGCCCGGACCCGAACGGCCTGTTCGTCGTGACCGGTGCCGCCCTGATCGCCTTCGTCGGCGTGGTCGTCCTCGGTCCCCTGCTGGTGCGCGGCATCGTCAGGGTGGTCGGCGTCCCGCTGCGGCGGGTGGGCGTTCCCAGCATGCTGGCGGTGGACAACTCCACCCGGAGCCCGCGCCGCGCGGCGACCGCGATGATCGCGCTGACGGTGGGCGCCACGCTCATCACCGGCTACTCGGTGATCAGCACATCCTTCGAGTCCACGCTGACCAAGCAGCTCGACGAGCAGTTCCCGGTGGACTACCAGATCAGCGCCCAGTACGCCCCGGAGGGGCAGAACGCCGCCGCACCGGAGGAGGGCGTCGACGGCGCCGAGGACGGTGCCGAGGGCGCCGTCGAGGGAGAGGGCCCCGAGGACGCGGCCCGGGCGGCCCAGGAGGGCGACCCTGTCGAGGGTGCCGTCGAAGGCCCCGTGGAGGAGACCGGCCCGGAAGAGGGAGTCTCCGAGGACGCGGTCGAGGAGGAGAGCACCGAGGCGCTCGTCCCGCAGGAGGTCCAGGAGAAGCTGTCCGAGAGCCCGCTGCTCGAGAAGGTCATGGCGCAGCGTTCCACCTTCATCGAGGACGACTCCGACCCGACCGCCATGGGTCTGCCGGTGATGGCCTACTACGGTGCCGAGATCGGCGTCGACATCAAGGGCGAGACGGTCGAAGGCGACCTGGCCGACCTGGAGTCGGGCAAGGTGGTCGTGACCCAGACCTACGCGGAGGGCCGGAGCGTGGGTGACACGTTCACCGTTCCCGCCCCCAGTGGGGACCTCGATCTGGAGATCGCCGCGATCGCCGAGGACGGTGCCGCCTTCTGGGGCGCGGTCGTCACCTCCGAGGACTTCTCGGCGGCCTTCCCGGAGATCAGGGACAGCCAGTTCCTGCACCTGCGCGCCGCCGACGGCGCCGACGCGGCGCAGGTGCGCGAGGCCGTCTACGCGGCGGTCGACGAGTACCCGATGGTGCAGGTCATGTCGGTCGCGGAGATGAAGAACCAGTTCTCCGAGATGATGAACATCGCCTTCTACTCCATCGCTGCGATGCTGGGCCTGGCGATCATCATCGCGGTGTTCGGTATCTCCAACACGATGGCGCTGTCCGTCCTGGAGCGCACCCGGGAGTCCGCCCTTCTGCGGGCGCTGGGCCTGGGCAAGGGGCAGCTGCGCCGGATGCTGAGCGTCGAGGCCGTGCTGCTGTGCCTGATCGGCGCGGGCATCGGCATCTCCCTGGGCGTGCTGTTCGGCTGGGCGGCCGGTGCCGCGGTCCTGCCGGGCCTGGTGTTCAGCGTCCCGGTCGCGCAGATCGCGGTGTTCATCGCGATCGCCGTGCTGGCCGGGCTGTTGGCCGCGGTCCTGCCCGCCCGGCGGGCCGCCGGGACCTCGATCACCGGAGCGCTCGCCAGCGAGTAGCCGGCGGTCAAGACCGCACAGGACGACGAAAAGTCGGCGCGGGCCCCCTCCTCCGGGAGGGGGCCCGCTCCTATGGTGGCGGTAGTCCTGGGAGGTGTGTCGTATGAGTGGTTCGGTGCCGGTGCCCGCCGGTCAGGTGGCGTGGGGGACGCCCGCGGCCCGGTGGATGCTCACCGCGACGGTCCTGGGTTCGGGGATGGCGTTCCTGGACTCCACGGTGGTGACGGTGGCGCTCCCCGCGATCCAGGGGGACCTCGGCACGGGGTTGGCCGGGCTCCAGTGGATCGTCAACGGGTACATGGTCACCCTCTCCGCGCTGATCCTGTTGAGCGGCTCGCTCTCGGACCGGTTCGGTCGGGTGCGGCTGTTCATGGCGGGTGTGACGGTGTTCGCGCTGGCGTCGGCGCTGTGCACGTTCGCGCCGGACCTGGGGTGGCTGGTCGCCGGGCGGGTGATCCAGGGGGTGGGCGGCGCGCTGTTGACCCCGGGGAGCCTGGCCATCCTCCAGGCGGGTTTCCGGGAGGACGACCGGGCGCGGGCGATCGGCGCGTGGTCGGGCCTGACCGGTGTGGCGGCGGCGGTGGGGCCGTTCGTCGGCGGTTGGCTCGTGCAGATCGGTGACTGGCGCCTGATCTTCCTCATCAACCTGCCGGTCGCGGTCGTGGTGCTGCTGATCGCCCGGTTCCGGGTGCCGGAGTCGCGGGACACCTCCAGCCAGGGGCGTTTGGACTACGGCGGGGCGCTGCTGGGCGTGGTGGCGTTGGCGGGCGTCACGTACGCGCTGATCCAGTGGGGCGCGGTGGGTCCCACCCCCGCCGTGTGGACCGGCGCGGTCGTGGGTGTGGCGGCGCTGGCGGTGTTCGTGTTCGTGGAGGCGCGCACCGCCTCCCCCATGCTTCCGCTGGGGCTGTTCCGCTCCCTGCCGTTCAGCGTGACCAACGGGGCCACGGTGCTGATCTACGGTTCGCTGGGTCCGCTGCTGTTCCTGTTGGTGATCTTCCTCCAGGAGGTGGCGGACTACTCCCCCGTCGCCGCCGGGGCCGCGTCGTTGCCGATCACCTTGTTGATGCTGCTGTTGTCGGCGCGATCGGGCAGGCTCGCCTCGCGGATCGGGCCGCGGACGCAGCTGGTGGTCGGTCCCCTGCTGCTGGCCGTCGGGTTCGCGGTGCTGTCCCGGCTGCACGGCGACGCCCCGTACCTGACCGGGGTGCTGCCGGGGGTGCTGCTGGTGGCGCTGGGTCTGTCCACGACCGTGGCCCCGCTGACGGCCACCGTGCTCGCCTCGGTTCCGGAGCGGCACGCGGGGCTGGCGTCGGGGGTCAACAACACGTTCGCCCGGGGCGCGCAGCTGATCGGGGTGGCGGCGGTACCGGTGCTGGCCGGAATCGGCGGGTCCGGAGGCCAGGGGGCGGGGTCGCAGGGGCACTCGGCGTCGCTGGCGACGGGGTTCGGCACGGCCATGCTGATCCTCGCGGGCCTGTGCGTGGTGGCGTCGTTGTGCGCCCTCGTGCTGCCGCGCGGTCGGATGCCGGAGGCGGCCGAGGCGGCGGGGCGGGGTTCCCTGCCCGAGGAGACCAGTGCGGTGGAACCGCTCGGCGAGGAGCAGCCGGTGCGGTTCTGCGGCGTGACCGGCCCGCCGCTGCGCTCCTGTCCGGGGTCGACCGCCGGGAACGGCGGCGGCCGTACGGAGCGCTGAGGACGGTTAGGTCCCGTGCCCCTCCGGGGGCCGGTCGTTGACGGCGTCGGGGTCGAGGACCACGCTCAGCGCCTCCTCCTCGGCGCTGCGGTACCCGCCCCAGCGCTGTCGGGGGACCACGCCGGTGCGTTCGGCCCGCACCTCTTCGGTGATGCCAAGGCCGCCGCGGCTGTCGTCGTCCTCGAAGTCGTAGCTGAGGATGTCGAAGTCGGGGTCCAGTACGCGCTCTCGTTGGGCGACCTCGGTCTCCTGGGGATCGTCTCCGAGGTCCAGGTCCACGTCGTAGGGTCGTTCGGTCACGTTGTCCGCCTCCCTACCAGGGTCATCCCCGCTTTGACCTCGAAGATCACATGTGTTGGCGATCCTGTGGACAACACCCCGGGACCATGCGCGCGTCGGGTGACGGTCCGGGCGTCGCAGGACCGTCCGCGCGTCCGGGGCCCGGGCGAGGCGCCCGCACGGAGTAGCGCGGGTGCCCGGGGCCCGGGCGAGGCGCCCGCGCGGAGTAGCGCGGGTGACCGGCGGCGCCGGTGCGGCCCCCGCCGCCGGGAGACGGCGGACGCGGCCGGGCCCCGGGAACGCGGCGGTTCCCGGGGCCCGGCGGGCTCAGGACTCGTCCTCCTCGTGGACCGCCTCCGCCTCGGCACCGGGTTCGTCGAGCTCGAAGTCCTCGCGCGGGATGACGTCGTCGCGCTCCTCCCGCACCTCCTGGTCGATGCCGCGCTCGGTGGCGGCGCTCTCGTCCTCGAAGGTGTACCCGTACACGGGCGCGTCCGGGTTCTGGCGGCTCTCGGCCTCGGCGATCTCGCTCTCCTGGGGGTCCTCCCCCATGTCGGCGTCCACGTCGTAGGGCTGTTCGGACATGTGGTCCCCCTCGCTCATCGTCCCGACCCCCGCAGGATCGCAGGTGAAGGGGCGCGCGCCCAAGGGGGACACGGTCAGCGTCTGGCGTTCTCCGCACGGCGCAGGCGCAGCGGGCGCAGCGCCGCCTCCAGGGCGACCGCCCCGTCGAGCTTGCTCTGGCCGACGACGCGGTCCTCGAAGTGGATGGGGATCTCCATGATCTTCTGCCCGCGCCGGAACGCCCGGTAGTGCATCTCGACCTGGAAGGCGTAGCCGGTGCTCTCGATACTCGCCAGGTCCAGGACCTCCAGGGCGGGGGCGCGCCAGATCTTGAAACCGGCGGTGACGTCCTGGACGGGGATCGACAGCACCCGCTTGACGTAGGTGTTGGCCCACCCGCTGAGCAGGCGGCGGCGCAGGCCCCAGGCCTGGGAGAGGCTGCCGCCGGGCACGTACCGGCTGCCGATGACCACACCCGCGTTGGTGGAGTGCAGCGTGCCCAGGAGCTGGGGGACGTACCCCACCGGGTGGCTGAGGTCGGCGTCCATCTGCACGACGTACTCGGCCCCGTCGGCCAGGGCACGGGTCATGCCTTCCACGTAGGCGCGGCCGAGCCCGTCCTTGCGGGTGCGGTGCACCACGCAAAGCCGACCGCCGAGCTCCGCCGCGAGCTTGTCGGCGACCTCGCCGGTGCCGTCCGGGGAGTTGTCGTCCACCACGACGACCCGCAGCCGGGGCAGGTCCAGCGCCATGAGCTGCGCCACCAGGACCGGCAGGTTCCCGGCCTCGTCGTAGGTGGGCACGACCACGGTCAGGGCCGAGCTCCGCCAGGGCTCGGGCAGCGCCACCGGTTCGGGGGTGATCCGCACCGGAGCGGTCGGGGGCGTCGGGTCGGTGGGCATGCGCGGCGACTCCTGGGGTGGGTGGACGTCGGGTCTGGCAGGGGGCGTCCAGGATCACTCATGGAACGCTCACCACACAATAGGTGTGGCCGGTACGGTACGCGCCTGCCTCCAGGGCCGGACCGCGGGCCCCCGGTACGTCACTGGCCGCGTTCGCCGGCGACCACGGTGACGTGGACGAGGGCTCCGGTCTCCTCCAGGGTCATCAGCACCTCGGGGTCGGCGCTGCTGTCGGTGACCAGGTGGGCGATCTCCTCGGGGGCGACGGTCGGCACCATGGTGTCCGCGCCGACCTTGGTGTGGTCGGCGAGCACGATGGTCTCCTCCGCGCAAGCGGACAGCGCCCGGTCCACGCTGGCCACCGCGGGGTTGGGGGTGCTCAGCCCGCGATCGGCGCTGACCCCGTTGCCGGACAGGAAGGCGCGGTTGACCCGCAGGCCCGCCAGGGACTCCTCGGCGGCCGTGCCGACGAGCGCCCGGGTGGGGGCGTACAGGGTGCCGCCGGTCATCACGACCTCGATCCCCGTGGCCCCGGCGAGCACGTCGGCGACCCGGAGGGAGTTGGTGACGACGGTGAGGTCGCCGTGGCCCAAAAGCGCCCGGGCGAAGGCCTCGGCGGTGCTGCCGGGACCGATGGTGACGGCGTCGCCGGGACGTACCAGGCGGGCCGCGACGGCGGCGATGGCGGCCTTCTCGGCGGCGCACTGCCCGCTCTTGCCCGCATAGCTCTGTTCGTGGCCGATCCGGCCGGGCAGCGCCGCTCCGCCCCGGCGGCGGTCGAGCAGGCCCTCGGCCTCCATGGCGCGGACGTCGCGCCGGACGGTGACCTCCGAGGCGCGGACCTTGGCGGCGAGGTCGCGCAGGGACATGCTGCCGTTGGCCCGCACCAGTTCCAGGATGCGTTCCCGGCGTTCGGCGGCGAAGGCGGGACGGCTCTCTTCGGTCATGGGTACGGGCCCACCCTTTCCGTGCTGGTCGTGGCGCACGGCGGGGGGCCGCGCACACCTAGAGTACGGAGCGGTCCCGGGTGGGGTGCGCCTCGCCCTCCGGCCTGTCGGAGAGGAGGGTGACGAGGAAGAGCACGGTGAGGGCGACGAGGCCGACGAGTGCTCCGGCACCGAGCATCATGACGACGGACATCTGGGCCTCCAAGGGGGCGGGCTGACCTGCCACTTACCGGATGCCCCGTTTGGCTTGGGCTCACACCACCGATCGCCGGGAAGATCGGCGACAATGGGGGGCATGACGCTCAGCTCCGCGCCCCTCGACTCCACGGTGTGGTGGGCCCACACCTCCTCCGCGAGCGAACGCCTGCTGCGGTTGCTGGACCGCTCCGAACGCGAACGCCAGGAGCGCTTCCGGCTCCAGGCCGACCGCGACCGCCACCTGCTGGGGCGGGCCCTGTCCCGGCTGGTCCTGGCCGACCGGACCGGCTGCGCCCCGGAGCGGGTCGCCTTCGAGCTGCGCTGCCGGTCCTGTGAGGACAAGGCGCGGACCGGCGCGCAGGCGCCGCCGGGCGTGCGCGAGGAGCCGCACGGCAAGCCCGTGCCCACGGGAGCCGCCCTGGGGTGGGAGGTCTCGGTCAGCCACTCCGGTGAGTGGGTGGTGCTGGCCCTGGCCCGGGAGACGCCGGTGGGCGTGGACGTGGAACGGGTCTCGGAGGCGCGGGACCTGGCCGGGTTGGCCGGGTACGCGCTGGCCGACAGCGAGCAGGAGGCGTGGAAGGCCATGCCCGAGGCGGACCGGACGGCGGCGTTCTTCGGCTACTGGGCGCGCAAGGAGGCGCTGCTCAAGGCGACCGGGCTCGGACTGTCCGGCGGTCTGCGCCGGGTGGCGGTCAGCGCTCCGGACGCGCGGGCCCGGCTGCTGTCCTGGGAGGGCGGCGGCGGCCCGGGGGCGGCGTGGCTGTCGGACCTGGACGGGGGCCCGGAGTACCGCGCGGCGCTGGCGGTGCTCACCGATCGCGAGGTGCGGTTGACGGTGCACCCCGCCGACCGCACCGCCGACCTCCTGCGGGGGTGACCGGACCGGCCCCGGCCGGGCGTCAGCCCTCCTTGGCCAGGTGGCGGCTGATCACCAGGCGCTGCACCTGGTTGGTGCCCTCCACGATCTGGAGCACCTTGGCCTCGCGCATGTAGCGTTCGACCGGGAAGTCACGGGTGTACCCGTAGCCGCCGAACACCTGGACGGCGTCCGTGGTGACCCGCATCGCGGTGTCGCTGGCCATCAGCTTGGCCATGGCGGCCCGCTTGCCGAAGGGGCGGCCCGCGTCGCGCAGGCGTGCCGCGGACAGGTAGAGCTCCCGCGACGCGGCGACCTGCGTGGCCATGTCGGCCAGCAGGAAACCGATCCCCTGGAAGTCGCCGATCGCCCCGCCGAACTGCTGGCGCTCCCGGGAGTAGGAGACCGCGGCGTCGAGCGCGGCCTGGGCCAGCCCCACCGCGCACGCGGCGATGCCCAGGCGGCCGGAGTCCAGTGCGGCCAGGGCGATCCCGAACCCCTTCCCCTCCTCCCCCACCAGCGCGTCCCCGCCCAGCTCGACGTCGTCCAGGAGCACGCCCGCGGTGGGCGAGGAGCGCATGCCCATCTTGTGTTCGGGTGCGGCCGCCCCGAGCCCGGGGGTGTCCGCCGGGACGTGGAAGCAGCTGATGCCGCGCGGGCCCGAGTCCGGGGCGCCGGTACGGGCGAACAGCGTGTAGTAGTCGGCCCGGCCCCCGTGGGTGATCCACGCCTTGGCGCCGTTGACCCGGTAGCCCTCACCGTCGCGTTCGGCCCGGGTGGTCATCGCGGCGGCGTCGGAACCGGAGGAGGTCTCGGACAGGCAGTAGGCGCCCAGGAGTTCGCCGCCGACCATCGCGGGGAGGTGGGCGGCCCGCTGCTCCGCGCTACCGAAGGCGGCGAGCGGGTAGCAGGAGAGCGTGTGGACGCTGACGCCCAGGCCGACGGCGAGCCAGCCCCGGGCCAGCTCCTCCACGACCTGGAGGTAGACCTCGTAGGGCTGGTCGCCGCCGCCGTACTCCCCCGGGTACGGGAGCCCGAGCAGTCCGGCCCGTCCCAGCGTGGTGAAGACGTCGCGGGGGAAGACCGACCCCTCCTCGTCCCCGGCCGCACGCGGGGCGATCTCCTTGTCCACGAGTTCCCCGGTCAGCTCCAGGAGCTGTTCGGCCTCGGGTGTGTGCAGCGTGCGTTCGACCGCCATGAACTCTCCCACTGTCGCGCGCGCAGGTGCGCCTCGGACCGACCGGCTCCGCGGGTTCCCGTCGAAGTAGTAGGTCGTCCAACTATATGGTGACGCACGGCACCTTATCCCAACGAACCACGCGGAGGGCGCGTCAGGCCCTCCGGAACGGCCTCGTTGGACGAACACCGCCCGACAGGGACACATCACCAGACGGGACGCGCGCCCCACCGCGCCCGACCCCCACGTCTGTACACGGAGGCCCCCGGCGGCCTAGATTCCACGCATGGACCTCGAACTCCGCCATCTCCGTACGATCTGCCTCCTGGCCGACACCGGCAGCGTCACGAAGGCGGCCGCAGCGCTGTCCACGTCGCAGCCCGCGCTGACGACGCAGTTGCAAAGGATCGAACGCGAGGTGGGCGGGCCCCTGTTCCACCGGGGGCGCTCGGGCGTGCGCCCCACCGAGCTCGGCGATTTCGTCCTGGTCAGGGCCCGCGCGGTGCTCCTGTCCATGGACGACCTGACGCACGACATCACGGCGCGCGGGGCCTCGCCGAGCACGCTGCGCGTGGGCGGGGTCGGCCCGCTCACCGTGGAGCTGTCGGCCCGGCTGCCCGAGGTCTTCCCCGGCGTCCCCGTGCACGTGCGCACCGAGTACTCGCCCAAACTGGTCACCGACCTGGTACGGGCCGGCCGGCTGGACCTGGGCACCACCATCGACTACGTCGACCGCGACCTGCCCACTGACGGCCCGCTGGCCTGGGCGATGCTCGCGGTCGACCCCCTGCACGTGGCGCTGTGGGCCGACCACCCGCTGGCGCGGGAGACCTCCGTGCGCCTGGAGGACCTCGCCGAGTGCCCGTGGGCGCTGACCCCGCCGGACGGCACGGGGTGGCCCGAGTGCTTCTACCTGGCGTGCCAGCGGGCCGGGTTCAGCCCCGAGGTGCCCTACCGGCTGTACGAGAGGTCGGAGATCCGCGACCTCATCGCCCGCCGCCGGGCGGTCGCGCCGTGCCAGGCGGACTTCGAGTCGGGTCGAGGCGTGGTCGTCCGACCGCTGGAGGGGGCGCCCATACAGCTACGGCACCTACTGGTCTGGCGCCGCGACAGCCCGGTCGACCAGGCCTCGGACGGCGTCGCCCGGATCGCCCGCGAGATCCTCGACCGCACGCCCCTGGGCGGTGCTCCCCACGGGAACCGGTACGCGCACGACGCCGACGAGCGCCCGACCGTTCGGCCCGACCGTCCGTGACCGGTGGGTCAGCACCGCCTCCGTCCCTCAGGTCCCCGGACCGCCCGGGGGCGGCGCGGCCCGCCCCGCCCGGCGCGCCCGCACCAGAGTCACCGTCGACCAGGCCGCCATCGCCCCGCCCACCAGGATCAGCAGGGCGGTGGTGATCCACTCGTAGGACCCGTCCGGGTGATACACCCGCGTGACCGAGCCGATGTCCACGGCGGCCGCGCTGCCTCCCAGCGCGCAGTCGCCGTCCCCGCCCGCAAGGAACACCCCGGCGAGCTCCACGCTCCCGTCGTCGGAGCGGTAGTCGCCGACGCACGAACAGGACTCGTGCCCCAGGTGGCTGACGCACTCGACGGAGCTGGCCGTGAACCGGCCGGGATCGCCCTCCCCGCGCGCCACGTTCACCGCGCGTTCGGCGTTCCCGGCACCGAGCCAGACCACGAGCACCGCCAGGACCAGCACCACCAGCGGGAAGGCGGCCGGACCGCGGCCGCCCGCGACCCTCACCGGCCCGTCCCCGACGGGTCGGTGCCCCCGACCGCGTCCGCGGGTGCGGCCGGTCTGACCGGATGGGCGCACGCGCACACCCTCTCCTCCCGCTCCTCGGGACCGGGCCGGGAGTGCAGGTACATGGCCACGACCATCGGCGCGAAGACCACCGCGTTGTAGAACAGGTGCAGTTCCAGGCGCGGTGCCACCAGCTGGATGAGGCTGGTGGGCGCCTCCCGGCCCGCGATGTTGGTCCCGCCCAGGGCCTGGACCAGGAGCAGCAGGTGCTCGAAGTGGTGCCAGACCTGAATACCGGTCGTGATCTTCCACCAGGTCCGTGAGCGTCCGGTGAAGCCCGGCATGAGAATCAGCAGCCCCACGAGCATCACCAGGGCGTAGCCGTAGTGCATCCACTCCGAGGTCACCAACCACGGGAACGGGATACCGAGCACCCCCCGGGCCTCCTCCAGGGGCCAGTCCAGGACGTACACCTGGACGGCCTGGACCAGGTGTTCGGCCCAGTGGGCGACCACCACCACCATGAACAGCCACAGGCAGGTGCGGTGGTGCCGGGTGTTCATGCCGTCGAGCCCCCGGCGGTACCCCCTGGCCATGTGCTCCCGTACGGTCATCGGTCACTCCCTGCGAGTGTCGGGGCGGCGGAGGCGCCGCGTGTGAGGAGGGGTTCGGCGAGCAGGAGCGCGCCGCGCAGCGCGCACACGATCACCAGGGCGAAGAAGAGCCCGAACACGACGTGCCAGGTGACCAGCAGGCCGTAGACCGCGGCGACCGCCACCCCGAAGACCACCTGGTTGCGCGGCCGGTGGGGCGTCGTCCCGGGGTCGGTGATCATGTAGTTGGTGAACAGGATGAAGGCCAGCCCGGTCATCGGCAGCAGGGCCGCGACCAGCGCGTGGTCCAGGATCAGCCACCGCACCACGGCCTGGGCCGCGAACCCGCCGACCCAGCCGAGGATGAGGGGCCAGCGGCCGCTCAGCCGCACGTTCAGCATCGTCCCGGCCATGAGGACGCCCAGCGGCAGCAGCCAGTCGAGGGCTCCGGTGATGTTGTTGGTGAAGTGGTAGGGCGGGGCGATCCCGACCCAGGGGAACAGCACCAGCGTGACCGCGATGCCGAAGTTGGACGGGTTGAGGAAGTGCCTCCTACGCCCCTTCACGGGGATGCGCAGCAGGTGCTTGCCGACCACGGCGACGGTGATCGCGAACAGGTAGGGCCAGAGCGACTCGTTGCCGAACAGCAGGATCGCGCAGGCCAGACCGGCGATGTGGGTGGGGAGCAGATAGGTGACCAGCGCACCCGGCCCGCCCGCGTACCCGGGGGCGCGCCCCTCGGCGCGCGCGCCCAGGGTCTCCATCACCAGGTCGACCGCGTAGCCCGTGAGGACGGCCGCGACGGGTGTGATCGGGGACTGCTCGAAGCCCAGGAGCAGGTGCCCCAGGACCGTGAAGACGGTGATGCTGGTGGCGAACATGCGCAGCGCCATGACGCGCCGGTCGGGGCCGGTCCGCGCCCCCGGGGCGGAACCCGGGGCGGACGGCGCGGGGGAGGGCCCGGTCGCGGCGGCCGCGCTCTCCTGGTCGGGTCGGTCCGCTGCGGGACCGGCGGAGGGGTCGGGGGGCGTACCCGGCCGTGTCACTGTCATCGGGCGGTCACCGTTCCGTCGTCGTCGAGCTGCAACGTGTGGGTCCCGGGCCCCAGGTCGGCGTCGGCGGTGTGCACGGCACCGTCGGTACCGCGCCACGAGACGCTGACCGGGAGGGTCCCGGTCTCGGGAGCGGCCAGGTGCAGGAGGTCGGCCGACACCCCCGTGTGACCGTTGGCCGGGAAGAGCTGTCGGGTCTGGTCGGGCGCTCCGCCCTCGCGGACGGTCACCCGCGCGCCCAACGCGGGCCGCCACTCCCCCTCCGCCGCGCTGGCGGGGACGAGCAGACGCAGGTTGATACCGGGCGGGGCGTCCGGGGCCTCGTTGATCAGGACCCGGGAGTCCTCCCACTGGTTGGCGACCAGGACGTCGAGCAGGCCGTCCCCGTTGACGTCCCCGAAGGCGAAGGCGCGGGAGACGTCGGGGACGTCCAGCCCGAGCTGGGCCGCGGCGTCCGAGTAGCGGCCGCGCTCGTCACGCACCCAGAAGGGGTTGTGCTCGTGTCCGGACAGGTCGTCGCCCGGCTGGAAGTTGGGCCAGGCCCAGGGGTAGCGCAGGAGCTCGTCGTTGGCCAGGGCGAGTTCCTGGAGCTGCGGCCAGCGGTCCGTGTCGCCCTTGAGGAACCCGGTGGCCTGGAACAGCTCGTCCGTGCCGTCGTTGTCGAAGTCCCCCGCCCGGACGTCCCAGGACCACCCGCTGCGCGAGAGGCCGAGCGCCTCGCTCTCCTGCCGGTAGGGCACCCGCCCCTCCAGGAGGTCGGCGCCCTCCCCGGTGGGCACGAACGCGAAGTTGCTCTCCTGGAGGGCGTACTCGCTGGTGATGTTGCTGACCACCATCGTGGGCAGCTCGGCTCCCGCGTCGTAGGTGAAGGTCACCCCCATGCCCTTGAACGAACCGTTGCCGAGGACGCTGGACTTGGGAGTGAACATGTCCCGGTCACCCCGGACGGCCTCCAGGGACAGCGCACCGGGCTCGGACCGGTTGACGAGCAGGTGGTCATTGCCGAAGTCGTTGGCCAGGTAGACGTCGGGGAGCGCGTTGCCGGTCAGGTCCTGGAACCCGAAGGCCAGCGTCCACCCGGTGGTCGCCGCCTCGGGCAGGGCCGTGCTGGCATCGGTGAGGACCGGCGGGGTGTCGGGCTCCCCCGTGGGCTCGGTGAGCAGGATGCGGTTGCGCCCGGCGTTGGCGGCCAGCCCCATGCTGTCCTGCATCTGCATGCGGGTCTCGTCGTCGGCGCCCGGGTCCAGCACGCGGGCGCCGTCGGGGAAGTAGTTGCCGACGACGATGTCCAGGCTGCCCGAACCGTCGAGGTCGGCCACGTTGAGGGCGGTGGTGTTCCAGACCTGCATGGGCTGGACCAGCTCGTGGGAGGTGAAGTCGTCCGCGGTCGGCGGGCCCTGCCCGTCCCCGGTGTTCAGGAACAGCACCGGGGAGCGGCCCCAGTAGTAGACGATCAGGTCGGTGTCACCGTCCTCGTCGATGTCGGCGGGCACACAGCCCATGGGCGCCATCGTGGCGTCGTAGGGCAGGTCGGGTACGAGCTCCACGACCGGGTACTCGTCGGCTCCGCTGCCGGGCACCGACCGCAGGGTGACGCTGTCGTCGCGTGGGTCGACCAGGCAGGCGTCGGCCGGCCGCCCCAGGTCGCGTAGGTCGGTCAGGGCCACCGCCGCGCCCACCGCGGAGATCCAGCCCCGGAAGTGCTCCAGGTCCGGGGCGACCTCGCGCTCGCTGCGGGCGTCGCGGGGTGCGGAGTTCAGGTCGAGTGTCGTGAAGGAGAACGGGGCGGCCAGCTCGGCGGCCTCCGCCTCGTCGGGGGTGGGCCGGACCGTCATCACGGCCAGTCCGACGACGAGCACGACGGCGAAGGCGACCCTGGCCAGGAGGAACGTCAACCTCATCGGGTTCTCCTTGGAGAGGACGGGAGTGTCCTCGGTGGTCGTTGGGACACGCCCATCGTGGGTCGCGGCGGGGGTGCCGTCCTCTTCCGGATTGCTGTTCCGGCCGGTTCCGCACGGGGGAAGAAGAACGGGGCGCGGGCCGGGAGGAGAGCAACCCAGGAGAAGGGGGCGCGTCCTAGGCTGGACGATCGGTGTACACGGAAAGTGATCGGGAGGCCGCCGGTGGCGGAGACGACGGAGGGGCACCGGAGCGGTGGTCCCGACCTGCTGCGGGTGCGCGGTGCCCGGGTGCACAACCTGCGCGGGCTGGACGTGGACCTGCCGCACCGGGCGCTGGTGGCGGTGACGGGGGTGTCGGGTTCGGGGAAGAGCTCGCTGGCGTACGGCACCGTCTACGCGGAGGCCCAACGGCGCCACCTGCAACCGCTGTCGGCGTTCACGCGCCAGCTGGTGGGCGGTTCCCTGCGCCCCGAGGTGGACTCGGTGACCGGGGTGTGCGCGGCGGTGTCGGTGGCGCAGTCCCGGGGGTCGACCAACCCGCGCTCCACGGTCGGCACCGCCACGGACGTGCACGATTACCTGAGGTCGCTGTTCGCGGCCACGGGCAGCTCCGACGGGTCGGCCGGTCCCCCCGAGATGACGGCCCGGGCGTTCTCCTTCAACTCCTCGGCGCACGCCTGCCCGGAGTGCGACGGGATGGGCACGGTCCCGCTCGGAGACCCGGGGCTGGTCGTGCACGACCCCGGGCTGTCGCTGGCCGAGGGGGTGCTGCGCCCCTGGCAGGACTCCCGGGCGGCGTTGGAGCACGAGTTGTCGCTGCGCTTCGCGGAGTCCCTGGGGGCCGACCCGTCGACGCCGTGGGCACGGCTGGACCCGGAGGTGCGCAGGCGGCTGCTGCACGAGGAGGGCGCGGCGCTGCGGGCGGAGCTGACCATCCGGGGCACCCCGACCGTGCGGGAGACCCGGTTCCAGGGCGTGGTGCCCTGGCTGGCCACGGCGCTGCGGAACGCGTCGGGCCAGGCCGCCCGCGACCGGGCGTCGCGGTTCATGTCCGACCTGACGTGCGGGGCCTGCGGAGGCGGGCGTCTGTCCCCCGCCCAGCTGTCGGTGCGCGTGGCCGGGCACACGATCGCCGACGTGTGCCGGATGGAGATCGGCGACGCCCTGGCGTACGCGGACGCCCTCACCTCGGACCCGGCGGTCCCGGCCGGGGCCGCCCAGGGGGTGGCGGAGCTGCGCACCCGGCTGGACCACCTGGTGGGGGTGGGGTTGGGCTACCTGACCCTGGACCGGTCGGTCCCGTCCCTGTCCGGCGGGGAGGCGCAGAGGGTCCGGCTCGCCACCCACCTGGGCATGGAGATGTTCGGGCTGATGTACGTGTTCGACGAGCCCTCCGCCGGACTGCACCCGCGTGACACCCGTCTGCTCCTGGACGCACTGCGCCGGCTGAGGGACCAGGGCAACACGGTGCTGGTGGTCGAGCACGACCTGGAGATCGTGGCCGCCGCCGACTGGGTGGTGGAGGTCGGGCCCGGGCCCGGCGCGGACGGGGGGCGCCTGGTCTACTCGGGCCCGGTGTCCGGCCTCGGGTCCGCGCCGGGTTCGGCGACCGCCCCGTTCCTGGCGGCCCGGAGCTCGGACGCCTCGGCGATCCGCCGGACCACGCCGGACCCTGGCTGGGACTTCGCGGAGTTCACCGGCGCGGAGGCCCACAACCTGCGTTCGGTGTCGGTCCGGTTACCCATGAACGCGCTCACGGCGGTGACCGGGGTGTCGGGGGCGGGCAAGAGCTCGCTGCTCGGCCACGTGGTCGGGCCCGCGATGGCGGCCGCCTCGGGGGACACCACCCGCCCGGCGCCACGGTGTTCGGGTGTGTCGGGCCTGGACGGCGTCCGCAGGCTGGTGACCGTGGACCAGTCGCCCATCGGACGCTCGCCCCGGTCCAACGTCGCCACCTACGCGGGGGTGCTGGACCGGCTGCGGAAGATGTTCGCCGCCTCCCCGGAGGCCCGCGAGGAGGGATTGGGCGCGGGAGCGTTCTCCACCAACAACCCGGGCGGGCGGTGTCCGGCCTGCGAGGGCGCGGGCGTGGTTCAGGTCGAGATGTTCTTCCTGCCCGACGTCCAGCTGTCGTGCGAGGTCTGCGGGGGCCGCCGGTTCACTCCCGCGGCCCTACGGGCGACGGTGCGCGGGTACACCGTGGCGGACGTGCTGGACATGACGGCGGCGCGCGCGGCGGAGGTGTTCTCGGACGTGAGGGGTGTGGCGGGTCCGCTGCGCTCCCTGGTGGACGTGGGTCTGGGCTACGTCCTGCTGGGCCAGTCGGCCACGACCCTGTCCGGCGGTGAGGCGCAGCGGGTGAAGCTGGCCCGGGAGTTCGCCGGGGGCACCGCCCCGGGCACCGTGTACCTGCTGGACGAGCCGACCAACGGGCTGCACGCGGCGGACGTGGCACGGCTGGTGACGGTGCTGCGGGAACTGGTGGCGGGGGGCGGGACAGTGGTGACCGTGACCCACGACGCCTCGGTGATGGCGGACGCGGACTGGATCGTGGAACTCGGAGACGGCGGCGGGGCCAGCGGAGGCAAGCTGGTCGCCCAGGGCGTGCCGGGCGCGGTGGCCCGTGAGGGGACCCACACCGGCGCCGTGCTGGCCCGGCTCTGACACGGTGCCCGGGTTCCCTTCCACGGGGGCCGGAGCACGGCGTCCTTCCCCGGCCGCGCGGCCGGGGAAGGACGGGATGAGGGGGAGGACGGGATGAGGGGGACGGGCGGTCAGACCGGCGAGTGACGCATCGAACGCACACCCACCAGGAGACCGATCCCGGCGACCACCAGTGCGGCCACGACGCCCCACCCGACGTCGGCGGTGAGAATCTCGCCGGAGAACAGGGCGCGCTCCGCGGTGACGACGTAGGTGAGCGGGTTGAACGCGGCGACGGTCGCCAGCCACCCGGGGCCGACGTCGACCGGCAGCAGGATGCCCGACAGGATCAGGACCGGGAAGAGCAGGGTCTGCTGGATGCCCCAGAAGGCCCAGTCCTGCCTGCGGACGGCGATCGCCAGGGCGTAGGAGAGGGCACCGAGCCCGATGCCGAGCACCCCCAGGAGCAGGACGCCCAGGACGGTGCCCCACAGGTGGGGGGAGAACCCGAAGGGCATGGCCACCAGGACGATCACCAGGGCCTGGAGCACCAGCGGCGCGAACTCCTTGAGCGCGCGCCCCACCAGCATGGAGCCGCGGGACATCGGGGTCACCATGAGGCGTTCGTGCGCACCGGTCTGGATCTCGGTCAGCAGGTTCGACCCCATGGTGGAGGTACCCACCAGGCTGATCATGACCATGATGCCGGGGACGAACCACTGGAGGGCGCTCTGCCCGCCGAAGACGGCGTCGTCCACGGCGCCGCCGAGCAGCGGGCCGAACAGCCCCAGGAACACCAGGGGTTGGATGAGGCTGACCACGAGGAAGAGGGGTCCGCGCAGGATCGGCCGGAGCTCGCGGCTCGTGACGGTCGCGATGTCGGTCAGTAGTTTGGGCATGGATCGGTCCTTAATCTCCGGGGCGACGGGGGTGGGGCGGCGGATCAGTCGCCGTCCTCGGACCGGTACCGCTGGTCGCCCTCCCGGAGGGAGCGCCCGGTCAGTTCGAGGAACACGTCGTTGAGGGTCGGCTCGGCCGCGGTGAGCCTGCGGGCCTCGACACCGGCCCTGCCCAGGGCGCGCAGCAGGACCGGCACCGTGGTCTCACCGCTGTCCGAGCGCAGCCGGAGGGTGTCGCCGTCCGCGTGCGCGTCCCGCACGCCGTCCAGCTCCGCCGCGATCTTGGCGGCGCGCCGGGCCTCGTCGGCGCCGTCGAGGCCGACGGCGATCCGGTGGCCCACGTGGTCGCGCTTGAGCCGTTCGGAGCTGGCGTCGGCGATCACGCTGCCGTGGTCGATGACCAGGACGCGCTCGGCGTGGGTGTCGGCCTCCTCCAGGTAGTGGGTGGTGAGCAGGATGGTGGTGTCGAACGCCGTGCGCAGGCGGGCGACGTGTTCCCAGAGGTTGGCCCGGTGGTGCGGGTCCAGGCCGGTGGTCGGCTCGTCGAGGAACAGCAGCGGGGGGCGCGGGACGAGTCCCAGCGCCAGGTCGACGCGGCGGCGCTGGCCACCGGACAGGGAGCGCACGGGGCGCCTGAGGACGGCGCCCAGGTCGAGCATGTCGACCAGTTCCTCGGAGCGGCGGCGGATCTCGTCTCGGGGCAGTCCGTAGGCACGGCCCTGGGCGTGGAGTTCGTCGTCCACGCGCTGCTCGTGCGCGGCGCCGTTTCCCTGCCCGACGAAGCCGATCCTGCCGCGGACGCCGGTGGGGTCGTCGGCGACGTCCACGCCGTCGACGGCGGCCGTGCCCGAGGTGGGCGGGACCAGCCCGGTCAGGACCCGCAGCGCGGTGGACTTGCCCGCGCCGTTGGGTCCCAGCAGCGCGACGATCTCACCCTTCGCCACGGAGAAGGTGACGTCCCTGAGGGCGTCGACGTGCTGGTCCCGGCCGACGCGGAACCTGCGGCTCAGCTTGTTGACACGAATCATGGTGCTCCTGGGTCGGGCGCACGGCGCCGGTTCCGCCGCGCGCGGGAACGGCGGTCAGGACCGCTTGACGCGGTTGGCCGACCAGCCGTCGCTGAGGGAGACCCCGTAGACCGCCTTCCAGCCCGCGTTGACGGCCTCCTCCATGACGACGGTCCGGTTGAGTTCCCTCTTGCCGCCGCCCTTGGGGTAGGAGAGCCAGACCACGGTGGTGTCGGGGACCCCGGGCAGGTGCTCGGCCAGGTTCTTGCGCAGTTCCTCCAGCGTCTCGGAGAACAGGTGCAGCAGGTCCGGGGCGGCCCCCGGTTCCTCGGTCACCTCGGCGCCCGCGGGCAGCTCGCCGAGGAGGTCGGCGTAGTCCTCGGGCGCACCGTGCGCGACGACCAGGAAACCGGGCTTGACACCGAGTTTCGCGGCTCCGCTTTTCTCTGCCATGAATTCCTCCTGGTGAATGCGCTCGACCCTTTCGTTGCAGCCTGTGAAAGGAGTCGTCCGGGGTGGTCGGATTCTCACGATACCGCTCGGGAACCCCTACGCACCGTGTTCGACTTCTCCTGGATTGCGCTCCTGTGAAGCGCCCCTCCCCCACGACTTCGACCTGGTGTTTTCCCCGTGCCCGCCAGCCAGCAAGCCGCGAGAAGGAATGGAACCGGGGGCGGCCGTAATGTCGAGAAGAATCCCATCCCGTCACGAAGCGGACGGGGAAAGGAGAACCATGAGCGAGTCGAGCAGACCCGAAGTGGTCAACGGCATCCGCCGGTGGGTGCAGGAGGTCTTCAACGAGCACCGGGTGGACCAGGTCCAGACGTTGAAGGTGGCCGATTACGTCGACTGGAATCCGTATCCGGGGCAGGACGTCGCGCTCCACGGATTCAAGAACGTCCTGGAGGAGTTCTTCGCGTCGTTCCCGGACTTCCGTTACGACGTGGACGAGGAACTGTTCGAGGGCGACAGCGTGGTGTGCGTCGGCAAGTGGTACGGCACCATGCAGAACGATTTCATGGGGCTGCCCGCCTCCGGTGAGCTCATCACCGCCCGCCGCACCGACGCGGTGCGGTTCCACGGCGACAAGATGACCGAGCGCTGGGGGGTGGGCAACGAACTCCGGATGCTGCGTTTCCTCGGGGTCGCCCGCACCGACGCCGAGGTGGAGGCCGCCGACTCCTTCGAGGACGCGGTCCGCCTCTACGCCGACCGGGTCCTGGGCGGGTTCGACCTGGCCGCCCTGGACGAGCTGGTGGACGTGGACGCGGTCTCGGACGCGGCCGGGTCGCTGGTGCACCTGTGCGTGGTGGGCGCCCTGGACGACCTGTCGGTGACCGTGCGCGAGACCGTCGTGGAGGGCGGCTCCGCCCGGGTCCACGCCACGGTCGGCGGCCGCTTCGCGCGGGCCCTGTGGCGCACCGAACCCACCGGGGCCGAGGTGGCCTTTCCGCTGACCCTGACCCTGGAGGGTGAGGGGGCGCGGATCACCTCGGTGTCCGCTGACTACGACCTGGCCGAGATGGCCCGGGTCCTGGGTGCGGCCGCCGACGCCCCCCGGACGCAGGAGACCACTCCCACCGGGACGCCCGGCGACGGCAGGTTCGTCCTGCGGGCCTTCGTCCAGGAGGTCCTCAACGGACGCGACGTGTCGGCGATCGCCCGGCTCGTCGCCCCCGGCGCCACCGACCTGCACCAGGAGACCGTCACCATGGCGGCGTTCCTGCACGCCTTCCCCGACTACCGGTTCAACATCGAACGCGTGGTCACCGACGGCTCCCGGGTGTCGCTGCTCGCCGCCTTCGCCGGGACGCACCGGCGCCCGCTGCTGGGCCACGAGGCGACCGGGACCGGAGCCATCACGCGCTCCATCGACGTGTTCACCGTGGAGGAGGGACGGCTGTCGGAGATCATCTACGGCTTCGACATCTACTCGCTGCTGACCCGGCTGGACATCTTCCCCGAGAAGGGCCGCTACCCGGGCACCGCCGCGAACTGACCACGGGACACACGTGAGCACGAACCCCACGGGTGACCGGACGGACCGGGAACCGGTCCTGGACCTGCACCAGATCCAGGGCAACATCCTGGTTCCGTTCGGCACCCCGTTCCAGTCCTTCCTCTACCTGGCCCTGGACCGGGCGCACGCCTCGGCGTGGGTCGCACGGACGCTCCCCGAGATCACCTCGACGCGGTCGCTGATCGACGCCCACCGCGCGGGCGGCCCGCGCGCCGCGGTCGGGCTGTCCCTGTCGGCCTCCGGCCTACGGGCGCTCGGCGCTCGCCCGGACGCGCTGCTCGACGTCCCCTTCCAGGACGGGCTGGCCGCACGCTCCACCCTGCTCGGCGACCCGCACGACCCCGACGACCCGGGGACGGCGCGTCACTGGCCCACGGGCGGACCGGACACGACGGCGGACGCGCTGCTGGTCGTGGGAGCGGACACGGCCGAGGCCGTCGGCGCCCTCACCGGTCGGCTGCTGTCCGGCCCGGGCGCGCCCCGGCTCCTGCACCACGACCGCTGCGCGACGCGGCCCGGTCCCGACGGCGACCGCGAGCACTTCGGGTACCGAGACCCGGTCTCCCAGCCCGCCGTGCGCGGGGTGGCGGCCGACACGGGAGAACCCCTGTGCCCGGTGTCGGACCCGGCCAGGCCGGACGAGGCACTCCCCGGCCAAATGCGGCTCTGGCCCGGCGAGTTCGTGTTCGGGCACCCCGGGCAGGACCCGGTGGCGTTCGCGCCACCCGGACCGGTGGCCTCCGGCGGCCCCGGCTGGACCGACAACGGGTCGCTGCTGGTGGTGCGCCGGTACCGCCAGGACGTGGCCGGGTTCCTGAAGTTCGCCGCTCGGACCAGCGCCGAACTGGAGCGACGGGGGTTCCCGGGGTGGTCCCCGGACGCGGTGTCGGCCCGTCTGTTCGGACGGTGGCGCGACGGCACCCCGCTGAGCGTGAGCCCCAAGGGGCCGGACCCGTCGGTCAGCGCCTGCCCGTCGGCCGTCAACGACTTCGGGTTCACTCCGCTGCGCGGTCCGGTGGACGACACCGCCGGGCACCGCGTCCCCGTCGGCGCGCACATCCGCAAGGCCTACCCCCGCGACCACGCGACCGACCTGGAGACCCTGGCGGGTATCGAGACCCACCGCCTGATGCGCCGGGGCGTGCCCTACACCGGCGCGGACGGCGAGACCGGGATGGCCTTCGCCTGCTACCAGACCTCGATCGAGCGCCAGTTCGAGTTCGTGGTGCGCTCCTGGCTCAACAACCCCTACCAGCAGCACGAGGGCGACAACCACGACCCGGTCGTGGGCCGCCCGCACCGCCCCGTGGGCGACGCCGTCCCCCGGGAGTTCGTGTTCCGTGTCCCCTCCGACGACCCGGAGGGGACCGCGGTCCGGATACCGATGCCCCGGCACTTCACCGTCCCCCGGGGCGGCGGCTACTTCCTGACCCCCTCGCTGTCGGCCCTGGAGACCCTCTCCGCGCCGTCCCCGCACCGACCCCTGGGAGGCCCCCTGTGACCGCGACCTCGCCCGCCGTGGAGGTGGAGGCCCGCCCCGACGCGCGCCGCATCGTCCTGACCCTGCCGCTGGACGCCCCGAGACCGCGCGTGTGGGCCGCGCTGACCGAGCACGCCTGCGTGAGCCGCTGGCTGACACCGGTCGTGCCGGACCCCGACGCGGACCACCGCCACCTGCTCACCTTCGAGCACGAGGGGGTCACACACACCAAGGCCCTGGCCGTGACCGTCTGCGAACGGGAGGAGCGCCTGGCAGGCACCCTGCACGACCCGGGCTTCCCCGACTCCTCCCTGGAGGCGCGGATCGACGGCGCGCGGCTGGTCCTGACCCACGACGAGGTGCCGGAGGAGCTGTTCGCGGGCTATGAGGCGGGGTGGGCGTACTACCTGGGCAACCTGCACGCCCTGCTGACCGACCCCGCCCCCGGGGAGCGCCGGTGATCCGCACCGGTGCCCGTGTGGCGGTGATCGCGGTCCGCGCGGTGGCGGCCGGCTGCCGCGTCCTCCCCCACGCGGTGCGGTGGTACCGGTCCCCCCGCGCCCCGGGGCGCGCCCCCGAACACGTGGGCGGCGCCGTCGCCGACCTGTGTGCCGGTCTGGGACCGGCGTTCGTCAAGCTGGGCCAGCTGGTCTCGACCCGTGAGGACCTCCTGCACCGGGAGACCTGCCGGGTGATGCGCGAGCGGCTCGCTCTGGGCCACGGGCTCGGCCGCGGCGGCACGACCGACGCCTCGGCCGCCCGCCGCGCGGGGAGCATCGCGGTCGTGGAGCGGCGGTCCGGACCCGACGGCGACGTGGCGGTCAAGACCTGTCATCCGCGCGTGCGCGAGCGCCTGGAGGCCGACCTGGACGTCGTGGAGGCCGCCGCCCGCCTGGTGGCGCGACTGCCCGTGTGCCGTGGCGTACCGGTGGTCGGGCTGGCGGTCGACTTCTGCGCGGTCGTGCGCCGCCAGACCGACCTGGGCGCGGAGCGCGCGGCCCTGGAACGGTTCGCCGTCCTGGAGGACCGCCATCCGGTGGTCTTCCCCCGCCCCCTGGGCGACCCCGCCGACCAGGGCCGCGACACCCTGGTCATGGAGTGGCTCCCCGGCCAGGAGGAGGCGGCGGACCACCATCCGGGCGCCCGGGGAGGCCGCCTGCTGCTCACCCTGGTGTTCGAGATGCTCTTCACCGCCGGGGAGGTCCACTGCGACCTGCACCCCGGCAACTGGTGGTTCCTGGCCGACGGACGCCTGGCGGTCGTGGACGGCGGGTTCACCTACAGCCTCGACCAGAAGACGCAGGAGCACTTCACCGAGTTCTTCCTGGGCATGGCCGCGGGCAACTCCGAGGTGTGCGCCGACCACGCGCTGGCGGTGAGCATGAACCCGGTCTCGGCCGAGGACGAGAGGGGGTTCCGGCGGGAGCTGGACCGGCTCATCAGCGACGTGCACGGCATGACGGCGGGCTCGTTCAGCCTCGCCGCGTTCATCGCGGACTTCTTCCTCATCCAGCGCCGGTACAACGCGTACTCCCAGACCTCGTTCGTGTTCCCCCTGGTGGCGCTCCTGGCCGTGGAGGGCCAGGTCAAGCAGGTCTGCCCGGAACTCAACTTCCAGGCGGTCGCCCATCCGGTCATCCTCCGGGGACTGTTGGCCCGCAACCGCAAACCCACCTGGTGACCCACGCCCGCATACCACGGAGTGATCCACAGTGCCCCCACCCGCGATCCCGGTGACCTCGGGAGGCGTCTCGCACCCCGCCGACCTGGTCTTCCACGACGCCTGCGGGCCTCCGTCCGGCACGGGTCCGCGTCCCGTGCGCGCCTCCTTCGACACCGGCCCCGGCCGGGTGCGGGTGCGTACCGGGGGCCGGTGGTCGCCGGGGGACGGCGCTCGGCTGCTCGCGGCGATCCGGGCGGCGCGGCGGGACCGCCGTCCCCTGGAGGTCGTCGAGCACGGCATCCCGATCTCCGGGGTGCTGGCGGCGGCCGCCGCCGAGTCCCCGCGCCTGCGCGTGCGCGTGCGGTCCGTGAGCGGCGGTCCCGGAGCCGGGGCCGCGCACGGCCCGGTCGACGCCGGGTCCTGGGAGCACGTCCCGGACCTGCGGTGGCACCCGTTGCCGCCGGGCCCGGTGGTGGTCACCGGGGGGCTGGGCGGGATCGGCCTGCGGCTGGCCGCGGAGTTCGCGGTGCTGGGCCACCCGGTCGCGCTCGTCGACCGGACGGCCGAGCACGAGCTGGGTCCCGAGCGCCGCCTCGCCTTGGAGCGGGTGCGCTCCCTGGCCCCCACCATCGTCGTCGTGGCCGATCTGGACCGGGCCGACCCCGCCGACCTGGCGGGGCGGCTGCCCGACCGGCCGCGCTACCTGGTGCACGCCGCCGGGGAACTGGCGCTGGGACGGCTGGATCGGGCCACGGGGACCGCGCTGGACCGCGCCGCGGCGGGGCGCGGCGGCCAGCTGGTCCGGCTGGTGGAGGTGCTGGGCCGGGGGCCGCTGGCGGCCGTGCTGGTCCTGGGGTCGTCGGAGAGCCGTGCCAGCCACACCGGTTTCGGCGCCTACGGCCTCTCGCACGCCTGTACCCGGGCGGCCGTGCGGGACCTGGCGTCCCGGTTCCCCCGAACCCGGTTCACCGTGGCGGAGTGGACCCTGTGGAGCGAGGTCGGTATGGCGGCCGCGACGGCGGGACCCGGGCTGAGGGCCGCCGGTTTCGCGACCGTCTCCCCCGCCTGGGGCGTACGCGCCGCCGTACGCCTGCTCGGTCAGCCCGTGCCCGAAGGCGAGCGGGGGCGGGCCCGGGTGTTCGCGCTGGGCGGCCCCCGGTTGGACGCGCGCTTCGACGCCGTGTCGGTGGTCGGCGGGGTGGGCGGCGCGGCGATGCTGGGCCCGCGGTCCCCGGAACGCTCCCTGTCCCGTCTGGTGCGGGGGTGTCTGCCGGGGCTGCGCGAGGTCGACCTGGACCCGCCGCGTCCGCGTTCACGGACCCCGAGGGCCCTGCGCGCCCTGGTCGGACCGCGCGGGCTGCGGCTGTGGTCGTCTGCGGTCGCGGACTGGCGGCCGGACGGGGAGTACGAGGCGCTGCTCCCTTTCTGAGGGACCCGCACCCGCGAGGAGGCAGGAGGCTGAGGGTGGAACCGATCCGACGCGCGATACCGCTGCCAGCGGCGGCGGAGCAGGTGTGGACGGCGATCACCGCGCCGTCCCAGGTGGGCCGGTGGCTGGGCGGGCTGGACGAGGACGGCACCCCCGGGGTGCGGCACGCGTGGATCTTGGCGACCGACGCCGTGGAGCACGTGCGCCTGTGGGTGGAGCACGTGGACCCGGGCCGCGCGCTGACCCTGCGCTGGTCGGAGTTCGGGGTGGAGCCGCCCAGCCGGGTCCACCTGACCGTGGAACCGGGGCCGGTCGGCGCGGTGCTGCGGGTACGGGAGAGCTTCCCCTGGCCCCGGTCGGTGCCGAGGGTGAGCCGCGAGGTGTTCTGGGACGACTGTGCGGAGCGCCTGCGCCGCCACCTGGACCCGGCGGCCACCGTCCCGCAGGGGGTGCGCGCGATCGAGCTCGACGTGCGCGTTCCGTCCTCGTCCTGGCTCCCGCTGCACCGGGGCAACGTGTTCCTGTGGCTGCCGGTGAGCGGGCCCGGGTACCCGCCCACCTCGTTCTACGTGGTCGACGAGGCGGGACCGTGGCGGTTCCCGATCCGCCGGGTGGAGGACTACTTCGACGAACGTCTGACCCTGTCCGTGGACGTGGGTGCCGGGCTGACCCGCGCGGTCGTGCGCACCCGCCACGACGGAACCGGTGTGGTGCTGTCGGTCCGGCACACGCACTGGCCCGCAGAGGCGGGCCTGCGGGGTAAAATGACCCGATTGCGCGACGTGTTCGAGATCACCTGGCGCGAGAGCCTGGCCCGGGCCGTGAGCGCGGCCGGTGGCGAGGGAGGACCCCGTGTCCGTTGACCAGACGACCGCACGGCCGACCGCCCAGGGGCTGTCGGCGCAGCGCGAGACCGTGTTGCTCACGGTCGCGGCGATCCGCGAGGACCTGGCCGCACCGCACCTGCTGGCCGACATGGCCGCCTCGGGCTTCTACAGCCAGTTCCACTTCCACCGCTTCTTCACCCGGCACACCGGCACGACCCCCGGCCGGTTCCTGACCGCGCTGCGGATGCAGGAGGCCAAGCGGCTGCTGGCCCACACCTCGGCGACGGTCATGAGCGTGAGCGACCAGATCGGCTACCAGAGCATCGGATCGTTCACCACCCAGTTCACCCGGCTGGTGGGCACCTCGCCGGGCCGGTTCCGGGAACTGGTGGACACCCTGGCCGGGCACCGGCTGACCGACCCCGACCTCGACCGCGCCCGGAGCGCCGACCAGCGGCCGCTGGACTGCTCCCTCTCCGTCGCCGAGGGGGTCGGCTCCGACCTGACGGGCCGGGTGTCCTTCGTGGGGCTGTTCGACGCGGGCCTGCCCCAGGGAGGCCTCTCCGGGTTCGGGATCGTGCAGGGCTCCTCGGGCACGGTGACCGCCGGTGCGCCGGCGGGACCACGGCCCGGCCAGCGGGAGCTGTTCCTGATGTCGCTGCCCGCGAGCGCCGGGCTCACCGACCTGGCCGTCGGCGGGGGTGAGGGGTTGCTGGTGAGCCGGGGCCATGTGGCGGACGGGGGCGAGGGCGCGGACCTGACCCTGCGCGAGACCGGTCCGCTGGACCCCCCGGTGGTCTCCGCGGCACCCGCCCTGCACCTGCGCTCGTTCCTGGGACGCGGGCCCCGCCGCTGAGCCGCGGGCCCCGCAGGCGCGGCCCGCGACTGCGACCGGGGCGCGGGGCCCGGTCTCAGAACCCGTTCTGGATCTCCACCGTGGGCATGAGGTCGCGCAGGGTCCCCTCCACCACCAGCAGGGCCGACAGCGGGAACACGAACTCCGCGCGGGAGTGCACGCCGTGACGCGTCTGGAGCTCGAAGACCCCGTTGCCGAACTCGGCCATCGTGAACACGGTGCCGTCCCCGCTGTGCGCGGCCACGTGCGCCGCCATGTCCGAGACGAAGGCCTCCCGGCGCGCGTCGTCCACGGGTTCCAGGGCCGTCTCCACCATGATCTCGCCGCAGGTGCGCCCGTCACCGAGCGCCACCGCCCGGAAGAACCGGTCCAGGTGCGCACGGGTGGCTTCGCGGACCCGCACCGCGTACCCGGCGTCCAGCAGCACCACCGCGCCGTTGCCGTGCACGTAGAGGTTGCCCGGGTGCAGGTCGCAGTGGACGAACCCGTCCTCGAAGACCATCCGCCGCACCGCGCGCAGGGCCCGGCGCGCGGCGACCGCCTGCGCCGTGGCGGAGAAACCGCCGGGCGGCGCCTCCCCCAGTCCGGGCACGTAGTCGGTGACCAGCACGCTCGGACCGCACAGCCGGGGGCGCAGTCCGGGGATCAGCACGCCGGGCATCCCGGCCAGGTGCCCTTCCAGGGTGCGGTGGTGGTCGGCCTCGGCGGTGTAGTCGGTCTGGGCGAGGATCGCGGCGCTGACGTGGTCGACCAGGTCGGCCAGGGGACGTCCGCCGGTGCCGTCGAGGCGGACCGCGAGCGCGGCGGCGCCGCGCAGCAGCCGCAGGTCGGCGGCCATCACCCGGTCGACCCCCGGTCTGCGCAACTTCACCGCCACCTCGTCAGCGCCGTGGCGGCCCAGGTAGACGCAGCCGACCGTGCCCGACCCGAGCAGGACGTCGGTGACCTCGACCTCGGCGAGTGCGGGCACTTCGGCCCTGGCCCGGGCCAGGGCCCGCTCACGGCTCCGACGCGACATGGGGCGGGACCGGTCGTGCAGCACCGAGAGGGCGTCGGCCCACTCGGGGCCGATCATGTCGCGCCGGGCTCCGACCAGCTGCCCCGCCTTCGCGGCGGTGGGGCCCAGCGCCTGGAGACCGCCGGTCACCGCGCGGGCCAGCCCCCGGCGGGCGCCCGGGCGCCCGCCGAGGACCAGACCGATCCCGGCCCCGGCCAGGGCGGCCGCCGCCGTACCGGCCCCGACCAGGGCGACGGCGCACAGGCGGCGGGCGAGCACGGCCCGGCCCACCCGGGGGCTCAACGGCTCCACGCGTGCGGCCCCGGCCCCTCGGGACCGCCCGTCGCCGGGCCCCCGTCCCTCGGGGCCCCGGGACCGCCGCCCAGCAGCATGGCCAGTCGTTGGAAGGCGGAGGTCCAGAAGGTGACGAGTAGTGCGCGGTCCACGGGGGCGCGGTCGGGCGACCCGAACCGCTCCCAGCCGGAGTGGAACACCTGGAGGACGCTGCGGCCCAGCCCGGCCGGTTCGATCCACAGGTGGCAGGAGAGGGGCCCGGGCCACCCCGGGCGGCCGAGCTCGAACTCCAGGCGCGGCTGGAAGGAGGGGAAGCTCTGGTTGGCCTCGACGTGCTCGACCACCGTGATCCGCGCGACGCCGCTGGCGTCCCCCAGGGTGAACTCGACCTCGCCGCCCCGGTCGAGCGTCCCCGAGCTGCGGCCGAGCCAGAACTGGAGGGCGGGCACGCTCGTCAGCGCCGACCAGGCCTCGAAGGTGCTGACCGGAAGCTCGGTCTGCACGTAGGGGCCCATCCGCCGCCACGTCCAGCGCTGACGCCGACCGGTGCGCAGGTGTTCGGCGAGCTGGTCCAGGATGCCCGGCCAGCCCATCCCGTTCCAGGACCGCCAGTCCGAGGGAGGGTTGGTGGCGCGTTCCACGACGCGCACGCGCACCACGTCCCCGGGCAGTCGGGTGAGCTCCCAACGGACGGTGGTCGCCGGGCCCACTCCGACCCAGCGCCACAGGTACTCCAGGAGGGCGCTCCCCTCGTCAGGGGGTTCGGTGACGGTGGTGCGGCACCAGAAGAACTCGCCGTCCTCGAAGTCCAGGGTGCTCTCCCGGCCGGGCGCGGCCCAGAACTCGTCGGCGTCGGCCAGCCACTGGGCGACGGCGTAGGGGTCGGTGAGGGTCCGCCAGACGTCGTCGAGGCTGTGGCCGCGCACGTGGACGTCGCTGACCAGTTCCTCCCACCGCTGCTGTGAGACGGGGTGGGCCCCGCTGGACCCCAGGGGCGGGAAGTCGAGGACCTCGTGCGGAAAGGGAGGGCCGTCGGGGGGACCGTGGTCCAGGGGCGGCCGGGGGTCGGCGGTCCGGTCGGGCGCGGGCTCCACGGACATGGGCGGTGTCTCCGTTCGGTGGGGGGCGGCGGACACGCGTCTGCGGGCGGACCGGCGGGGGCCGGTCCGCCCGCGGACGGGGGTCAGGCGAAGCGCTCGGGCGGCAGGTAGCCGCCCATGTTGAACTTCAGACTGGTCAGGTAGGCCAGCGGCTGGTCCCAGGGGGTCCGGACGTCGTAGAGGGGGAGCATCCGGTAGATCTGGCCCTTGCCGGGCGCGCCCGCCGGGGGAATGGAGCGCACGTCGTCGATGGTGAGGATGACCGGCTCCCGGTTGAACAGGCGGGTGCCGAGCTTGGGGATGTCGAACATGCAGCCGACCGCCATCCGACAGGCCTTGGCCGAGGGGCCCTCGCCCGCGTAGGGGTCGAAGGGGGTGCGGATCTGCCCGGCGGAGAGGTACTCGGGGTTCAGGGTCACCGTGATGGTGCCCAGCTCCTCGGACGCGCCGGTCATGTGCATCTCGATGAGGTTCGTGTAGACCTCGGCGCCGGACCACTCCTCGTCCGTGGCCGGGGAGCGCACCACGCGGACCCAGCCGTCGAACTCGACGTCGAACTCGCCGACGCCGGGGATCGCGAAGGTGTCCCAGGAGTGCAGCCCGAGGTTGTCGATGCCGGGTTCGGGGGCCTTCCACTTGACGACGGGCGAGCCCTCGTACAGGTTCGGCACTCCGTCGGTGTCCACGGGACGGCCGAGCAGGGTCTTCTTTTCGGACATGGCTTTCTTGCCTTTCACGTGAGGGGGCTCGGGGGGTGGGGACCCTGGGGGGGTGCCTCAGACGCGGCCGGGGCGGTGGTCCGAGCAGGTGCGGCCGGGCTCGTCGGGGATGCCGTCCTGGTCGCTGTCGAGCTCACCGTCGACGGTGCTGTACACGTCGCGGGAGTTGAGGTCGATCTTGCCGTCGCCGTCCCAGTCGTTGAGCTTGCCCTTGAAGGTGCCGAGGATGAAGACGTTGGTCATCGGACCGACCTCGGGGTCGTGCAGGGTCGACAGGATGCCGTTGCCCGGGGCGAGGATCTCGGTGATGCCCTTGTCCACCATGTTCGCGACGTCGGTGTAGCCCCAGCCCTGGAAGCGGCCGCGCACGTAGCGGATGGCGGACTCGCCGCGCACCTTGATGTCGGGGTCCAGGAACCAGGTGCCAAAGCGCGCGAAGCCGATGTCGGTCTGCCGGGTGCCCTGGCTGGGGTCGGCCGCGCGGCCGGACTTGTAGAACGTGCGCGGCACGTGCGACTCGAAGTAGAAGTTGCCCCGGTCCGCGCGGGTGCGGTCGGTGAACCCGCGGAACAGGTAGTTGTCCATGTGGCGGGTGCCGTCCTCGTACAGGCCGTCGATCGTCTTGGCCATGAGGAGCTGGCGTTCGCGCGTGGCGACGTTGGGGCAGGCGTGGGCCTGGCCGTAGACGCGGGCCAGGCCGCGCGGACCGAGGGAGAGCTTTCCCCAGTGCCGGTTGGTGTCGTCCAGCCGGACGTAGAGGTCGCAGTGGATCAGCAGGTAGATGGTCTCGTCGAAGGTGCGCCCCTCGGTGAAGACCGCCTGGCGGGAGTCGAAGGCGGGGTCACCGGTCTGGAGTTCGCTGAGGAAGAGCTTGGACCACTCGGCGATCTCGGGGTCGGGGTCGTCGAGGAAGCGGGACAGGGTGCTCATGGCGTGGGGTCCGCCGAGCTTCTCGATGGCCCAGAGGGTGTCCCACCGGATCTCGCGGTCCTTCTCGGTGCGGACCACCTGTTCGAGGACCTCGAAGACGTCGGCCGGGTCACGGTCGGCGTACTCGAAGACGGCCTGTTCCCGAGCGACCGGGTCGGGGTGGTTCAGGGCGTCGCGGGCCAGTTCCTCGTCGGTCCTGGTGTCCAGGCGCACGGCGGCCTTGTTGAGCGCGTACCCGAAGTCGCTCTGCCAGGCGGCCGGGTCGCCGGCGACCAGGCGCGGGTCCATGCTCAGCGTCGTGCGGTAGGAGAAGTTGAGCGCGTCTCGCTGTTCCGTGGCCAGTTCGGTCAGCGGGGGCTGACCGGCCAGCGCCGCGCGCGCACCGGCGTCCTCGGGGTTCGGTGGCGGTTGTTTGTGCGCCAGGTCGATCGCCATCTGATCTCTCCTTAAGCGGGGTTAATCGGCACCGTGGATTATGTGTCCCAAGATAGGAGAGGACGGACCTCCAGCCCTTCTCATACATTGCGCCGAAGCTCGATAACACAGACAATGGAGATTAACAACACCACCCGGGCAACTTTTCGGCCAACTGCGGAAATGCAACCCCCTCCTCACCCTCCGCGAGAATGCATAACGCTCGGCACCCGAAGCGAAACCGCGTTCCTTCGTGTGATTTCTGAGCACTGGCGGCCCTCAAGGGACCCATGAGCCGAAACCGGCCACAGCCCAGGGAGTTCGATCACAGAAAACCCGCAGAGTAAGCGATCGATCACAGACTTCGGGAGTCGGGCCCCCTTTACCGCCTCCGACCCGGACTTCCACAACTTCCAGAAAGTTCTTTCATCCTCCGAGCCGCATAAAGAGCAATACGGGAGATGTCCGTTCCGTCCTGGATAGTCAAGATTGAGCGACGGGTCCAGTCCTTAACGAACGCGCCGACCACCCTGTGCACCCTGAAACCGGATTCCCCTGGCATCACGAGGAGTAGCATTGCGTGAATCAGTCCGTGAGGCAGTTTTGGTGATCCACAGGCGCTATTCGGAACCCATCACCCTGAACGACATCGCGGCGGAGGTTTTCGTCAGCCCCTTCCACCTGTCCCGAGTCTTCTCCCAGGAGATCGGGGTACCGCCGGGACGGTACCTGTCGGCGGTGCGCATGTTCGAGGCCAAGAGGCTCCTCGTCGCCTCGCGCATGACCGTCTGTGACATCGTCCACAGCGTGGGGTACAACAGCGTGGGCACCTTCACCAGTCGGTTCAGCCGTGCCACGGGCATGACCCCCCGCCAGTACCGGCGGCCGGAGGTCGAACGCGCCCTGGTCGCCGCCTCCGGCGGATTCAGCCGCATGCCCTCGCTCCAGGAACTCAACCGGCCGACCGCCCCGAGCGGAGGGCCCCGGACGGCCACCGGCCCCACCGGGACGCTCAGCGGCGTCGTGGACCTGCCCCGCCACCGGCCCGGAACGAACCTGGTGATCGGCCTCTACCGCGAACCCATCCCCCAGCGGGCGCCCGTCGCCCACCTGGCCCTGCCCGCCACGTCGAGCACCCGGTTCACCTTCCCTTCGGTCCCCGCCGGACCATGGACGGTGATGGCCCTGGCGATGCCCCCGGGCACCTCCGCCGACGGCGCCGACGTCCTCGTGGGCGCGCCCGTGGGACGGGTCACCGTGCACCCCCGCACCGACACCAGGACCCGGTTCACGATGCGCCGCCTGACCAGCACCGACGCCCCCATCGCCGTCACCCTGCGCACCCCTCCCCCGCCGGTGGGGCGAGGGCCCGAGCCCGCCCTGCGGGCGCACCGCCCCGCCGCCGACCCCTCACTCACCGGGAGCCGCACGTGAACCCCTCGGTCCGGGCGCTCCGCCGCCGCGTCCTCACCCCGAACACGGCGCAGACCCTGGTCAGCACGCGCGGCTTCCACCCGGGACGTCCGACCGAGCGCCACATGATCGAGACCGTCGGATCGTCCTTCCTCACCGGGTACGGGCACGCCGTGGAGACCGCCTCCCCCGTCCGGGTCGGCCCGCTGCTGGAGGAGGTCCCGGAGCGCTACCGGGGGTTCGCGTACGAGGGAGCGGCCATGGGGCTCACCGTTCTGGACGCCCTGACCCGGCGCGGCGCGCGTCTGCGGGACTTCCTCGCCGGGGCCGGGGCCCCGCACGTGTACATGGGCTACGTGGGGGCGGGCTGGGCCATGGCCCGCCTGCCCCGGCCGCTGTGGCCCGAACCCCGCGCCTTCGACCCCGTGCTGCGCTGGCTGGTGCTCGACGGCTACGGGTTCCACCAGGCCTACTTCCGCACCGGCCGGTTCGTGGCGCGACACCGCGTCGACCCCCGCCCCGCCCGTTGGAGCGGCGACCCGGGGTACGCGTCCCGCGCCGCGGACCAGGGGATCGGCCGGGCCCTGTGGTTCGTGGCCTGCGCGGACGCCGGCCGCGCGGCCGACCTGGTCGAGTCCTACCCCGCCGACCGCCGGGGCGACCTCTACGGAGGCGTGGGGCTGGCGGCGACCTACGCGGGCGGCGGCGCGGAGGGGCTGGCGTCCCTGCGCGAGCGCGCCGGGGAGCACCGGCGCTGGCTCGCCCAGGGCAGTGCCTTCGCCGCCGAGGCCAGGGTCCGCGCCGGCCTGGTGGTACCGCACGTGGGGGTGGCCACCGCCGCCCTGTGCGGCAGGACCCCCGAGGAGGCGGCCGCGCTGGCCCGGCTGACCCGCACCCGGGAGGAGGACGCCGAGGCCGGGGCGCCCGCCTACGAGACCTGGCGCGCGCGGTTGGCGGAACGGCTGACCCGGTGAGCCCCCGGCGGGTGGACCCCCGGGTGCGCCCCGCCCTGATCAGGGCGGCCGCACTGATCCTGTCCGCCGAGGGCCCGGGGGCGCTGACGACGCGGCGGGTGGCCCGCGAGGCGGGGTGCTCGACCATGGCCGTGTACACGCACTTCGACGGCATGCCCGGTCTGGTGTGCGCCATGGTCCACGAGGGGTTCGCCCGCCTCCACGCGTACTTCGCCCGGGTGGCGCCCACCCCGGACCCGGTGGCCGACCTCGCCCTGTTCGGACGGGCCTACCGTCTCAACGCCCGGGCCAACCCCCACCTGTACGCGGTGATGTTCGGCGCGGCCTCCCTGGGCGGGTTCAGCCTGTCCGAGGAGGACCGCCAGCACGGCCGGTACACGATGGTGGGAGTGATCGAGTGCGTGGGCCGCTGCGTGGCGGCGGGCCGGTTCCGGGAGGCCGACAGCGCGGTGGTCGCGCACCACATGTGGAGCGCCGTGCACGGTCTGGCCTCCCTGGAGCTGGGCGCCTACCTCGTCGAACCCTACGACGCGGACCTGTGCTTCGAGACCCAGTTGTGCGCGCTGATGGTGGGTGCCGGGGACCTCCCCGGCGCGGCCTCCCGGTCGGTCACCGCCTCGGGCGAGACGTTCCGGTCGGTCTTCTCCCCGGCGGTGTCCCGGACTCCCCGTGAGGACGTGGCGCACAACTCCCCGTGAACGAAGAGCAGCGCCTCCGTCCCGGTGCCGGGGAGCGCGGTGACCACCCGGCCCAGCAGGATCGCGTGGTCACCGCCCGGGTAGTGCCGCTCCACCTCGCACTCCAGCCAGCCCAGTGATCCGGTCAGCAGCGGCGCCCCGGTCCGGGGACCGGGCGCCCAGTCGAACCCGTCGAACTGGGCCGCCCCGTCGGGTCGCGACCCGTCCGCGAAGTGGCGGGCGGCCCCGTCCTGCCCCGCTCCCAACAGGGACACCCCGAAGGACCCCGTGCCGGACACCGCCCCGTACAGGCGGGCGTCGAGCGCGACGCAGCACAGCACCAGCGGGGGGTCGAGCGAGACCGACGTGAAGGCGTTCGCGGTCATCCCGTGCGGGGCGTCACCGCCGCAGGTGAGGACCGTGACGCCGGTGGCGAAGCGGGACATGACGCCGCGCAGGCCGCCCATCAGGCGCCCACCGCGGACGCGGACGCCGAGGCGAAGGGCGCGAGCGCGCGCCGCAGTTCCTCGGGGACCCGGGCGGGGACGGTGGCGGTGTTGGGGCCGCGCATGCACGCCACCCTCTGGCCGCCCCGTGCCACCAGCGACTCGCCGCCCTCGTCCAGGCGCACGTAGTCGAAGGAGAAGGCGATCTGTGTCTGGGTCAGCTCCTCCAGGCGCATCCGTACGGCGAGCGCGTCGAAGGCGGTGGTCTCGGCCACGAAGTCGCAGTCCACCCTGAGCGTGAACAGCTTCAGGTCCGCGCGCAGGTCGTCCAGGACGCCGGGGGCGCGCTCCCGGAGGAACATCTCCCGGCACCGCCCCTGCCAGCGCAGGTAGTGGGCGTAGTAGACGTTGCCGACCAGGTTGGTCTCCTCCAGGCCGACGACGTGCCGCATCTCGTAGTAGCCGCGGTGGTCGTTCACGCGTGCGGTTCCTCTCGTGTGGGGTCGGTCGAGTGGGGCGCGCGGTCCGACACCGCGACGACCACGGGGGCCTCCTCGTCCGACAGACGGGTGGACCAGGTGGCGATCCGGACCGGCCCGCAGGACAGGACGGCCCAGCCGTCGGGGTGAGGGCGTTCCAGTGTGAGCCCCCGGGTCGCGGTGCCCGTCTTGCGCAGGCACTCCAGGGCGCTCCACGCCCTGGTCGCGGCCACCGAGAGGTCCTCTCCCGCCTCCTCGGCCAGCAGGTCCGCGACGGCCAGGGCGTCGGGGCCCAGCAGGTCGGCCCACTCGGCCCGCGAACGCGCGACGGCGCGCTCCACGTCGCATCCGAGCGGGCGCCCGCCCGAGACGGCCAGCGTGACCCCGGCTCCGTGGGAGATCGAGACGTGGGCGCCGTCGGTCTCGGGGCGCCCGTCCTCCCGGTACCGGAGCGCGGCGGGCCGGTCCAGCAGTCGCCGCACGGCGAGCTCGGACCGCGCGCGCCGCTCGGCGGCGCTCTCGGGGCCGACTTCGGCGGACGGGGCCGGAGCGGGGTCCACGGCGACCGCGATACCCGGCCCCAGCACCCGTTCCAGGGAACGTTCCAGGTGGGGGCCCAGGAGCACGGGGTGCCAGGGGCCAGCGCCTCCGCGTGCGCGGACCGCCCGCAACCGCAGTCCCTCCCAGCGCTCGACCAGGGCGCCGTCGGCGTCGCGCACGTCCACGTCGTAGACGTGGGAGTCGCCCTCGCGGGCGCGCTCCCGGGCGTCCACGACCAGGGGGCCGCCGTGCGAACGGCCGGGGTCGGCCGGGCGGAGGCGGTCCACGCGTTCGGGGAGGAGGACGGCGTCAGGCACCCCGGTCTGGAGGGCGTGCATGACGGCGTCGCGCGCGCCGGGGTCGGCCAGCACGAGTTCCTGGGGCAGGTAGGGGGCGAACCAGGAGGCCGTCCCGGGGGCGTGCGCCTCGACCTCCGCCACCGTGTGACGGGCGCTCACCCTCTGGTAGGCGCGGAGCCGCTGGAACAGCTTGCCCTGGAAGAGCAGGCCTCCGTAGAGGTCGGCGGCGGGGTCCAGGGCCACGGGCGGGCGCGGCCCGGGGCGCGGGGCCGACCCGGTCGGCCCCTCAGCCGCGTCCGGCGCGGGCCAGCGCAGCACCGCCCGGAAGTGGTCGGTGGCGTACCCGGTCTCCTCACTGCGCACCGCGACGTCGACCGTGTCAGAGTCGCGCAGCAGCGCGGCGACCCGGACGGTGGTGGTTCCGGCGGCCGGGACGGTGACGGGGCGCAGGAACTCGGCGTCCTCCATCAGGGGGACCCCGGTGCGGCCGCTGAGCGCGGCGGCCGTCTGGGCCATCGCCTCCATGCCCAGGACGGCGGGCAGGAGGGAGTCGCCGTCCAGCATGTGGTCGGCCAGGTAGGGGTCGGTGGCGGCCGACAGCTCGGCCTCGGTGACCAGCTCGACCCCCGGGTAGTGCACCGGCGCGCGGTCGACGAAGCGTCCGAGGGGCAACTCCGCCGGACGGCGCAGGGTGGGTGAGGGCCCGGTGCGGCCGCTGACGACCACGACGGGACCGGTGTCGGTGCGGGCGAGGAGCCGGTGCAGCTCCCGTACGCCCTCGTCCACGGAGACGGGGGTGATGCCCTCACGGGCCAGGGCCTCGACCACGCCCATCCGCTCGCCCATGCCCGCGCCGGACCACACCGACCACTCCACGGCCAGGACGCGGGTGTGCGGGTGACGGCGCCCGTGGTCGGCGGTCAGGGCGCTCATGCGGTCGTTGGCCAGGGCGTAGTGGGCCTCGCCGCGCAGTCCGGCGCGGCCGATCACGCTTCCGAAGGTGACCAGGAGCCGGAGCCGGGCGGGGTCGACCGCCGCCAGGACCGCCCGCAGCCCGTCGGTCTTGGGCGCGAGCGCGGCGCGCACGGCGTCGGGGGTGAGCGAGGCGAGCGGGGCGGGTTCGTTGCGTCCGGCGCCGTGGAGGACGGCGGTGACCGGACCCAGCGCGGCGGATCGCTCGACGGCCGCCTCGACCTGCTCGGGACGGGTGACGTCGGCCCGTTCGTACCGGTGGCGAACCCCGGCGGCGGTGAGGCGTTCCAGGTTGGCCGCCAGTTCCGGGTCGGCGGCGGGGTCGGCGCGGCCGAGGAGGAGGAGAGCCGCGCCGTGTGCGTCGGCCAGCGCCCTGGCGCACTCGGCCGTGATGCCCTTGCCGCCTCCGGTGACCAGCAGGACGTCGTCAGGGCCGAGGGCCGGGACGGACGCGTCGTCGTCGCGGACCGGCAGGGGGGTCAGGACCGGAACCGTACGGTTCCCGTCGTCGTCGCGGCGGGCCTCGGTGTAGGCGGTGGTGGCGGCGGCCTCGGCGACCACGGCGCCGGTCAGGACCCGGGCCGCCTCCGGGTCGGTCGGGGCGGTGTCGGGTGTCTCCACAACGGTCACCGGTACGTGGGGGGCCTCCAGGTGCAGGGTGCGGGCGATCCCGGACGCGCGCGGGCCGTCCTGGACGACGACGAGTCGCACGCCGCGCCGCTCGGCCTCCTGGGCGGCGGCGAGAGCGGGCCCGGCCTCCTCGCCCTGGGGGACGAGCAGGACGCCGTCACCGATCCCCGCGGCCGCCAGGGCGGCACGCAGGGGCTCGGCCAGAGGATGGCTCGGTGGCGCGTGTACGGACCACGTGCCGGGGTCGGCGCCGGTCGGGGGCGCGGTGGCGGCCGGGAGCGGCGCCGGTCGGTGGTCGACCCGGAACGACCTCACCCAGGAACCGATCCCGGCGGGCTCCCCCTCAGGCACGGCCCCCGGTCCGGCGGTGTCGGCGAGGCCGTCGATCATGGCGGCGAGGTCGGCGAGGCTGGAGGTGGCGTGGCCGCTGGTCGCCTCCAGGGGCGGCAGGCCCAGGGCCCTCGTGGCCTCGTTGACGATCTGGCCGACGGTGATGGAGCTCAGGTGCAGTTCGTCGAGGGGCCGGGTGTGCTCGGTGACGGTCTCCAACGGGAGTTCGACCCGGCCCGCCACGAGTGCCCGCAGGAGCTGGAGGGTGTCGGTCCCCCCGTCGGGCGGGACGGGTCGTTCGGTGGGAACCGGAGCGGTCTCGGTCCCCGCGCGGTGCGCGGAGACGGTCTCGACGGCCCGCGCCCCGTCCTCGGGGAGGACGGGCGCGGACTCACAGGGGTTGGCGAGGAAGGTGAACGTCCCGGGCAGGGCCCGGGTGAGGCGGCCCCGGAAGAGGCGCTCGGTGTCCACCGGCGCTCCCAGGGCGAACGCGGCGCCCACCGCGCACAGGAGCGGACGCAGGGAGGGCGCGTCGGTGTCGGTCGCCAGCACCGGGGTGTCGGCGGCCGCGCGCGCGGCGAGGTCGGACAGGACCCGGCCGGGCCCGACCTCGAGGAAGAGGTCGGTCCGGTCCGCCACGCGGGTCAGCGCCTCGTGGAAGAGCACGGGCCGCACCACCTGGTCGCGCAGCAGGGGGCGCAGGGGCGTGTCGGACGCGAGGTCGGTACCGGTGACGGTGGAGACCACCCGGCCCTCCAGGGGGGCGAAGGGCAGCTCCGCCAGGAGGCGGTCCAGCTCGGCGGCGGCAGGGGCGACCAGGGGTGAGTGGAAGGCGTGGGAGACGTTGATCCGGGTCGAGGTGAGTCCGCGCTCCCGCGCCAGGGCACGGACGCGTTCGACCCCGGCGACCGGGCCGGAGACGACCGTCTGGTCCGGGCCGTTGTGCCCCGCCACGACCACCTCCGGCCCGGGGCCGCCCGCCAGTTCCCCGAGGAGGCGAGCGACGCGGTCGGGTCCGGCCGCCAGCCCGGCCATGGCACCGTCACCGGACCCCGTGTCCGCCATGGCGCGCCCGCGCCCCTCGGCCAGGGTCAGGAGCTGTTCGGCGTCCATGGCCCCGGCCCAGTGCAACGCGGTGAGCTCGCCGAGGCTGTGCCCCACCGCGGCGGCGCCCGACACCCCGAGCTCGCCGAGCACCGCCAGCGCCGCGAGGGAGCCCGCGACGATCCGGGGCTGGGCCGTCCGGGTGGCGGCCGGGTCAGCGCCCTCGGGCAGGTCCGCGCGCGACAGGACCCGTTCGGCGCGGGGGAAGCGGCGGCGTACCGCGCCACGGCCCCCGTGTCCCGACCCCTGGCCGGGGAAGAGCAGGGTGACACGGGGCGCCCGCGTACGGCGGGCGACGAAGTACCCGGCGGCCGGGGCGATCGCCTCGGTGGCGCCCTCGTCCAGACGGGCGGTGAGGGCCGTGACCGCGCGCGCCGCGGCCCGCGGGTCGGCGGCGACCAGCGCGCAGCGCACGGGCCGTCCGTCCAGACGGGCGGCGAGCTCGGCGGCCAGGTCCGTGAGTTCGGCGTAGGACAGCCGGGGCAGCAGGTCGGCCAGGCGGTCCAGCTCCGCTCTCAGGTCCTCGCGGGAGTCCGCGTCCAGCAGCAGGAGCTCGGCGTCCTGGCGTCCGGCGACCACCGCGCGGGCCCGGGCGTCGGGGCCGGTGGCGTGCCCCGGGGCGGCCTCCAGCGCGACGTGGGTGTTGATCCCGCCGAAGCCCATGGCCGAGACTCCGGCCCGGACGAGGTGCTCGGTCGGCCAGGGTTCGGCGCGGTCGGGGACGCGCAGGGCGGGTGACTCCCCCGTGAGCAGCGGGTGGGGGTCGTGGTGCGCGGTGCCCGGAGGGAGGGTGCCGTGGTGGACGGCCAGGGCGGCCTTGATCAGCCCGGCCACCCCGGCCGCGGCCTTGGTGTGGCCGATGTTGGCCTTGACGCTGCCGAGCGCGGCCGGACGCGAGGGCCGGGGTCCGCGGGCGCGGGACAGCGCGGCGATCTCGGTGGCGTCGCCCAGGGCGGTCCCGGTCCCGTGCCCCTCGAAGTAGCCGACGGTGTCGGCCCCGTATCCGGCCCTGCGGTAGGCGCGGGCGATCGCGAGGCCGTGGCCGGACTCCTCCGGCCTGGTCATGCTGCCGCGGCCGTCGGAGGAGACGCCCCACCCCGTGACCAGCGCGTAGACGCGCGCTCCCCGTGAGAGGGCGTCCTGCTCGCGCATCAGTACGACGGCGCCCGCTCCCTCCCCGGGCCAGAAGCCGTTGGAGGCGCGGTCGTAGACGCGCATCTCCCCGGTGGCCAGGGCGCCGGTACGGGCGAAGCCGACCAGTTCGAAGGGGTCGACGGACAGGTCGACTCCTCCGGCCAGGACCACGTCCAGGTCGCCGTCGTTGAGGGCCCGTGCGGCGGTGGCGACCGACAACAGGGAGGAGGAGCAGGCTCCGTCGACGGTGTATCCGCCGCCGCGCAGGTCGAAGTGGTTGCACAGCCGTCCGGCGATGGTGTTGGAGAGCCCTCCGGCGAGGGTGTCCTCGTCCACCTCCGGGAAGGGCCTCTTGTACGAGGTCTCCAGTTCGGTGAGGAGGTCGGCCGTCTCCTCGGCCGCCCAGCCCCGTTCGCGCAGGGCGGCGGCGACGGTGCGGCGGACGTAGGGCCAGCGCAGGCGCAGGGCGTTGGCGCGCGAGAACTCCCCCGTGAGGCTGTTGCCCAGGACCACTCCGGTGGTGGCTCGGGGCAGGCCCTCACCTCCGGGGTGGCCGGCGTCGGCCAGGGCGCGGGCGGCCGTTTCGAGGGCGAGCCAGTGCGTCATGTCCGTCGAACGGAACGTGCTTCCGGCGATCCGGTGTTTCCTCCGGTCGAAAGCGAAATCCCGCAGGAGGGCGGCCCGGTCGGAATAGAAACGGTCGCGCGCGTCCGGGTCGGGCGACCAGTAGTCGTCCAGGCTCAGGCGTTCGGCGGGGAGCGCGCGGAAGGCCCGACGGCCCGCCAACACGTTCTCCCACAGCTGTTCGGGCGTGTCGGCGTCCGCGTAACAGAGGCCGATGCCCACGATCGCGATCCGTTCGCCGCCCATGGGGCACCTCCGGTCCGTGGGGACAACTGGAATGTCTTCTCTTCGCGCGCTCCAGCATGAATCGGCGCACGTTCGCTTTCTTCTCCGTTTTTGCGAAGCGCGCGCGTTTATGCGGTAACGGCGTTATATTCCGTGGTTCGGCCGCCTCTTTTCCGGAGGGACCGTCGAAGGCGTTCGCGCGACCGGCCGGTCAGCCGTGGGGGTTACCCGCGGTTGCAGGCACCGGGCCCGTTCGTATGATGTTTACCAGCCGGTAACGTACTGGCGAGTAGGCGACGCCGCCTCACTCTCCCTCTCCCGAGCACGAAGCCGCTTTCCCCCACGGGCCGTCAGGCCCCCCGTTGCGAAGGCACAACGAGTTCAGGAATCCACCATGCGCACACTGGGAACAGCCGCCGCGGCACTGGCCGTCGCGGTCCTCGCCGCCTCCTGCTCCGGCACCGAGACGGCCGACGAGGACACCGCCCCCGGCGGCACCACCACGGGGGTCACCGACGACAGCGTCGTCATCGGGACCCACCAACCGCTGACCGGACCGGCCTCCCCGGGGTTCGTGCACGTCTCCGCCGGAGCGAGCGCCGTCTTCGACTACGTCAACGACAACGGCGGCATCCACGGCCGGACGATCGACTACCGGGTCGAGGACGACGGATTCGACCCCGCACGGACCATGGAGGTCACGCGCTCCCTCATCGACGACGACGAGATCTTCGCCCTGCTCGGCGGGCTGGGCACCCCCACCCACGAGTCGGTCCTGGAGGAGCTCAACGACGAGGGCGTCCCCGACCTCTTCGTCTCGTCCGGCGCCCTGGCCTGGGACCAGCCCGAGGAGTACCCCTACAGCTACGGCTTCCAGGTGGACTACTCCAAGGAGGCCAAGGTCCAGGGCGCCTACATCGCCGAGAACTACCCCGGTGACGACGTCGGCCTGCTCTACCAGAACGACGACGTGGGACCGGCCTCCCACGCGGGGATCGAGCAGTACCTGGTCGACGACATCGTCGCCTGGGAGTCCTACGACCCCGGTGTGCCCGAACTCGGCGGCCAGGTCGCCGAGCTCAAGGCGTCCGGCGCCGACGTGGCGGTCTGCTACTGCATCCCGGCCTTCCTCGGCCTGGCGATCCTGGAGGCCGAGGCGATCGGCTACCAACCCCAGTGGGTGGCGCCCAGCTTCGGCGGCGACGTGGCCATCGTCGACCAGCTCATCGGCGAGTACGCCAAGGGCACCCCCGCCGAGGACATCCCCCCGGAGACCCTCACCGACGGGCTCGTCATCACCGCCTTCCTCCCGATGGCGGCCCAGACCGACGACCCGTGGACCGCCTTCTACCGGGAGATCCACGAGCAGTACAACGACGGCGCCCCCTTCACCGACACCACCGTGTACGGCATGGTCCAGGCGACCCTCTTCGCCCAGCTCCTGATGGAGGTCGGACCGGATCTGGACCGTGAACGACTGCTGGAGACGTTGAACTCCCGCGAGTGGACCGGGCCCGGACTGGTGCCGTTCGCGGCCACGGAGAACGACCACAGCGGCTACTCCGGGGTGATGGTCGTCCAGAACCACGCCGGCGAAGAGCCCGAGATCCTCCAGGAGCCCCGGGTCACCGACAGCGACGGCGGAGAGATCCTCCCCTTCGAGTTGGACCGCCCGGACCCCGACGAGGTGCCCCTGTTCCAGTGAGCACGGCGCGGGCGCGGGCCGTACCGGATCAGGCCCGCGCCCGCTCCTCGTCTCCACGGACACGGCGGCGACGCGACCGCGCCCACCAGACCAGCGCGAGGAGGGCGGCGGCCGCGCCGGTGGCCACCGCGACCGGCAGACCCAGGTCGGCCCCGCCCGTACCGACCACCACCATCGCCGCGGTGGCGGGCAGGGAGCCCAGGGCGGTTCCCAGCGCGAACGGCGCGGCCCGCAGCCCGGTCAGCCCGAATCCGTAGTTGACCATCTGGTACGGGATCACCGGGATGAGGCGCAGCTGCACGACCGCCAGGAGCGCGCGCCGTCCCACCAGCTCCTCCAACCGGGTACGGACGCCGTCGGGGAGCCGCCGCGCGAGCGCGTCACCGGCCACGTACCGGGCCACGGCGAACTGGACGACGGCGGCCAGCACGCCTCCCGCGAGCGCCAGGACCATCCCGGCCGCGAGTCCGAACACCACGCCCGCGGCGATGTTCAACGCGGGGCGCGGGACCAGGGCCTGGACGGCCAGGACATAGGCGGCCAGGTACACCGCGGCGCCCCAGAACCCGGCGTCGGCGGTCCACGCACGGACCGCCTCCAGGTCCGGACCGCGCAGGACGGCCCACGCCAGGAGGGCAGCCCATGCCGCGAGCAGGGCGACGCGCCCCACCCGACCCCATCCGATCCTCATTCGTCCCAGGCTAGGTCCGCTCCGGGGGTCGCTCAGCGCTCCTCCAGACGGGGAAAGACCACCTTCTTCAGCACCAGGGTGAGCGCCGCCGCCGTGGGGATGGCGATGAGCGCGCCGACCAGGCCCATCAGGGCGCCGCCGAGCAGAGCCGCCGTGATGTTGACCGTGGGCACCACGTCCACCGCGTGGCGCATCACGCGGGGCGCGATGACGTAGCTCTCGATCTGCTGGTAGACGAGGAAGAACGCCAGCGTGACCAGGCCCATCCACGGGTCGCCGATCGCCACCGCCAGCGAGGCCACCAGGGCACCGATGGTGGTACCGATCAGCGGGATGAGCGCGGTCACCGCCACGACCAGGGCCAGGGTGAGCGCGTACGCCGATCCGGTCAGCCACAGGAACAGGAAGGCCACCACGCCGCCGAGGGCGGCGACCAGCAGCTGCCCGGCGATGAACGCACCGATGCGCTGGACGATCTCGTCCCCGATCTCGCGCACCGCGGCCCGGCTGGAGCGGGGCACGAAACGGTAGGAGACGTCCATGATGCCGTGCAGCGAGGCCATGAAGAAGAGCGTGAGGATGAGGACGGTGAAGGTGGCGAACAGCGAGTTGAACACCACCTGTCCCACCCCGACCAGCCCGCCGAAGATCTGCTGTCCGAAGCTGCCGTCGGAGAGCGCGCTCTCGATCCGTCCGATCACGTTGTAGCGCTGGTCCAGGCCGCGGAAGAACGCCGAGTGCTGGAGCTGGTCCAGGGACGTGGGGAGGGAGGAGGCGAAGCTGCTGACCTGTTGGGTCAGTGGCGGCACGAGCGCCCAGACGAACACGGTCAGGAACAGCACCAGGGCCAGGCAGACCGTGAGGATCGCCGCCCAGCGGGGCAGCCGCAGCCGTCGCAGCGCCTCGATGACGGGATTGAGTCCGATGGCGAGGAAGAGCGCGACCAGGATGTAGACGAACACCGCGCGGGCGCTGACGAGGGCCTGGACGAGCAGCCAGGCGCTGAGCACCCCCAGCGCGCCCACGAAGCCGAGCAGGAAGTAGTTGGGGCGCCGCACCTCCTCGACCGTCGCGAGCTGGCCCGGCCCGGGCCCGCGTTCTGCGGGCGGTCGCTTGCTCGCTGTCACTGGCCCTCCTCCGGCCGGTCGGGGATACGCAGGGTGAACAGGGCGCCGCCGAGCAGGTCGCTGTGCCCCGCCACCAGGGAACCCCCGTAGGCCGCCGCGATCTCACGCGAGATGGCCAGCCCCAGACCGCTGCCCCCGGGGTCGCGTTCCTTGGACTCCGGCAGACGGGCGAAGCGCTCGAAGACGCGTTCGCGGTCCTTGACCGGGATGCCGGAGCCGTCGTCGTGGACCTCGACCACGGCGTCCCCCCGGTGGTGCTGCACGATGACGTCGATCCGGCTCTTGGCGTGGCGTCCGGCGTTGGCGACCAGGTTGGTCAGAACGCGGACGACGCGGAGCCGGTTGACGTACGCGTACACCGGTTCCGAGGCGTGCACGTGGACGTGCGCCGGGTTGCCGCGACCGGAGAACTCCTGGCGTACCAGGGCCGAGAGGTCGACACGCTCGCGCTCCTTCTCGACATCGGTGTCCAGCCGGGCCATCTCCAGCAGGTCGGCGACGATGTTCTCCAGCCGTTCGGTGTCGGAGAGCAGACCGGTGAGCAGCCGTTCCCGGGCGCGCAGGTCGGGGTCGGGGTCGGAGAGCTCGACCTCCAGCTTGGTGCGCATCCCCGCGATGGGGTTGCGCAGTTCGTGGGAGGCGTCGGAGACGAACCGGCGCTGCCGGGTCATGGCCTCCTCCAGGCGGTCCAGGCTGGAGTTGGCGGTACGGGCCAGATGGGCGATCTCGTCGTCGCTGTTGGGAAGGGGAAGCCTGCGGTGCAGGTCGTTGACGGAGATGTGCTCCATCTCGTCGCTGATGAGCCGAACCGGCCGCAGGGCCCGCCCCACCCCGTACCAGATGACGAACCCCGAGCCGAAGACGATCAGCGCCGAGGCGCCGAGCAGCACGAGCTCCAGGACGTTGTCGCCGAGGATGAGCGGTACGCGGGTGGCGGCGAGCACCATGATGTTGTCGCCGTACACGGAGCCGTCGACCACGTAGCCGACCACCTGGAAGCAGTCGCCCGTGTCGTCGTCGGGGATGGCCTCGCACGTGGTGTCGTCCACGCGGAAGTCGTCGGGGGCGGGGTCGTGATCGTTCAGGGGCGGCAGGCCGCGCAGCGCTTCGCTGGAGGCCAGGACCTCGTTGGTCTCCCAGTCGACCACCTGGAGCCGCACGATGGGTTCGGAGGCCGGAATCGTGCCGTCATAACGCTCCGTCATGATGTGGTCGGCCACGTGCCGAGCGCCCTCGGCCGCCCTGTCCCGGAGCTCGCTGAGCGTGACCTCGCGGATCAGCAGGACGGAGCCGCTCAGGAGAAGGCCGATGACCAGGGCCAGAATGACGGCGGCGCCGAGCGTGACCCTGGCTCGGATGCTGCGCGGACGGAGTGCGAGCCGGGGCCTCCAGGACGGGTCGTGCGGTTCTGCCACACAGCCATTGTTACTCAGCGCAATAGGAAACCCAGGAATGAGCACCGGTGTGGCGACCGAAACTCACGAACGCACGCCAGATCCCGATTCGTACCCTTCGCCGCGCGCCGCTCCGCGCGTGGTGCCGCGCGCGGAGCGGTGCCTGGCGGCACGAGGCTACTCGTAGGGGTCCGGCGGGTGGGTGACCTCTTCGACCCAGGTGGTCGTGATCTCGTGCTGGGACACGTCGTACAGGTCGCCCTCCGGCTCGACCCAGGTGCCGCGCACCGTCCACCAGGTGTCGGCCTCCGGTGCCGGGTGGTCGGTGATCAGGACCTTGTTGACCACGGCGTCGGCGGCGCAGCACGCCATCTGGAGCCGGGCCAGGTACCAGCCCTCGCCGTCCTGGGCGGGCACGGCGAACCCGGTGAGCTCGACCTCGCGCCCCGCCAGCTCCCGGTCCTCGTCGATCCAGGCGCGCATCACGAACTGCTGGACGTCGAGCGCGACCACCTCCCCGGGTGCGGCCTGGCCGAGGTCGTCGGAGAAGCGCGATCCGGAGCGCTCGTCGCGCGGCGGCGGACCGGACGAGGCCCCGGTGGTCTCCACCGTGTAGGAACCGAGCGCGGGGGGCGCCACGACGAACACCGCCACCACGGGGAGCAGAAGCAGCCAGGCCACCCGGGGGGCCACCGAGTGGTCGTGCCCGTGGCCGTCCCCTCCGCCGTTGCCGTACTCGGCCGCGGCGTGCTCGAGTTCCGAACGCCCGGGGTCGGCGTCGGCGGTCGCGGTGGAGGCGGAGCCCTCGGGGACCGCGTCCTCCTCGTCCAGGGCGTGGACCTCGCCCCGTAGCTCCGCGGCGACGACCAGGACTCCGAGGAGCACCATCACCACACCGGCGGCGATGAGGAACGGGCCGAAGCCCGCCTTGACCCAGTTCAGGTACAGGTTGGTGGGGATCGTGCTGGTCAGCGCGGCGGCACCGAGCAGGACGAGCGTGATGCCCTGGGCGATCCGGTTCACAGGAGGACGGCTCCGATCAGGAAGGTGCTGAGCAGCCCGACCACCAGACAGATCGGGGCGAAGCGGGCGACGAACCGCCAGCCGAACACCCCGGCCTGCATCGCGATGAGTTTGAGGTCGACGATCGGGCCGATGACCATGAAGGCGAGCTTGGCGGTGGGAGAGAAGTCGGTGAGGCTGACCGCGACGAAGGCGTCGGCCTCCGAGCAGATGGAGAGCAGGATCGCGAGCAGGGCGAGCACCAGTACCGAGATCACCGGCGCCTCGGCCACGGCGAGCAGCCACTCGCGGGGCACCATGACGTTGAGGGTGGCGGCCGCGAGGGCGCCGACGACGAGGTAGCCGCCCGCGTGCATCATGTCGTGCAGCATCGACTCGCGGAAGACCTGCCACTTGGAGGCCCCCGGGGCGTGGGTGCGTGAGGGCAGGCGCAGCCAGTCGGCCTTCCCGAAGCGCACCCAGATCCAGCCGATGACCACCGAGGCCAGCAGTGAGGCCACGAAGCGGGCCAGCACCATCTCAGGCTGCCCCGCGAAGGCCACGGCCGTGGCGATCATGACGATGGGGTTGATGGACGGCGCGGCCAGCAGGAACGTGAGGGCGGCCGCCGGAGCGACCCCGCGCTTGATGAGGCTCCCGGCGATGGGCACCGAGGCGCACTCGCACCCGGGGAGCAGCGCCCCGGACACACCGGCCACGGGGACCGCGCGGCCCGGCCGGTCGGGGATGAACCTCCGGTAGGCCGAGGCGGGCACGAACGCGATGAGCGCGGCCGACAGGGCCACCCCGAAGACCAGGAAGGGCAGGGCCTGGAAGCTGATGGCGGTGAAGATGGTCGCCCAGGCCAGGAAGGCCTGACCGGTCATCTCGTCGGTGAGCCAGGAGTGCGCCAGGGCCATCGCGGTGATGAGGAGGGCGAACAGCCACACCGTTCCGGTGCGGCGCGGACCGGTCGGCCGCCCCCAGTCGGCGGGGGGCAGTTCGTCGCCGTGGTCGTGCCAGTCGCGGGAGACCGGGTCTGCGAGCGAGCTGGCGGGCGCGGAGTCGCGCTCCGGTGTGGTCCGTTCGGACACGGGGGTGCTCCGTGGGTTTCGGTTGGGGACTCCCCGAATGGTAACCGAAAACGATTTTCGTTTGTACGCCCGATCCGATCCTGTGGACCGCTGTCCGGGTCCCGGTCCTCGTCGGCCTGTGCATCCGGCCGGCCGTGAGCGAGTCCCGGGGCTCCGACCCGACCACCGCGCTCCCCGGGCCCGGGAGCGCTAGGGAGTCCCGCCGCGGATCAGCTCGAGGCACTCGTCCCGCAGCCGGTCCGCTTCGGCGGACGCGCCGAAGGCCCGGGAGCTCAGGGCCGCGGCGAACCTCCGCTTGCGTTCGGTGATCCGCTCGACCACCGCCGGGTCCGGGACCTCCTTGGCCAGTTCCTCGTGCCTGAGCCCGGACAGCACGCCGATCGCGTCCCGCACGAGGTCCGCGAGGATGTCGCGGTCGACGACCTCCTCCTCCCCCAGACGGGACCTCGGCAGGTCGGAGAGCGGTAGGGAGTCGTCGTCGGATCGCACGGGGCCACCTCGGTTCGCCGGACAGGGTCCGGCGAACGGTATCAGGCGAGCACCGGAACAGGCCACGTCCGGGTGTCCCTCGGCGCCGGGTGTCAGCCCCGGTCCCCCTCGGAGCCCGCGCCGTCGGACCGGTCGTCCCCGTGGTCCCCGTCCGGGCCATGCAACCCCTCGCCACCGGAGCCCGGCTCCTCCTGCGGCTCCGCGTCGCTCGGCGCGGAGCCCTCCCCCAGCTCGACCTCCTCCGGCAGCGGGCCGCCGGACTCGCCCCAGCAGTGCACGTTCCTCAGGTCGGGCATCTTGGCCAGGGTGAACTGCGGGTCCAGCCCGTTGCGGAGCTGACCGCTGTAGTCGCGCAACAGGCGGAAGGCGACCGTCGACAGCGGGGCGATGGCCAACAGGTTCACGGTGGCCATCACGCCCATGGCGATGTCCGCGAGGTTCCACACCACGGTCAGCGGCGCCACACAGCCGATGAAGATGGAGGCCAGAACGGCGGCGCGGAAGTAGCTCAGGTGCCGGTCGTCGGCGTCCAGGAACTGGAGGTTGGACTCGCCGTAGTAGTAGTTGCCCAGCAGCGAGGTCCACGCGAGCAGGAACAGGATGACGGTGAGCGCGTGGATCGCCCAGCCGCCGAGCGAGCTCTGGAGCGCCATCTGCGCGACCACGATCGGCTCCTGTCCCGGAGCGAACTCGGTGCTGTAGAGGAGCACGATGAACGCGGTCACCGAGCAGACCAGCCAGGTGTCGAAGTACACGCCCAGGGTCTGGACGAGCCCCTGCTTGGCCGGGTGGGAGACCGAGGCGGTGGCGCCGGCGTTGGGGGCCGATCCCAGGCCGGCCTCGTTGGAGAACATGCCGCGCCGCATGCCCCACAGGACCGCCGTTCCGACGCCGCCCGCCGCCACCTCCCGCAGGCCGAAGGCGTGGGCGAAGATCGTGCCGACGACACCGGGCACCTCGTCGATGTTGACGATGACCACGGCGACGCCCAGGAGGATGTAGAGGATCGCCATGAGGGGCACCAGCCCCTGGGCGACGTGGGCGATGCGCCGCACACCACCGAAGATCACCGCACCGGTCAGGGCGGCCAGTCCGACGCCGATCACCGCGTCGAACCAGAAGCCGGTGGGGACGCCGAACTCCCCGACGGAGGTTCCGATCGCCCCCGTGATGCCGTTGGCCTGGACCGAGTTGAACACCAGGCTGAAGGTGACGGTGATGATGACCGCGAAGAGCACGCCCATCCAGCGGCGTTCGAGGCCGTAGAGCATGTAGTAGGCCGGACCGCCCCGGAAGCCGGTGCTGGTCCGCACCTTGTACAGCTGGGCGAGGGTGGACTCCACGAACGAGGCCGCGCCCAGGACCCCGGCCATCAGCCACATCCAGAACACCGCGCCGGGGCCGCCCAGCATGATCGCCAGCGTGACGCCGACGATGTTGCCGGTCCCCACCCGGGAGGCGGCAGAGAGGGCGAAGGCCTGGAACGCCGAGATCTCCCGCCCTCCGTCGGGGGCCGTCCCCGGGCTGCTCCGCATGACGCGGAACATCTCCGGCAGGAGACGGATCTGGACGAACCCGGAGCGCACGGTGAAGTAGACGGCCAGGATCACCAGGAGCGGGATGAGGAAGAAGGTCCAGAAGAAGTCGTTGAGGGCGACCAGGGCGTTGTTGAGAACGGTCACTCGTTCCCCTTCGAGCGGTGTACGGCCCCGCGTTCGGCATCGGGGTTTTCCGGCCAACTGTCCACTTGGGAAGGGGCCGCGGCCGCCTGGGACACGCGATGGGGTGGTAAAGGACCGTAAACCATGACGAGGCGGGCCCGACCAGTGGTCGGACCCGCCCCGGGTGCCTCGCTAGCGCCGAAACCTAGTGCTGGGAGGCGGAGTCGTAGCGGTCGTTGCGGTCGTTGCGACGCGGGCCGCCACGGTAACCGCCGCGGGAGTCCCCGCCACGGTAACCGCCACCGCCGCGACGGTCGCCGCCACGGTAACCGCCGCCCTCACCGCCACCCCGGTAGCCGCCCTCACCACGCGAGTCGCCGCCGCGGTAGCCGCCGCCACCCCGGTAGCCGCCCTCGCCACGGGAGTCGCGGTCACGGTAGCCGCCCTCGCCACGGTCGTTGCGGCGGTCGCCGCCACGGTAACCGCCGCCCTCACCGCGCGAGTCACGGTCGCGGTAACCGCCGCCGCCCTCGCCGCGCGAGTCGCCGCCACGGTAACCGCCGCCACCCCGGTAGCCGCCGCCACCGCCACCGCGGTAACCGCCACCGCCGCCGCCACGGTAACCGCCACGGCGGGGGCCGCCACGGCCGCGACGCTCACGGACCGGCTCCGGCGGCTCGATCCACGGCTCCCAGCTGGGCTCCTTGGCACCGGTCACCTCGGAGAGCAGCTCGTCGCCGGGGTTGACCAGGTGCTGCTTGGCGTCGACGCCCGCGTCGCTGAGCAGGCGGCGGGCCATGCGGCGCTGGTTGGGAGCGACCAGGGAGACCACGGCGCCCGAGGAACCGGCGCGGGCGGTGCGCCCGCCACGGTGCAGGTAGTCCTTGTGCCCGGTCGGGAGGTCGATGTTGACGACCAGGTCGATGCCGTCGACGTGGATGCCGCGAGCGGCGACGTCGGTGGCGACCAGGGCCTGGATCTTGCCCTCACGGAACTTGGCCAGGGTGCGGGTGCGCACGCTCTGGGTCTTGCCGCCGTGCAGCGAGGCGCAGGGCACGCCCGCCTCGATCAGCTGTTCGCTGATGGTGTCGGCGCGGTACTTGCTGCGCACGAACAGGATGGTGCGGCCGTCGCGCGCGGCGATCTGGGCGACGATCTTGTTCTTGTCGCGGGGCAGCACCTTGAGCAGGTGGTGCTCCATGGTGGTGACCTGCGAGACCGGCGGGTCCACGGAGTGGGTGCGCGGGTCCTTCATGTAGCGGCGGACCAGCTTGTCCACGTCACCGTCGAGGGTGGCGGAGAACAGCAGGGTCTGGCCGTCGGGGCGCACCTGGTCGAGGAGCTCGCTGACCTGCGGCATGAATCCCATGTCGCACATCTGGTCGGCCTCGTCCAGCACCGAGATCTCGACGTCGCCCAGGTCGCAGGCGCCCTGGTCGATGAGGTCGGTGAGGCGGCCGGGGGTGGCGACCAACAGGTCGACACCGCGTCGGAGCTCGTTGATCTGTCGGGTGTAGGAGCTGCCGCCGACGACGTCGCCGACCTTGACACCCAGGACGCGGGCGTAGATGCGCAGGGCGTCGCGCACCTGGTGGGCGAGCTCGCGGGTCGGGACCAGGATCAGGGCCCGGGGGCGGTTGGCGGCGGCGCGGCGCTCGGCGCAGCGCATCAGGACCGGCAGGCCGAAGGCCAGGGTCTTGCCCGATCCGGTGCGCCCGCAGCCGAGGACGTCACGGCCCTCGATGGCGTCGGGGATGGTCGCGGCCTGGATCGGGAACGGGTTGGTCACACCGTTCTTGGCCAGCTCGTCGACGATGTCCTTGGGAAGCCCCAGGCTGTCGAAAGCGGGCATTACGGCAGTGTCCGTCGTCAAGTGACGTGTACCTTCCTCATCGTTTGGCAGCGTTTCGAGGAAGGCTCCACACGGTCACAGCGGACCCAGCGAAGAAATCACACAAACGCGCCTGATCACACGCGGAAGCGGCCCGATCTGTGTGGGCTCGTGTGCTCTTCGGGTCAAGAGTGATGTCGACCGGTGCCGACACGCTCTCCGCGTCTTGGCGGCCCGGCGCGCTCGGATGCGCGCGGCATTCATCGACCGCTTGCAGCAGCGTACTAGAGATCCTCCGGAAGCGGGGACGGGATGGGGGTTTTTCACCGGTGATACCGGTCTCTCCCGCCCCGTCCCCGGGCCGGTCAGGCCTTCGGGGCCATGGCCGCGGCGAGGGCGGTGAGCCGCTCCACCTGCGCGGCGCGCTCGGCGGCGCACTGCTCGTCGAGGGTGTTGCCGGGGGCCTGCAGGAGGAGCGCCTTGGTCGCGACGGCGGCGTCGGGGTTGGTCGCCAGCAGCGCGGCGACGGCGTCGTTCACGGCCCCGTCGAGCTCGTCGACGCCGACGACGAGGGTGGCCAGGCCGAGTTCGCGGGCCTCCTCGGCGCCCACCTTGCGCGCGGTCAGGCAGATCTCGGTGGCGCGGTGCACGCCGACGATGTCCACCAGGGGCTTGGTCCCGGTGAGGTCCGGGACCAGCCCCAGGGCGGGCTCCTTCATGCAGAACCGGGCGTCGTCGGCGAGGATGCGCAGGTCGCAGGAGAGCGCCAGCTGGAACCCGGCGCCGATGGCGTGACCGCGTACCGCCGCGATGGTGACCAGGTCGGGGCGGCGCAGCCAGAGGAAGCCCTGCTGGAGTTCGCTGATGTAGGCGTCCAGGTCGGCCTCGTCGGCGGAACCGTCGGCGAGCCCGGCGACGATGGAGCGTTCGCCGTCGACGCCCTCGGGGGTGAACATGTTGAGGTCGATCCCGGCGGAGAAGATGTCCCCCTCACCGGCGATGACGACAATTCGGACATCGTCGGGGAGTGCCTGGCCGATGTGGGCCAGGGTGGTCCAGGTGCGCCCGGTCATTGCGTTGCGGCGCTCGGGGCGGCTGATCGTGACGCGGGCCACCGCTCCCTCCACCGCGAGCCGCAGACCGGCCCGGCCCAGCTCCTCCTCGGTGGGCAGGTCCCGTCCTGCGGGTGCTTGCGGGTCCTGTGCCATGGGTTCCTCCGTCGCGTGGGGTGTCAGTGGATCGACCCTACTCGCCGGTAACCCATCCTCACCACTGGGATCAGGCCTTGCGTGTCGCTCCCCCGCGCCCGCGCAGCTCCACCCCGGCCTCGCTCAGCAGGCGGTGGACGAAGCCGTAGGAACGGCCGGTCGCGGCGGCCAGGCTACGGATGCTCTCACCCTCGTCGTAGCGGCTCCTGAGCCGTGCGGCCAGTTCGGAGCGGTCCTCCCCCGACACCCGGGTGCCCTTCCTCAACGCGTCACTCACAGATCTCTCCCCTTCCACGGAGGCGGTCCTTCCCGCCGTCCGGAACCACAGCCATGATCGGACATCCCGCTCACACGCCGCCACATTCGATCGGCGGCACGCCGGACGGCGCGGGTTTCGGAAAGGTGCAAACCAGGGCCGAAACGTGGTGATGTGAACCTCCCGCGATTCCGGACGTCCACCGGGGCGCGCGCATCGCCCGTACGGGCCCGTCCGACGCACGCGGGACCCCGGCCCGTCCACGGGCCGGGGTCCCCCGGGAGACGCGGCGGGCCGGCGGGTCAGGCGAGCGCGATGAGGTCCTCGAAGTCGGCGTTCCACACGTCCTCGACACCGTCGGGCAGCATGATGACGCGCTCGGGCTGGAGGGCCGCCACCGCGCCCTCGTCGTGCGTCACGAGGACGATCGCGCCCTTGTAGTTGCGCAGGGCCGCCAGGATCTCCCCACGGCTGGCCGGGTCCAGGTTGTTCGTGGGCTCGTCGAGCAACAGCACGTTGGCGCTGGAGACCACCAGGGTCGCCAGGGCCAGCCGGGTCTTCTCCCCGCCGGAGAGCACACCCGCGGGCTTGCTCACGTCGTCACCGGTGAACAGGAACGACCCCAGGGTCTTGCGCGCCTCGACCTCGGGCAGGTCCGGGGCCGCGCTCATCATGTTCTCCAGCACGCTCCGGTCCACGTCCAGGGTCTCGTGTTCCTGTGCGTAGTAGCCGAGCTTGAGGCCGTGCCCCGGGACGACCTCGCCGGTGTCCGGTTCCTCGACGCCGCCGAGGAGTCGCAGCAGGGTCGTCTTGCCCGCGCCGTTCAGGCCCAGGATGACCACCCGGCTGCCCCTGTCGATGGCCAGGTCCACGCCCGCGAAGATCTCCAGCGAACCGTAGGACTTGGACAGCCCCTCGGCCATCAGCGGCGTGCGGCCACTGGGCGCCGGGTCCGGGAAGCGCAGCTTGGCGACCTTGTCGGACTGGCGCACCCCCGCGACCCCGTCCAGCAGCTTGTCCGCGCGGTTGAGCATCTGCTGCGCCGCCCGTGCTTTGGAGGCCTTGGCCCGGAACCGGTCCGCCTGCTTGCGCAGGGTGTCCGCCTGCTTCTCGGCGTTGGCCAGCTCCCTGCGGCGGCGGCGCTCGTCGGCCTCGCGCTGGGACAGGTACAGCTTCCAGCCCATGTTGTAGATGTCGATGGTGCTCCGGTTGGCGTCCAGGTAGAACACCTTGTTGACCACGTGCTCGACCAGTTCCACATCGTGGCTGATCACGATGAGCCCGCCCTGGTGGTGCTTGAGGAAGTCGCGCAGCCAGACGATGGAGTCGGCGTCCAGGTGGTTGGTGGGCTCGTCCAAAAGCAGGGTGTCCGCGCCGCTGAACAGGATGCGGGCCAGCTCGATCCGGCGGCGCTGACCACCGGAGAGCGTGTGCAGCGGCTGGGACAGGACCTTGTCCGGCAGACCCAGGCTGGAGGCGATCGCGGCGGCCTCGGACTCGGCGGCGTACCCGCCCAGCACGTGGAGGCGCTCCTCCCAGCGGGCGTACTGGCGCACGCCCTTGTTACGGGTCTTCTCGTGGTCGCTGGCCATCTTCTTCTCGGCCTCGCGCAGACCGTTCAGGGCCTCGTCGATCCCGCGCGCGGACAGGACCCGGTCCTTGGCGATCACGTCGAGGTCGCCGGTGCGCGGGTCCTGCGGGAGGTAGCCGATGCTGCCGGAGCTGGTGACCGTGCCGCCGGTGGGCAGCCCCTCGCCCGCGAGCACCTTGGTCATGGTGGTCTTGCCCGCACCGTTGCGGCCCACCAGTCCGATCCGGTCCCCCGCGGCGACACGGAAGGTCGTCGGCTCCAGCAGGAGTCGAGGTCCGACGCGCAGTTCGAGGTCGGTGGCGATCAACATGGGTGGGGCATCCTCAAAGGTGGTCCGGCGGGTTCGGGGCGGTCGGGACACGCGCGGCACCGCCCCCGAAGGGGCTGGTTCGGCGGTGGCGCCGCGACGGGGCGGCGGCGGACGTGTCCTCGGGACCGGCCGACCCAGCCTAACGGCAAGGAGCGGGGGCGGCGCGAGGCGTTTTCCTCACGGCGCGATCCGGACACGGGTGCGCCCCCGACCCACACAACGGGGCCGGGGGCGCGACGCATTCCCGCGAGGGGCGCGGGGCCGCGTCACTCCCGGGGCTGGTCCTCCCCACGCGGGCCCTGGCCCGAGGGGTGATCCGGGGCGGGAGCCGCCGCGACGACCGCGGTGTCCTTCTCCGCTGACGGCTCCGAGGCGGACTCGGCATCCCCGTCCGCCTCCTCCCCGTGCTGGACGGGCGGGCGGTTGCGCAACAGGGCGGCCAGCACCGCCGCGACCGGGGTGGCCAGGAACATGCCCGGGATGTTGCCCAGGATGCCGCCCGCCGTGATGGAGATCAGGACGATGGGCGAGGGCAGTTCCAGGGCCTGTCCGTAGATCCGGGGGGCGAAGATGCTGCTCTCCGCCTGCTGGACCACCACGACCGCCACCACGATGATCAGGGCGACCACCCAGCCCTCGGCGACCAGGGCCACGAGGGCGGCCAGCAGACCGGTGAGGAAGGCGCCGATGACCGGGAGGAAGGCGCCGACGAAGGTGAGCACGATCAGCGGGATGGCGAGGTTCATGTCGAGGAAGATGAGGAGGAAGATCCCGATGCCGACGGCGTCGATGACGCCGACCATCGCCACGCCCCGCACGTAGCGCCCCATCACCCCGTAGGCGACCCCGCTGGCGTGCCGCAGGCCCGGGCGGGACTTGGGCGGCAGCAGCGTGACGAACCAGTCGACCAGCTTGTCACCCGAGTGCACGAAGTACACGGTGAGGGCGATGACCAGCACCAGGCTGATCAGGATCTGCAGGACCGCGGCACCGGCGGTCCAGGCGCCGTTGACCAGCTCCTGGGTGTTGTCGGTGATCATGCCCTGGACCTGGTCCCAGGCGTTGGTGAACGCGTTGGTGAGGAAGGCGGGGTCCGCCTCCAGCCCGAAGGGGAGTTCGAGCTGGAGCTCCTGGAGGCCGGTGAGCGCGCTGGAGACGCTGGCGATCATCCCGTCGAAGCCCTGGACCGCGGGCTGGATGATCATCGTGATGACGCCGCCGAGAACGACCAGGGCGGTCAGGACCGCGATGGCGGTGGACGAACCCCGCCCGAGCCCCTTGCGCCGGAGCCAGTTGGCCAGCGGCATGAGCAGCGCGGTGATGAACACCGCGATGATCACCGGGAGGGTGACGACAGAGAGGTAGATGACGGCGTAGACGAGCAGGCCCGCCACCACGCCGATGATGAGCATCCGCCAGGCGACGTCGCTGACCACCCGCAACAGGTCGCCCGCGCCGACGTCCTCGGGTTCGGGGGCGGGTTCCTCGACCACCTCGGGTTCGGCTTCGGCCGCCTTCTCCCGCTCCTCCAGTTGGGCGAGGCGCTCGGCGCGGGCTCTGCGGGCGACGAGCCACTTGTTCAGGAGCGCCCACACTCCCGGCCGCTGGGCTTGCACATGGACTCCGATCTCTGGGGTTTCCACGGGTGACCGCTCGCGCGGCGACCGGTGGTGACACTGGTGCGGGGGATGTGGGAGGGGATGTCAGGGAGATGCTCCGGCGGGCGTTCTGGTTCCACCGGTCACGATGACGCCGGCCGGTCCTCGGGACCGGCCGGCTCGCACGGGCCCGCGAGCCCGGTCGGATCAGAACTGCCAGGGCTCGCGGGGGTGACCGGCGCGCACGATCTCGTTGCCGAACGGTGCCAGCGCCACGGGGATCATCTTGAGCGAGGCCCACGCCATCGGGATGCCGATGATGGTGACCGCCAGGGCCAGCGCGGTGGTGATGTGGCCGATGGTCAGCCACCAGCCCGCGACGATCAGCCAGATGACGTTCATGACCGTGGTGCCGCCGCCCGAGCCGGGCTTGCGCACGAGGTCGCGGCCGAAGGGCCAGATCGCGTAGCTGGCCATGCGGAAGGACGCGACACCGAACGGGATGGTGACGATCAGGAGGCAGCAGATGAGCCCGGCGACGACGTAGCCGACCGCCAGCCAGAATCCGGCGACGAAGAGCCAGATGATGTTCAGGATGAGCCTCAAGAGGGCCACGGTGTTCGTCTCCTTGGTTCGGTCCCGTGATGGTCCGGTCCCGTGAGCGGGTGGTGCGCGTTTTCCGCCGAGGAGGGCGGAAGAGGAGGCGCACCCTGTTTTCTATCGTCTGGGACGCGGGCGCACCATGACCTGTTCCTCCCCGGTTCCCCTGATCCTTCCCCTAAGGGACGGCACGCGCCCCGGGGCCGGTCCGCCGACGGGCGAAGCCGGGCCGGGGGGCGAGCCGGGCCGGGTGTGGAGGAGGGAGCGGGGGGAGGGTGCGCCACGGGGCACCGGGCGACGGACCGAGCCTACTGGCACGGGAGTTCGGCCTCCGAACGCCGTCGCGCTGCGTGAGGACATACGGTCACACCCAATCTCGCGAGCGCGGGTAGACCGCAATGTGATCGGCGCATCAGGAGGACCCCCTAGGCAGGAGGGACATCGCACCATACGATGTGCTGTGTCCTTCGCAAGGCGGTAGATCTTGCGGTTTGCGACAAAATCCGACAGACAACCAGAGACCGGACGCCAAGCATCAGGTTTCGGTAACGGTTGGATGAGCAATTTCCCCACCCCCCGTGCAGGATCGGGAGTGGGGATGGCATGATTACGTACCGGCACAGACGGAGACTGTCACCGCCTCCGCGGCCGTTCGCGTGAGAGCACCCCTTCATCGGCAGGCATCGCCTCTGTGATGGCGCTTCTCGTGGTCTCAGCCACACCGGGGAACAACGCCAACACCGCTCGACGTTCGCGTCTTGCGGGGTGCCTCACGCCGCATGACCAACTTTTGGTGACTGCAGCTTTTTCAGACAGCTTACTAGTGATTTCAGTAGAGGTGGTTCAAGCATGTCTCAGGTACGTCGGCAGGCCGCGCTGCGCCCCCGCCCGAGCTGGGGGTGGCAGGATGCCGCCGCGTGCCGGGGCGAGGACCTTGTGCTCTTCTTCGGCCCGGATGGCGAGCGCCAGCCGGAGCGGGAGATTCGCGAGCGCAAGGCCAAGGAGATCTGTGCGGCCTGCCCGGTTCGGACCGACTGTCTGGACTACGCGATCTCGCGTCCGGAGAAGTACGGAACCTGGGGCGGCCTGAACGAGGACGAGCGCGCCTCCGAGCGCCGTCGCCGCATGCGCCGCGCCAACGCCGCCTGAGCGTCCTTCCGCCGAGCGGATCTCTCTCCCGCTGGCCCCGGCCCCGATAACCCGCGGCGCCCCGACGTAGTACGTCGAGGGCGCCGCGGGTTTTCCCGTCTCGACGGCCGCCCCCGAACCGCGATCGCTCACCCGCCGCCCGGCAGGTGCCGGTCGAACCAGTCGAGCGCGTCCGCCGTGACCCGCCGCCACCCCGGGTCGCCCCTCAGCAGACCCTCGGGCCCGGACACCACCCTGAGCTCGGAGGGACCGCCGAGCCGCCCCCGTGTCCACTCACCCAGTTCACGGACGAAGGAGTCCCCGCTCTCCAACAGGATCAGGGTCGGCGCGCGCACCGAGGACAGGTGCGGCTCCGCCAGGTCGGCGCGACCTCCGTGGACCACCACCGCCGCCACGTCCCGCGGGTGCTCGGCCGCCGTCACGAGCGCGGCCGACGCCGCCTCCCCCGAGCCCAGCAGACCCACGGGACCCTCGGCCGCTTCGGTGGAACCGCGCACCCACGAGACCGCCGCGCCCAGCCGCTCCCCCAGAGCCCCCGGATCGGTCTCCGTACCGCCGTCCCCGCCCCGGGCGGCCCGCTCCTCAGCTGTCAGCACGTCCAGCAGCAGGGTCGCGTAGCCCGAGCGGCGCAGTGCCGAGGCGCCAGCACGCCACCGGGGGTCGCCGTACCCGTCGCCGAAGGCCATCACCACCGCCCCGCGCGGCGCCGACGGCACGGTGAGTTCGCCGTCCAGGAGGACCCGCCCCGCGCGCACGCGCACGGCCCGGGGGACCTCCTCCCCGCGTCGGAGGCGTTCGCGCTCGGACAGGATGGAGACGACGTCGCTGTCGGAGAGCTGGTCGAATTCGCGGTACCACTCCCCCACCGCCTGGAAGTTCTCCGGTGCGGTCAGCACCACCAGGTCGTCGGCGTCCTCCCGCAGCGCCTCCAGTGCCTCCGGGGCCGCGACGGGAACGGCCAGGACCAACCGCGCCGGACCCGCCTGACGCAGCATGCGCAGGGCCGCCCGGGCGGTGCCGCCGGTGGCGACCCCGTCGTCGACGACCACGCAGTCGCGCCCGGCCACGTCAGGGAAGGGGCGTTTCCCCCGGTAGGCGCGGCGCCTGCGGTCGAGTTCGTCCCGTTCGGACTCCACCGTGCCGGACAGCGCCTGGCGCGGGACCCGCATCCGGGCCAGCGCGAGGTCGTCGTAGAGGATCTGTCCGTCCTCGGCGATCGCCCCCACTCCGGTCTCGGGATGACCGGGCAGACCGATCTTGCGGACGACCAGAACGTCGAAGTCGGCGTCCAGGCGCTCGGCGAGCTCCGCCCCGACCGGCACACCACCACGCGCCAGGGCGAGCACGATCGGGTCGTTGACGGCGTGGGGACGTACCCGCTCCGCGAGGCGTCGCCCCGCCTCGGAACGGTCGGTGAACGGAAGTGAGACGGGTACCGGGTTCATGTCCTCACCGGCGCCGGGACCGCGGAGCCCCCGCGCCGCTCCTTCCGGAAAGTGTGGAGTGAGCCGCTGGAACAGTGCTACCGGCATACCCCGCCCCCCACGGGTCACAACCCCGAAGCGGGGCAAAATGAGCGCCCGCGTCCTCCGGGAGACCGAGGTCAGCGCCCCCGCCGACCGCCTCGTAGAACCGCCATGAGCAGGGCGTCGTGGCGCCGCCCCTCCCACAGGAGGGCGTCGCGCAGGCGCCCTTCGACGTAGAAGCCGCAGGAACGGTAGACCGCGATGGCGCGCATGTTGAAGGCGTAGACGTACAGCCAGAGGCGGTGCAGACCGATCCGTTCGAAGGCGTACTCCACGACCAGCTGGGTGGCCTCCCGCCCCAGGCCCCGCCCCGCGAACTCCATCGCGGACAGGGCGATGCGGTACCCGGCCGTCTCGTTCTCCGGGGAGACCGCGTAGACGGACAGCTCACCGAGGTAGCGGCCGTCCTCGGGCGCGACGATCGCCAGGTCCATCCGGTCCGAGCGACCCCCGCGGCTCTCGCACCACTGACGGGCCTGTTCGTAGGTGATGTGGCCGTGCGCGCCGGTGAGTCTGCGGACCTCCTCGTCGAGGCCCGCCGCGAAGTAGGCGTCGGTGTGTTCGGGGCCGAGGGGGACCAGTCGTACGCTCTTCCCGTTCAGCGTGGGCGTGTCTCGCAGCGCGCTCGTTCTGATCATGTGATCTTCCGGTTCCGGCCGGGACGGTCGGGGCACGGCGCGTCCCGGTACGAGGGAGTCAGCGGGCAGGGGCGCCAACGCGGGAGCGGGCCGCGGGGGCTGGCCGGTGTCAGGGGCCTGTGGTCGGGTCGGGGAGTCGGTTGGGGACCGGAGTGCGGGGAGGGAGCCGGGGAGCGGGTGTGACCTCCGAGGTTCCACGTTGACGAGGGCGGACCCCCTATGTAAAACGGCTCCGGGTCGCATGGCAAGCCCGGCTGCCCGGCACCCGAGAAAAGGCTGTCCACCGGAACCGCCCCCCGGATAGCATCCGCACGCACCGCCACGACCCTTGGAGCCCTCCTTGCACCCGCAGACCGTCCCGTCCACCGAACCCCCGCCCGAGGCCAGGCGTGCCAGGGTCGCGGTGTCCACCCTGTTCTTCGTCAACGGGTTCACCTACACGAACGCCGTGCCGTGGCTGCCGGTGATCAAGGACTCCCTGGGGCTGACCAACGCCGAGCTGGGGCTGGCGATCGCGGCGATGCCGTTCGGGGCGATCCTGACCGGCATGCTCGCGGGTCCCCTGATCCACTGGTTCGGCAGCGGGAGGACCGCCGTCGGGACGAGCCTGATCTCACTGGGAGCGCTTCCCTTCATCGCTCTGGCCCAGAACTGGTGGATGCTCGCCGCCGCGCTGTTCGTGATGGGCTCCGCCGACGCCTGGACCGACTCGGCGCAGAACTCCCACGGCCTGCGCGTCCAGCGCCGCTACCGGCGGAGCATTATCAACACCTTCCACGCGGTGTGGAGCTTGGCGGCGGTCTCCGGCGGCCTGCTCGGGGCGGTCATGGCCGGTTCCGGCGTGCCGATCCTGTGGCACCTGGCCGGGGTGACGGCCGTGCTCGTCGTGGTCAACGTCGCGATCAGCCGCATGTTGTTGCCCGGGCCGGAGAACAGCGAGCGCGCGGACGGCGTCAACGGCCACGACGGCAGTCGGGCCCGCGTCCCCGCCCGGAGCGTCCTGCTGCTGGTGATGCTGGGCGTGCTGCTCATGGCCGCCGGAGGCATCGAGGACTCCGCCGCGTCCTGGGGCGCCGTGTACATGAGCACCGAACTGGGCGCTCCGCTGTTCCTCGCCGCCATGCCGTTCGTGGCGTGCCAGGCCATGATGACGGTGGGCCGCCTGGTCGGCGACCGGGTGACCGACCGGTTCGGCGCGGTGGCGGTGGGCCACGCCAGCGGTCTGCTCTCCGCCGGAGGACTGGCCTTCGCCCTGCTGCTTCCGCACCCGGTGACCACCGTCATCGGGTTCGGCGTGATGGGGCTCGGCGTGTCCACACTGTTCCCGCTGGCCCTGGCCGCCGCCGGAAACATCCCCGGGGTACGCACCGGTGACGGCGTGACGGTGGTGGGCTGGCTGGGCCGGGCCGGATTCCTGGCCTTCCCTCCGCTCGTGGGGTACCTGGCCGACACGCTGACGCTCGGCAGCGCGCTCTGGGCGATCGCCGCGGCGGGGGTGGCGGCGTTCCTGCTGGCCTCCGCGCTGCGCCCGCGCTCCTGAGGAAAGGAGAGGGGCCCCGCCCACCGATGGAGATCGGCGGGCGGGGCCCCCGGGTGTCAGAGCCGCCCGGAGGCGGCGACGGACACGGTACTACTCGGCCATGCCCGGACGGCGGCTCCCAGCCCACAGGGCCAGGGCACCGATACCGGCCACGACGGCGCCGCCGAGCACGAAGCCCGACATGTCGATACCCGTGGCGGCGAGCTCGCCGCCGGTGTCACCAGCGGCGGGGGCCGGACCGCTGGGGGTCTTGCTGCCGGGGGACTTGCCGCCGGGAGCGTTGGTGTTGGGCGGCTGGCTGTTGTCGCCGGGGCCGGAACCGAGGTCCGGGTTCTCCGGAGTCTCAGGACCACCGGGACCACCGGGGTTCTCCGGAGTCTCAGGACCACCGGGACCGCCGGGGTTCTCCGGGGTCTCGGGGGTTTCCGGAGTCTCGGGCACCTCAGGGACCTCGGGCACCTCGGGCACCTCAGGGACCTCGGGCACCTCGGGCACCTCAGGGACCTCGGGCACCTCAGGGACCTCAGGGACCTCGGGCACCTCGGGGTCGGGGTCCTCTCCGCCCGGGTCCTCACCGTCGTCATCACCTGGCGGCGGGAAGATCGGCGGCAGGTCGAGGTGCATCGGCAGGGCCGTGACCTCTTCGAAGGCCTGCTCCACGATCGGAGCGACCTCGACCACGGGGGCCGCGGCGGGGGCGGGAGCAGCGGCGGGGGCAGGGGCCGACTGCTGGGCCACCACGGGGGCGGCCTCGGGCGTGACATCGGGGACGGTCTCATCCGCGGTCTCGGCCGCGAAGGCCGGCGCCACCGAGAAGCCAGCCATGAAAAGGCCGGCTGCGGTGACGGTGAAGACCCGCTTCTTAAGGGACATCCCACTCCTCTCTTTCGCTTGCGAACTGTTTACTCAGGGGGGATGGCATACAGGTGGTCGTCGTCGACCACCACCGCGCGGTCGCCGAGAAGACCGCGCGGAGTCTGTGCGTCCCGGGGAACCTCGGACGGCTCGCCGGCGGCGTCCAACGCCACCCGTTCGCCGTCCAGGTCGCCGAAGACCTGGGAGCCGACCGTGATCTCCGGAGTGAAGCCCGGGACCACGGCAGTCTCACCGGTGGCGGGGGAGAACAGCACCGGCCCGTAGGCGACCAGTTCGGTACCGAACGGCGCGGAGAGGTGGCTGACCCCCTCCAGGGCGTCCTCCTCGATCTCCGCCGCGCCGAGCACGGCGCCGTCCTCGCGGTCGTGGAAGGCCAGGAGCGAGCCGTCGCCTCCCTCCGCCTCCCAGCGGACGATGACGTACTCGCGCAGAGCGGTGACGACGCCCTCCATGTCACCGGCGCCGTGCGGGCTCTCGGCGTGGACGTCCTCCTCGTCCCCGCCGGGTTCGACCCACTGCCAGGGGCCGTTGACCACGGCCGTCAGGGCCCGGTCGCCCGCCGCGAGCATCGGTTCCGAGAGTCCCGGAGCCTCGAACTCGGCCAGCTCGCCGTCGATGGGCAGATAGGCGGAGTCGACGGTGCGGACCAGGACGGAGTCGCCCGCGTACCGGGCGACACCGGACTCGGGGAGGGTGATGCTGGTGGGGCTCCCTCCCGCGACCGGCCAGAACCACAGGGTGTCGGCGGTCTCCATCACGACGCTGTCCTCGCCGCCGTACTGCACGAAGCGGGGGGCGCCGAGCCCGTTGCCCGCCTCGAAGGGCAGTTCCACGGACCACTCCCGGGAGCCCTCGGAGCCGAGGACGTTGAGCCGGTCGCCGGGATCGACGTAGGCCAGGTACGCGCCGTCACGGCTGATCCCGGGCTGGGTCTCCGGAGCCAGCTCCTCGCTGAAGTCGACGGTGTCCGCGTAGCCCGGCGGGGGCGGGAACTCCAGGGGGACGCCGGTGGCGTCGGGTTCCTCTTCCTCCTCCGCCGAAGGCGCGGCTCCGCCCAGCATGATGTGGGTGACGACCATCCCGCCGCCCGCGACGAGCAGCAGGGTGAGCGCGACCGCTCCCCCGATGAGGACCTTGCGGCCCGCACCGCCCTTCTTCCGGTCCTCCTGAGGCCGTGGCGGGGCCGGGCCGGAGGGTCCGCCCGGGTCGGGCTGTTGGGACCGGTCCGTCATCGCCTGGTCCGCCGCCTGGACGACGCCCGAGGGGGTCGCGACCAGACGCCAGTAACCGTTGGCGTCGCGGGCGTCGACGAGCACCGGCTGCCCGATGTGGGCCGCGTAGCCGGTGGCGACGTCCAGCGCGGCGCGGCGCGTCTCCTTGGGGGCCAAGCCGGTCACGACCTGGCGCTGTCCCTCGATGACGATCTCCGCGCTGCGCTCGTCGGGCGCGATGACGATGACTGCGGTGGGCCGGGGGTGCTCCGGACGGGACGCCCGGCTCATGGTGCCTCCGAAGGCATGGGGAACGTGAACCTGTTCGTGTACGGGAGCAGGGGGACGATCAGCGATGACGGTCGATCGCGGCGCGACGGGGTCCGCAGGCGGGGGTCAAACGGCACACGAGTAGTCAATGCTGCACGTGATGATACTGACCGTCTCAGAGGATGTTCACTCCGTTCCATCATCGAGGATTCGGACAACGGCCCCGCTCCCACCCCGCACCCACGGACACCACCAGGCTGACCAGCCACAACGCACGTGGGCGGAAGAACAAGGCCGTTGGAAAGACGTGCTGACGATGGAGAGGACACCCAAAAAGGCGATCAGGTTCACGCCGAAATTGGCCGCATCCGGCCAGACCGATTCCCGCCCCGCTCCGTGGTCCGCCGCTCACACGCGCGGAACGTACCGCCGTGGATCGTTGACGTCGGCCCGGGAGAGCTCCAGGGTCCGCCACCACTCGCTCCCCGCTGGCAGGGGACGGTAGCTCAGGTCGACGTGCGCGCTCTCACCCGGACGCAGGACCACCTCCAGCGGCGCCGAGCGTTGCAGCGACATGACCGCGCGGACACGGTGGCGCCCCGGCGGGAGGGCCACCGTCGCCCACTGCCCCGCCGCCAGGCTCACGACGCTCTCGCCGTCCACCTGGAACCGGGGGTTCAGCCGGTTCAGACCCGACTTGCGCTGGGTGGGGAAGCCCAGGCTCAGCACGGACCAGCCCGGCGGCGGCACCACGGGGGCTCCCCAGCCGACGACCATCGGCCCCGGTCCGGGCAGGGGCGCCTCCCGGGACTCGCGCACCTGGCAGGCGACCGCGAGGGCGTACAGGGGCAGGACGAAGAGGAGGAGGAAACCCACCTCCCAGGAGCCGCGCCAGACCATGACGACCACGGCGACCGACAGGAGCGGCGCGCACACGACGTGCGGCAGGACACCCAGGACCAGGCGGTGGAGTTCGGGGGCGGCCCGGCGCTCCCGTTCGAACTCCGCCGGGGAGACCAGTAGTGCCAGCCGGGTCAGGAACAGGCACACCCCACCGAGCAGGAAGCCGAAGTACTGGACGACGGGGAAGGGGGCGCCCCAGAACCCGAGGAAGAGCGCCGCCCCGAGGGAGAGCATGACGCCGAGCAGGAGGACGGAGGAGAGTCTCATCGAACCTCGTTCCGGGGAAGGGGAGCCGGTGCGCCGACGCGCTCCCGGAGGTGGGCGCGGTGGCCCAGGGCCGCGAGCGCCAGGGCCGCCAACGGGAACAGACCGAGCGGCCACCACACGCGCGGGTCCCCGGAACCGGCGAGGACCAGCGCGAAGGGCAGCGCCGACACCACCGACATCGCCCAGGACACGCCCACGAGGGGCCCGCTCGCCGTCGGCGGTCCCGTCCGCGCGTCGGACCGGTCCGACGGGAGCGGGACGACCGTCTGGAGGACGCCTGCCACCAGGAGGACCGCGACCAGGACGAGCAGGAGGAGGACGAACCAGGTCCGGCTCAGCCCCGTGTTGGTGAGGACCACGTACAGGACGAGGCTCACCAGGGCCAGGCCCGTGGCCCCCACGGAGAGGCTCTGCGAGGGGCTCGACCGGCGCGGAGCGAGCCGGGCGCGCGACGGACGCACGTGGGCCAGGGTGGCGAGCAGGACCAGCGCCAGCGCGCTCAGCGGAAGAGGAAGGATCGGCCACAGCCACGGGAGGAGCCCGGGCTCGGACAGCACCACCAGCGTGGAGACGGCGGCCAGCGGCCACGCCGACCAGACGAGGAGCGGGGGCAGCCCCTCCCCCGCGCCGGGACGACGGGGCAGGGCCGCCGCGCCGAGGACGCACAGGACGACGAGGACCAGGGCGAGGAGGTGGAACGCGGACCCCTCGCGAAGGGGGTGGCCCGTGGTGAGCGTGAACCAGAGGGACTGGCCGAGCACGGCGGCCATGCCGGCCGCGACGGCCAGACGCGTCGCCGTGGGGTGCGGGGACCCGGAGGGGGAGGGCACTGAGGGCCTTTCGGGGGATGGCGCCCGGGCTCGGGGCGACGGGTTCGCGGCCCTCCACCGGACACGTCGAAAATACCGAACTTCCGGACACCTCGACCCCTCTGGCCGTTTCCTGTCAGCGGCTGTTCAGCGTGTCGATGACCGCCTGTTCGCGGCGCTGGGCGAGCCGGTCGGCCCGCTCGAAGCGGCGGTTGGCGAGCTCCGCGCGGGCGGCGGCGGTACGCACCGTCGGCCACAGGGCGTCGATCTCGGAGTTGAGCGAGGACCCCACCAGCACCGCGATGGCCATCACGTACAGCCAGGCCAGGATCGCGATGGGGGCGGACAGCGACCCGTAGATGGACACCTGGCCGAAGGAGGCGTCCAGGTAGGCCCGCAGCCCCGCGGAACCGGCCAGGAGCACCAGGGTGGCCAGGAGCGCCCCCGGAAGGTGACGTCGGAGCGGGGTCCGCACGGGGACGCTGAGCGCGTACAGCAGCGTCACCGCCGCCGTCACGAGCAGACCCACCAGCGGCCAGTAGAACAGGTTGAGGCGCCCCACCGTGAGCGGCAGCAGCTCGTGGACGATGTCGGGACCGGCCACCATCACCGGCAGCACCACGACGGCGAACAGCAGCCCTCCCAGGTAGGCGAAGAAGGCCAGTACCCGCTGCCACAGCCACCCGCGCAGCTCGTCCAGACCGTAGGAGATGGTGATGGAGCGGATGAACACGTTCATCGCCCGCGAACCCGACCACAGGGAGACCAGGAAGGTCACCGAGAGGACCCCGCCCGGCACGCCGCCGAGGAAGTCGTCCACCAGGGGTTCCACCACGCTCTCGACGGTGGCGGGTGTGAGGATGCGTGCCGCCAGGTCCAGCAGCCACTCGCGGATCTCCTCCACGAGGCCCTGGCCGAACACCATCGCCAGCGGCCCCAGGGCGCCCAGCAGGCACAGGAGCAGGGCGGGCAGGGAGATCAGGGCGAAGAAGGCCGACTCCGCGGCCAGACCCACCACCCGTTCACGGGAGAGGGCGCGGACGGTGCGCGCGACGAGCAGCACGGCGTTGTGAACGACGGGACGACGGCGCTGCCAGGCGTCGACCATACGCCACAGGCCCTCCCAGAATCCCACCACAGGGAGAACGTTAGCGCTCCGCGGCACGACCGGGACACCGGGAGCATGACGTGACTCACATCGGAGCCCCTCCGGCCCGCCTGGACAAGGCCCGGACCCCCGTGACATTCTCGAGGTATGAACGCTGTTCTCGACCCCATGCTCCGCGTGCGCCGCCACGTGGACTTCCTGCGGGTCAGCAGCGCCATCTGTTGCAGCGTCGGATAACTTCTCGCCGCCTTTTGACGCACCCGTGACTCAGGGGTGCGCGCGGCCCCGGCGCTCCCCCCTCTCGCGAACTCCCACACACGGATTCCACCCGTGACACCCGCCACGACGACGTGCGGTGTCCACGGGCCTGTGGTGCGGGCGCCGGGTCCGTGAGCACCCCGCGACCCCAACGGAGACACCCGCGATGCCTCCCTCTTCCGCGCAGCCCGGCACATCCCCCACGGGAGCCGCCCCCCGGCGTCGCCGTGGCGAGGGCCAGTGGGCCCTCGGCTACCGCGAACCGCTGAACAAGAACGAGGAGAACAAGAAGAACGACGACGGGCTCAACGTCCGCGACCGGATCATCAACGTCTACGCCAAGGGCGGGTTCGACTCGATCGACCCGGCCGACCTGCGCGGGCGCTTCCGCTGGTTCGGGCTCTACACCCAGCGCGCCCCCGGCATCGACGGCGGCAAGACCGCCGTGCTGGAGCCCGAGGAGCTCGACGACCGGTACTTCATGCTGCGCGTGCGCATCGACGGCGGCCAGCTGACCGCCGCGCAGCTGCGCGCGGTCGCGGAGATCTCCCGCGACCACGGACGCGACACCGCCGACATCACCGACCGGCAGAACGTGCAGTACCACTGGATTCGTGTGGAGGACGTGCCCGCGATCTGGGAGAAGCTGGAGTCGGTGGGCCTGTCCACGACGGAGGCCTGTGGCGACACCCCGCGCGTGATCCTGGGGTGCCCCCTGGCGGGGGTGGCCGAGGACGAGGTCCTGGACCCCTCGGAGCAGATCGAGCAGATCTACACCGAGCACATCGGCAGCCCGCTCTTCTCGAACCTGCCCCGCAAGTTCAAGACGTCGCTGTCCGGGTGCAGCGTGCACTGCGTGAACCACGAGATCAACGACGTGGCGTTCGTGGGGGTGCGAAACGCGTCGGGTGAGGCCGGGTACGACCTGTTCGTGGGCGGCGGGCTGTCCACCAACCCGATGTTCGCCCAGCGTCTGGGCACGTTCGTGCGCCCGGACCAGGTGAGCGAGGTGTGGGCCGGGGTCTGCGGGATCTTCCGCGACTACGGCTTCCGCCGCCTGCGCACCCGGGCCCGGATCAAGTTCCTGATCAAGGAGTGGGGGCCGGAGCGGTTCCGGGAGGTCCTGGAGCGGGAGTACCTCGGCTACGCGCTGCCCGACGGCCCCGAACCGGTGCTGGACCCGGGGGTGCGCCGCGACCACGTGGGCGTGCGCCGCCAGCGCGACGGCCGCTTCTCCGTGGGTTTCGCCCCCCGGGTGGGGAGGGTCTCGGGCACCTCACTCCTGCGGGTGGCGGAGATCGCCGAGGAGCACGGGTCGGACCGCATCCGCACGACGGCCGACCAGAAGCTGGTCGTCCTCGACGTCGAGGAGGCGCGGGTCCCGTCGATCACGGCCGCGCTGGAGGCCGAGGACTTCCAGGTCCATCCGAGCGTGTTCCGCCGCCAGACGATGGCGTGCACCGGCATCGAGTTCTGCAAGCTGGCGATCGTGGAGACCAAGGACCGCGCCGCGACGCTCATCGACGAGCTGGAGAAGCGGCTCCCGGACTTCGAGGAACCGGTGACCATCAACGTCAACGGGTGCCCGAACTCCTGCGCGCGCATCCAGGTCGCCGACATCGGTCTCAAGGGCCAGCTGGTCATGAACGACCGGGGCGAGCAGGTGGAGGGCTACCAGATCCACCTCGGCGGCGGCATGGGACTGACTCAGGCCTTCGGCAAGAAGATCCGCGGTCTGAAGACCACGGCCGACGACCTGCCGGACTACGTCGAGCGGGTCCTTCGGCGCTTCCGGGCCCAGCGCGAGGACGGCGAGACCTTCGCCGCCTGGGCGGGCCGCGCCGACGACGCGGACCTGAAGTAGCGACCACCTGACACCCAGGGCCCGGGCGGTGCGCCGCCCGGGCCCGCCCGGCCCCCGTACCCCGGGGCCGGGTCGACCGGAAGAAAGGGGTGTGCCGTGTCCGAGAGGGCCGCACCCTACTACTGCCCCTACTGCGGCGACGAAGACCTGGTGCCCGAAGAGGGTGCCGCCGTCAGGGGAGAGGGCTACCCCTGGGCGTGCCTGTCGTGCGCCCGGGTGTTCCGGGTGAAGTACGTGGGCCTGCGCTCCGCCTCGTTCTCCGCGGGCGGAGCCCCCTCCAGACCGACGGAAGGCAACGAATGAACGCCACCATCACCACGACGGGCGGACCGGAGCTGGCCGAACGGGCCGCGCGCGAGCTGGAGGAGGCCTCGGCCCCGGAGATCATCGCGTGGGCCGCCCGGACCTTCGGCTCCCAGCTCTGCATGACGTCCTCCATGGCGGACGCGCTCATGGTGGACCTCGCGTCCAGGGCCGCGCCCGGGATCGACGTGATCTTCCTGGACACCGGGTACCACTTCCCCGAGACCATCGGCACCCGTGACGCCGTGGCCTCCGTCTACGACATCAACCTGATCAACGTGGAGCCCTCGCGGACCGTGGTCGAGCAGGACCTGGCCCTGGGCCCCCGGCTGCACGGACGCGACCCCGGGATCTGCTGCCACCTGCGCAAGGTGGAGCCCCTCCGGCGGGCGCTGGAGCCGTACTCGGCGTGGCTGACGGGGCTGCGCCGGGAGGACTCGCCGACCCGCCGCGACACCCCGGTCGTGCAGTGGGACCGACGGCGGCGGATGACCAAGGTCAATCCCATCGCCCGGTGGACCCGGGACGACGTGGACGCCTACATGGCCGAGCACGGGGTGATGGTGAACCCGCTCCAGTACGACGGCTACCCCTCGATCGGATGCGAGCCGTGCACCCGCCGGGTGGCTCCGGGCGAGGACCCTCGAAGCGGCCGGTGGGCGGGGACCGGCAAGACCGAGTGCGGAATCCACGTATGAGCGCGGCGACGGGGCCCCGACCGGGCGTCTCGGTGCCGCTGCTGGCCGTGGCGCACGGGAGCCGCGACCCGAGGTCGGCGCGGGCGGTCACCGCCCTCTTCGACCGGGTGCGCGCCCTGAGGCCCGGCCGGGACGTGCGGGTGGCCTTCCTGGACCACGCGGCCCCCGGGGTCGAGGAGGCCCTGGAAGGGCTGGCCTCGGGCGGCGCCGGCGCGGCGGTGGTCCTGCCCGCCCTGCTCACGGCCGCCTTCCACAGCAAGGTGGACCTGCCCTCGGTCCTCGACCGGGCCCGCGCACGGGGCCCCTGGCTGCGTCTGGGCTACGCGGACACGCTGGGTCCGCACCCGCTGCTGCTCGACGCGGTGGAACGGCGGCTGGCCGAGGCCGGGGCACGCGCCGATCCGGACACGGCGCTGGTGCTGGCGTCGGCGGGGTCGAGTGATGCCGGGGCCAACGCGGTGATCGCCTCGATGACCCGCGAACTGGCCGAGCGGGGCCCCTGGGGCGAGGTCGTGGCGGCCTACGCCTCGGCGGCCGAGCCGACCCCGGGCGATGCGGTGCGGGACCTGCTCGCGCGCGGCCACCGCCGGGTGGCGGTCAGCGGCTACCTGTTGGCCCCCGGGTTCTTCTCCGACCGGGTGCGGGCGCAGTCGGTGGCGGCCGGGGCCTCGGTGGTCGTCGACGCGCTCGGGGACGCGCCCGAGCTCGCCCACGTGGTGTGGGAGCGCTACGACGCGGCGGTGGCGGCCTGGCGGGCCCCCGTGTGAGGCCTCCCAGGAGGCGGGCGGTCCCGGTGGCCGCCCGCCTCTGGCCCGTCCCGGCCGCGGTCGGCCCGCGTGCGCGGTCAGGCCGCAGTGACGGCCGCGGCGAGCAGGATCGCGGCGGAGAACAGCAGCGCGCCCGGGGCGCCCACCGCTCCCGCGACCCCGGCCGCGGCGGCCGGGACGGCGACCTGCCCGAGACGGTTGCCCCAGATCCGCAGGGCCAGCGCCGCCCCACGGGCGCCGTCCGGGGCCAGGGTGGTGACCTGGGCCATGGTCAGGGGCTGCCCCAGGCCGAGCAGGAACCCGCCCACCAGGAGTACCGCCGCCAGGGTGGCGAACCCGCCCGCCGGCAGCGCCACCAGGACGAGCGCGGCGGCGGCCACGGAGGTGCTGGTGGTCACCAGGACCCTGCGCGACCACCGCCGCCGCATCCACGGCAGGGTGAGACGGGAGAGCAGGGAGGCCCCGGCGCGCAGACTCAGCAACACCCCGACGAGCATCGGCGACAGCCCCCGGCTCTCGGCGATGAGCGGCAGGTAGGCGGTCAGGATGTCCACCGCGGTCAGCAGCGCGAGGCTGGTGAACAGGGCGGAGGGCATCCCGGGGCGACGCAGGAGGTCGCGCGTGGGCACCGGGGGCGCGGCCCGCTCCTCGGCGGTGCGCCGCAGCGGGCGCAGCCGGGCCAGCGGGATCAGCGGCAGGACGCCCAGGGCGGCCACCGCCCCGGCCAACAGCAGCGCGGTGGAGGTGGCGGAGAGCAGTTCCGCGCCGGAGGCGTCCGCGAGCAGGGCACCGGAGACCAGGGGTCCGGCGAGCTGCCCGAGGGAGGCCGCGGCGGTGAACCAGCCGAAATCGCGGTCCAGGTGTTCGAGGCGCGAGTAGCGGGCGATGAGGGCCTGGGCCGCGACCATGCACAGCAGGTGCCCCACCCCCACGACCGTGCTGGCCAGGGCCAGCCCGACCAACCCCCCGGACGCGGCCAGGAGGAGGCTGCCCGCGGCCAGGACGACCGAGCCGAGCCCCGCGAGCCAGGCGATCCGGGGCGCGCGGTCGGTGAAGCGTCCCAGGGAGACCGCGACGACCAGTGGGAGCAGGGCGTAGGCGGCGGTGACCAGGCCGATCTCGACGGCGTCGCCGCCCACCGCGATGGTGCGGTAGGAGATGAGGGGACGCACCAGGTTGAGGGCGGTGTGGGTGAGGACCACGCTGCCCAACAGGCCCCACAGCCACCGTGTGTGTCCGGTCGGTGCCGCGTCAGCCATGTTCCCCCTCGTCGCGGGCCCGGTGCGCACCCGCCGTTCGCATCCCGTGACGGGTCCGGACCGCCACGGCCCGCGCATCGTACCGGGGGACGTTCGGTGCGAAACCGGGCGGGGCGCCCCCGGTCACCAGTCCCGGGGCGCGACGAGCTCCTCGGGGTCGGCGTCGGTGAAGCCGTATGCGGCCGCGACCAGCCAGAAGGAGCCGCCGATGTCCTCTCTGGCCACGGTCTCGATCTCGCTTCCGGCGGCGTCGAACTCCTCCTCCAAGGAGTTGAACTCCTCGGTGGCCGCGTGGGTGAGGACGTAGAGCTCCGCGAGGTCGGCCGGGCGGTCGGCCTCGATCCGGGCGCACAGGGCCAGCAGGATCGCCCGGCCGCGCTCGACGAGGTGGGCGGGGAAGTAGGGGTCGGACCGCATGTCGGCGAGCAGGGCGTCGGAGTCGGGTCCGGTGGCGTGGTGGCCCATGGTCTTCTCCTCGGGGATGGGGATGGGGGTGGGGGTGGGGGTGGGGCTGTGGGATCGGCACGGCCCATACTGCTGGACCGCACCGACGTTTCGGGGGTAGCTTCGGGGCCCGGACCGAGTGGACGGAGAAGTGGATGGCCGAGCGTGAGGGTATCCGGGACATGCTGCGCGGGCTGCGGGTCTTCGCGGGCCCGCTGGCCGCCTTCGACCCCGCCACCGCGCCGGACGACCCGGTGGAGCTGTTCGTGGAGTGGCTGGGCGAGGCGATCGCGGCAGGGGTGCCCGAGCCGCACGCGATGACGCTGGCCACGGCGGGCGCCGACGGGGCGCCGTCCGCGCGTGTGCTCATCCTGAAGGACCTCACCGACGAGGGCTGGTCCTTCGCGACCACCACGTCCTCGGTCAAGGGCCGCGAGCTCGCCGAGAACCCCCGGGCCGCGCTCCTCTTCTTCTGGGGGCCACAGGGCCGCCAGGTGCGGCTGCGCGGCCCCGTGGAGCTGGCGGGAGCCCGCGAGCGCGCCGCCGACTTCTCCGCGCGTCCCCTGGAGGGCCGGGTGGCGGGTCTGCACGGTCGCCAGAGCCAGCCCCTGGACTCTCTGGAGACCGTCCACGCGACCGCCGAGGAGAGCCGTGCCCGGTTGGAGGCCGACCCCGGACTGGTGCCCGACGACTGGGGCCTGTACCGGCTGGTGCCCACCGAGGTCGAGTTCTGGCAGGCGGACCCGGACCGGCGCCACACGCGCCTGCGCTACCGGCGCCGGGACACCGGCGCACCGTGGGAGCGCGGGCTCCTGTGGCCGTGACCCGCGCACCGGGGCGGGCGCGGACCCGGTGGGCGCGGGCACCGGCGCACACCGGCCCGAAGTGTTGCGGCGGCGTTACCGAACCGGGTTCGGTCGGGTGTTCCCGGCGGGGATAGGATTCCGGCACCCGCCCACCCCGAACCAGGATCGGAGCCGGAATGCCCGACACACACGAAGTGTTCAACCAGGCCACTCCGCTCGGCGACCACAGCGCCGCCGACGACCCCGCCCTTCTGGAGGGCCTGCGCCGCGAGGGCGCGGGATGGGCCGAGGCGGACGTGCGCGAGGTCGGCGACGCCGCGGGCTCGGAGCGGGTGCGCGCGTGGGGCGAGGCCGCCAACTCCTACCCTCCGGTCCTGCGCACCCACGACCGCTACGGCCACCGAGTGGACGAGGTCGACTACCAGCCCGCGTACCACGTGCTCATGGACCAGGCCGTGGAGCACGGGCTGCACGCCGCCCCCTGGGCCGACGACCGCGAGGGCGCCCACGTGGCCCGTGCGGCCAAGTTCTTCCTCTGGTCGCAGGCGGAGAGCGGCCACGGCTGCCCGATCTCCATGACCTACGCCTCCGTGCCCGCCCTGCGCCACTCCCCCGAGCTGGCCGAGCGGTACGAACCGCTGCTCACCGCGCGCACCTACGACTTCGGCCTGCGGTCGCCGCTCACCAAGCGCGGCCTGCTCGCGGGCATGTCGATGACCGAGAAGCAGGGCGGCTCCGACGTGCGCGCCAACACCACGCGCGCCGTGGCCACCGCCGAGGGCCACCACCTGCTGACCGGGCACAAGTGGTTCACCTCCGCCCCCATGAGCGACGTGTTCCTCACCCTGGCGCAGGCCCCCGAGGGGCTGACCTGTTTCCTGGTTCCGCGCGTGCTGCCCGACGGCTCCCGGAACCGGATGTTCGTCCAGCGGTTGAAGGACAAGCTCGGCAACCGGTCCAACGCCTCCGCCGAACTGGAGTACGACGGCGCGGTGGCCCATGTGGTCGGCGAACCCGGCCGGGGCGTGCCCACCATCATCGAGATGGTCAACAGCACCCGGTTGGACTGCGTGATCGGTTCCGCCTCGGGCATGCGCGCCGCCGTGGTGCAGGCGCTCCACCACGCGGAGACCAGGAGCGCCTTCGGCCGTGCGCTGGTCGATCAACCGCTGATGCGCAACGTCCTGGCCGACCTGGCCCTGGAGTCGGAGGCCGCCACGGCCCTCATGACGCGTCTGGCCGGGGCGGTGGACCGCGCGGTACGCGGCGACGAGGGCGAGGCCGCCTTCCGCCGCCTGGGCGTGGCCGTGGGCAAGTTCTGGGTGACCAAGCGCCAGCCGGCGCACGCGGCCGAGGCCCTGGAGTGCCTGGGCGGCAACGGGTACGTGGAGGAGTCGGGCATGCCGCGGCTGTTCCGGGACTCCCCGCTCAACTCCATCTGGGAGGGGTCGGGCAACGTCGCCGCGCTGGACGTGCTGCGGGCGATGGCGAGGGCCCCGGAGTCCGTGGAGGCCTTCCTCGCCGAGCTCGACACCGCCGCCGGGTCCGACGACCACTACGACGACGCCCTGAAGCGGTTGTCCGGTGTCCTGGCCGACCCCGAGGAGGCCCAGTACCGGGCCCGTGCGGTCGTGGAGCTGATGGCGCTGACCCTCCAGGCGTCGGTGTTGCTGCGCCACGCTCCCACACCGGTGGCGGAGGCGTTCACCGCGTCCCGGCTGGGCGGCGAGTGGGGGCACGTGTTCGGGACCCTGCCCCGGGGCGTGGACACGGACCTGATCCTGGACCGGGCCCGCCCCCGGCGCTGAACTCGAGCCCGGGTGCCACGGGCCCTCCCACCCTTTTCCCTTTCCCTTCCATTGACTGCACAAAAGCCGCAGAAAACGCGGAACGGGCGGCCGGGAACGAACATCGGCCCAGTTCGGCATACTTCCGCGGCCGAAGCGGAAGAAAGAAGTCGTCACCATCGAAAATCGCCCTTACGGGCCCCGAAACCTAGAGACTGACGACGCCTATGGTGGAAGTCTGGCCCGGTAGTTCCTATCCGCTCGGTGCGACCTACGACGGTTCCGGAACCAATTTCTCACTCTTCTCCGAGGCCGCCGAACAGGTGGTGCTGTGCCTGTTCGACGACGACGGCGAGGAGACCCGCGTACCACTGGCCGAGTACGACGGCTTCGTGTGGCACGGGTACCTGCCCGGGGTCGGCCCCGGGCAACGGTACGGGTACCGCGTGCACGGCCCGTACGCACCCGAGCAGGGGCTGCGCTGCAATCCGAACAAGCTCCTCACCGACCCCTACGCGAAGGCGCTCGACGGCGACCTGACCTGGCACGAGTCGCTGTTCAGCTACCACTTCGCCGACCCGGCCCGCAAGAACACGGCCGACAGCGCCGAACACGTACCCAAGTGCGTGGTGGTCAGCCCGTTCTTCGACTGGGGCAACGAGAAGCGTCCCAACACCCCGTACCACCAGACGGTGATCTACGAGACGCACGTGCGCGGGCTGACGATGCGCCACCCCGCCGTGCCCGAACACCAGAGGGGGACCTACTCGGGCCTGGCCCACCCCGAGGTCATCGGCTACCTCACCTCGTTGGGGGTGACCGCGGTCGAGCTGATGCCGGTCCACCACTTCGTGCCCGAGCACGCGATGGTGGCCCGGGGGCTCACCAACTACTGGGGCTACAACACCCTGGCCTTCCTGGCCCCGCACAGCGGGTACGCGGCACGCGGTTCGCGCGGGCAGCAGGTGCAGGAGTTCAAGGCCATGGTGAAGTCGCTGCACGAGGCGGGCATCGAGGTGCTCCTCGACGTGGTCTACAACCACACCGCCGAGGGCGACCACATGGGCCCCACCCTGTCCTGGCGGGGTATCGACAACCTGGGGTACTACCGGGTCAGCGACGAGGACCAGCGCTACTACCTCGACTACACCGGGTGCGGGAACAGCCTGAACGTGCGCCACCCGCACTCGTTGCAGCTCATCATGGACTCCCTGCGGTACTGGGTCCTGGAGATGCACGTGGACGGGTTCCGCTTCGACCTCGCCTCCGCCCTGGCCCGCGAGTTCCACGACGTCGACCGGCTCAGCACCTTCTTCGACATCGTGCAGCAGGACCCGGTGATCTCGCAGGTGAAGCTGATCGCCGAGCCCTGGGACGTGGGTCCGGGCGGCTACCAGGTGGGCAACTTCCCACCTCTGTGGACCGAGTGGAACGGCAAGTACCGCGACACCGTCCGCGACTTCTGGCGCGGCGAGCCGGTCAAGGGCGAACTGGCCTCGCGCCTGGCCGGTTCCAGCGACCTGTACCAGGACGACGGCCGCAGACCGGTGGCCTCGATCAACTTCATCACCTGCCACGACGGTTTCACCATGGCCGACCTGGTCTCCTACAACGACAAGCACAACGAGGCCAACGGCGAGAACAACCGGGACGGAACCGACGACAACCGCTCCTGGAACCACGGGGTGGAGGGCCCCACCGAGGACTCCGCGATCCTGGCCCTGCGCCGCAGGCAGGTCCGCAACTACCTCACCACCCTGTACCTGTCGCAGGGGGTGGTGATGCTCTCGCACGGCGACGAGATAGGGCGCACCCAGGGCGGCAACAACAACGCCTACTGCCAGGACAACGAGATCGCCTGGATCGACTGGGAGGGAGCGGGACTCACCGGCGAGTACCCGGGCAACGACCTGCTGGAGTACGTGCGCGAGCTGGCGCGGCTGCGCCGGGAGCACCCGGTGTTCCGGCGCCGCCGCTTCTTCCAGGGCGGCCCGGTGGGGGGCGCACGCGCGGGGTCGGGCGGCCTGCCGGACATCTCGTGGCTGCGCCCGGACGGGTCGACGATGGAGGGCGCCGACTGGAACAGCGGCGAGCGGGCGCTGGGGGTGTTCCTCAACGGGGACGCCATCACCGAACCCGACGAGCACGGGCGCCGTATCCGCGACGGCTCCTTCGTCCTCCTGCTCAACAGCGGCCCGGAGGCCGTGGAGTTCAAACTTCCCGGCACCGAGTACGGCATGGCGTGGGAGACCGTACTGGACACGGCTGATCCGGACGTACGGGAGCGTCCGTTCGTCACGGCGGGCGGCCCCTTGCGGGTGATCGACCGCGCCATGACGCTGTTGCGGCGGGCCTCGCACCGAGGCGGCTGACCGGCCGGGGCGCCGCGAACACCGCTCCCCACGGCGGTGGGGTCCGTGGGGAGCGCGAGGGGCCGGGGACCCGCCACGGGCCCCCGGCCCTGCGCCGCCCCGGAGTGCCGCACCCCTAACCTGGGTGACCATGTCGAGTACACACCGCCAGGGCTCAGCGCCCGAACCCCTCCGCTTCCGCGAACTCCTGCCCGTCCCCGGTGCCGAGGACGTCGACCTGGCGGAGGCCTACGCCTACCCGTTGGGCCTGGACCGGCCCTGGCTGCGCGCCAACATGGTGGCCAGCGCCGACGGCGGCGCGATCGGTCCCTCGGGACGCAGCCGCGACCTGTCCTCGGACCCGGACCGCAGGGTCATGGGGGTGCTCCGGGGCCTGTGCGACGTCGTCCTGGTCGGGGCCGCCACCGCGCGCAAGGAGGGCTACCGGCCGGTGCGGCCGCGCGAGGTGTGGGCGGACCTGCGCGAGGGACGCCCCGCCACGCCCCGCGTCGCGGTCGTGTCGCGCTCCCTGGAGCTCGACGCCGAACTGCTCACCGGCGCCCCCGACGACGCCCGCACGATCGTGTTCACCGTCGCGGACGCCCCCGCCGCGCTCCGGCGGTCCGTGGCCGAGCACGCCGACCTCGTGGTGGTCGACGGGGTCTCGGTGACCCCGGAGCACGTCGTGAACGCCCTGGCCGAACGCGGCCTGTACCGGGTTCTGACCGAGGGGGGTCCGCACCTGCTGGCCGAGTTCGTCGCGGCGGGCCTGCTGGACGAACTCTGCCTGACGGTGAGCCCGCACCTGTTGGGCGCCGGGTCGCCCCGGATCGTCGCCGGCGGCCCGGGAACACCCGGCGGACTGGAGCACGCCTCCGCCCTGAACACGCCCGTGCGGTTGGCGCGCCTCCTGGAGTCCGGGGGCCACCTGTTCACCCGCTACCTGCGCGACTAGGCGGCCGCACGGGTCCTCCCCATAACCGCTCGGTTTCGGCCGCCCCACAATGACGCATGAACCATCCCGCAACCGGACATACCCGTGGTGTGCCTTCCACGGAAGGCGCTGCGAATGGACACACCGCATCGGCGGGGCTCACCGGTGTGGTCCCCTGGGCGAGAGGATGAACGTGGTGCCGACGTCCGAAAACGGGTCCCCTCCCGTCTACCGGGAGATAGCCGAGGAGCTACGGGGACAGATCCGCTCCGGACGGTACGCCGACGGCGACCGCCTGCCCGGGGAGAACACCCTCATGGAGCGACACGGGGTCGCCCGGGCGACCGCCCGGCAGGCCCTGTCCGTCCTCATCAACGAGGGCCTGGCGGTGGCCGTGCGCGGGTCGGGCGTCTACGTGCGGGCGTTCCGACCGCTGCGCCGCCACGGGGCCCGGCGCCTGTCCAAGGAGCTGTGGGGAGCCGGACGGGCCATCTGGCAGACCGACGGCGACACGCGCGGGTACGAGGTGGAGGGCCTGGTCGTGGACGAGGTGACCCCCGGGGACCACGTCCTGCGGGCCCTCGGCCTGACAGCCGGCTCCACGGTGTTGCGGCGTTCCCGGCGCTACCTCGTGGACGGCCAACCGGTGCAGAGCGCCGTCTCCCACCTGTCCCCGCACCTGTGGGCGGGGCGGGAGGACTCCCCCGCCGCCCTGCGCATCCGCGCCGACGACACCGGCCCCGGGGGCGTCTACGCGCGGCTCGCGGAGCTCGGCCACGCCCCGGCCCACTTCACCGAGGAGATCCGCGTGCGCATGCCCACCCCCGAGGAGGCGGTGGAGCTGGCCCTGGGTCCGGGGACGCCCGTCCTGGAGGTCGCGCGCACCGCGCTGACCGCCGGACACCGGCCCGTGGAGTTCAACGAGATCACCATGGACGGTGCGGCGTACGTGCTGCAGTACGACTTCGACGCCTGACCGGGGGCCCTCGACCGGCCCGGGCCCTCTCGTCGTCTCCGGCCGGAAACGACGAGAGGGGTGCCCGTCCGGGCACCCCTCCTCCGCCGACGGACCGGCCTGGCCCCGCCGGTCGCTACCTCGGCACGCCCGCATCCGAACCCCGCGCGCTGGTCACCTCACCCGGAACCTCCGTGAACTGGCCCTCCACCCTCGGACGCACCACGCGGACGGCGGGCCCCTCCGAGGCCTCCCCGAACTCCCCGTGCCCGTGCGGGCGGTCGCGTTCGGCTTCCCGCCCCTGCCCTTCGGACGTGTTCCGGGGACGGCCCCGACGCGAGGCGAAGACCAGGTACGACAACGGGAGGAGGGCGAGTCCCACGGCGACGGCGCCCGCCGCCGCGAAGAACATGGCGTTGGACGACGTCATCGCCCACTGCGCCATGCCCATGCCCAACACGACCGCCACCGCCAGGGCGCCGACGGCGATCGCCGTCACCAGCCCGAACAGCTTGCGGTCCCCCCAGGGTTCCGGACGCGCGTACTCGATCCCGGCGACGGTGGACCGCAGACTGAGCTCGGCGGCCCAGAGCAGCTCCCGACCCACCGCGGCGGCACCGTCCCCGACGGTCCTCGCCCTCGACCGGGTGCCCGCGGTGGCCTGGCTCAGCCACCACAGGCCGTAACGCATCCTGCCCACGCGCAGAGGTCGTCTGTTCACTCCGAGTGCCCGTTCAGCCGTAACAGCCATGTCACCTGCCCCAGTGCACCTCGATCGCTGACCCCTCCATGAGCCCGTACCCGTGCGCTCGGACACCGAACGTCATGGAAGGTGAAGTTAGGGGTATGTGGCGCTTAAGGATGATTTACCTTGTGCGTTGGCATGCGTGACGAAGGTCCGATTTCTTCACTCCGTGTCCCGTGGCAGCACCGGAGCGCGTTTCCGGGTAGCGTCGTCACCATGGCTGACGCATCGGACCAGGCACCGGACACCAACGGCGGGGAGTCCCGCGACTTTCCCCGAACCGACCAGGAGTGGCGCGAGCGCCTCGACGAGCAGGAGTACGCCGTGCTCCGCCTGTCGGGCACCGAGCGCGCCTGGACCGGCGCCTACGTCGACACCACGACCACCGGTGTCTACCGCTGCCGGGGGTGCGGGAGCGTGCTCTTCCGCTCCGACGAGAAGTTCGACTCCCACTGCGGGTGGCCGAGCTTCTTCGACCCGGCCGACTCCGACGCCGTGACCCTGCACGAGGACGCCTCGCTCGGAATGGTGCGCACCGAGGTGCGATGCGCCACCTGCCACTCCCACCTGGGTCACGTCTTCCGAGGGGAGGGGTATGCCACCCCCACGGACGCCCGGTACTGCATCAACTCCGTCGCCCTCACCCTGGAGCCCTCGAAATAGTCGACATGGCATCCTGGTGAAGGGCCCTCCCTCCCACCGGGACGGACCAGGTCCCGAGCCGGACCGATCCCCGTTGCCTCGGGATCGGCGATAATCTCACCAGCGCACCGACGTTCGGCCAGAAGTCGACCGGAGGGCGCGCGCGGCGGGCCCCACCCGGTGACCGCGCACACGCGAACCCGGCCACCGCCGGGTTCACCCCTCACAGCGGTACCCGATGTGCGGGCGACCGACCGACCCGCGACGAAAGCTCTCGATGACCGACGACTCACCCACCTCCTCCGTCTCCCCTCGGCCCCCGGCCAGGCCACGCCTGGGCATGGCCCAGGGTTCGGCCCCCTGGCTGGTCCCGGCGCTCGGTGCGGCGGGAGCCGCCGCCCTGCTCGCCCGTCGATCCCGGGTCGGGGCCGTCGCCGCCGTACCGGTGGTCGCCCTGGCCGCGGGTATGACCTGGTTCTTCCGGGACCCCAACCGTGGTCCGGCGACCGGTCGGGTGCTGTCCGCGGCCGACGGCGTCGTCCAGAGCCTCGACCCCCAGCCCGACGGGCGCATCAGGGTCGCGGTGTTCATGAACCCCCTCAACGTGCACGTCAACCGTGCCCCCCTCGCCGGAGTCGTGACCGGCGTCGAGCACCGCCCCGGGGGCTTCCGCCCCGCCTTCGACAAGGACAGCGAGCGTAATGAGCGCGTCATCTGGACCCTTGAAACCGAGATCGGTGAGATCACGGTCGTTCAAATCGCCGGCGCGATGGTCCGGCGTATCGTCCCGTATCTCGCTGCGGGGCAGAAGGTCGAGCAAGGCGAGAGGATCGGCCTCATCCGGTTCGGGTCACGCGTCGACGTCTACCTTCCGCGTGGGATCGCCCCGGCGGTGGAGGTCGGCCAGAAGGTCCGCGCCGGAGAAACCCGTCTTGACGCCGACTGAGGCCGTCCCCGCCGCGCGGACCGCCTCCGACGCCCCCGGAGAGGCGCCCCGGCTCCGCCTCGGGGTCGCCGACTACCTGACGCTGGGCAACGCCCTGTGCGGGTTCCTCGCGGTGTGGGCGCTGGCCACGGCGCAGGCCGCGCACGTGGCGGGCGGCGCGGCCGGTCCCCTGCCGAAGTCCGCGATGGCCACGGCCGTGGGGCTGTTGATGGTCGCGGCCACCCTCGACGTCCTCGACGGCAGGGTCGCCCGCAAGCTGGGCGGCAGCGGTATGGGCGCCGAACTGGACAACCTCGCCGACGTGATCAGCTTCGGGTTCGCCCCGGCGTTCTTCTTCGTGGTCTGGGGCACCGTCTCGGGCGGCTCCGGGCTGCTGCCGGTGGTGGCGGGCGGCGCTGTGCTGCTCGCCGTGATCGTCCGGCTGGCGCGGTTCTCGTGCCAGGCCCCCGACGCGAACTACTTCACCGGGCTGCCGTGCCCGTTCGGCGCCATGGCCGTGGTGACGATCGTGCTGCTGGACCCGCCGCTGCTGGCCGGGGTCGGGGCCGTACTCCTCGTCTCCTGGCTGATGGTCAGCCGGATGGAGTACCCCAAGCCGCGCGGCAGGCGCGTCTACGCGGTACTGGGCATGCTCGCCACGGGCGTGGCCTTCATCGCCGCCTGGGGTCTGGGCCTGCCCGCCGGTGAGGCGCTGATCTACCTCATGAGCGCCCTGGTCCTGCTCACCATCGTCTCGCTGCCCTTCTACGTGGTCGCCACCCGCCGCGCGGTGCCGCCGCCCGCTCCGCACGCCGAGTAGCCCTCCCAGGAGGACGAGGACGGCCCCCCACCGATCGGTGCGGGGGCCGTCCTCGTCCTCGGCACCGCCTACGGCAGGGAGGCGACCAGCTCGGCCACGCTCTTGCGCCGCCCGGTGTAGAAGGGCAGTTCCTCACGGGTGTGCAGGCGGGCCTTGGCCCCGCGCAGGTGACGCATGAGGTCCACGATGCGGTACAGCTCGTCGGCCTCGAAGGCCAGCAGCCACTCGTAGTCGTTCAGGCCGAACGAGGAGACCGTGTTGGCCCGCACGTCCGGGTACGGGGCCGCCATACGGCCGTGCTCGGCGAGCATGGCGCGGCGCTCGTCGTCAGGCAGCAGGTACCACTCGTAGGAGCGCACGAACGGGTACACGCAGACGTTGTCCCGCGGCTCCTCCCCCGCCAGGAAGGCGGGCACGTGGCCCCGGTTGAACTCGGCCGGGCGGTGCAGGCCCATGACCGACCACACCGGCGTGCTGGCGCGGCCGACCCGGGTGCGCCGGAAGTCGGAGTAGACGCCCTGGAGCTGTTCGGGGGTGTCGGCGACCCACCAGAACATGAGGTCGGCGTCGGCCCGGAAGCCCTGGACGTCGTAGCTGCCCCGTGTGGTCACGCCCTGCTCTTCGGCCTTGTCGAGCAGGCCCTGGAGCTCCTCGGCGGCCGAGGCCCGGTCCACGCCCTCCAGGTCGTCGACCCGGAAGACCGACCACATGGTGTAGCGGATGAGTTGGTTGAGGTCGGTGCCGTCCTGGGCGACGGCCTGGTTCTGCTGCCCCGTCACGGGTTGACTCCTTGCTGGTTCGTTCCGGCGGCGCTCTGGTCGCCGCCGCTGGTACGGCTGTGGTCGGTGAGGGTGTCGGCCAGGCGTGCGGCCTCGTGGCCCGCGTCTGCGACGCACGCGGGGATGCCCACTCCCCCGTAGGCGGCGCCGCACACGCCCAGCCCGGGATGGCGCCGCACGTCGGCGCGGAGGCGTTCGACCCGGTCGGCGTGGCCGACCGCGTACTGCGGCAGGCCGTCGGCCCACCGGGTCACCCTGGTCTCCACCGGAGTCCCGCGCACGCCGGTGACGTGCGCGAGGTCGGCGAGCGCGGTCGCGGCCAGGTCGTCGTCGGAGCGGCTCAGCGCGCCCGCGTCGCCGAACCGGCCGATGGAGCAGCGCAGGACCAGCAGGTCCTCCCCCGGGTTGACCCTATCCAGCTCACGGGCCAGCCAGGGCCACTTGTTGCTGGAGAACGTGGCGGCCTTGATGGTGAGCCCCTCCCCCGCCGGGACCAGGAATCCGGTTCCGGTGAGCGGTCGGGGGAAGGCGGAGGCGGGCAGGGCGAGGGTCACCAGCGCCATGCTGGCGTACTCGATCCGGCGCAGCTCCCGGGTGGCGTCGGGCGCGGTGTCGGCGAGCAGGCGGGCGGCCTCGGCGGCGGGGCAGGCCAGCAGAACCGCGTCGCAGTCGATCGCCTCCCCCCTGGAAGCGTCGTCCGCGCCCTCCAGGCGCACTCTCCAGCCCGAGGGGAGCCGCTCGAGGGAGTGGGCCCGGGTCCCCGTGCGCAGGTCCTCCTGGCGCGCCGCGAGGGCGTCCACGAGGGAGGCGACCCCGCCGCGCAGGGAGGCGAAGACCGGCCCGGAGCTGGTGGGGGCGGCTCCGCGACCCCGCAGACTCGTGCGCACGGCGCTCATCAGGGAGCGGTCCCGCCGGGCCATGGGGGCGATCTGGGGCAGCGTCGAGTCCAGGGAGAGTTCGTCGGCCCTTCCCGCGTAGACGCCCCCCAGGAGGGGTTCGACCAGCCGGTCCACCACCTGGCGCCCCATCCGGGCTCCGACGTAGGCGGCCACCGGCACGTCGGAGCGCACCGGCGTGCGCGGCCACACCAGATCGAGGGCGGCGCGCAGCGTCCCGGCCGGGGAGAGGACCCCGCTGCGGGCCAGCGCGCCCAGGTCGCCGGGCACGCCCATGAGCTGGCCCTTGGGCAGCGGGCGAACCCGCCCGCGGCTGTAGATGGCCGCGCCTCCGGAACCGGGGTGCACCACACGGTCGTCGAGGCCGAGCTCGGTGAACAGGTCCAGGGCCTCGGGACGGCGGGCGAGCACCGCCTCGGCACCGGCGTCGACCGACACTCCGGCCACGGGTGAGGCCCGGAGCTTGCCCCCCGGGGCGTCGGCGGCCTCCACCACCGTGGTGGCGACCCCCCGGCCGTTGAGGCGGTGCGCGGCGGTGAGGCCGGAGACGCCGCCCCCGATCACGACGACATGCGGTGCTTCAGGCATGCCACCAGCTTCCCAGATGCCGCGGGTCACAGTGATCCGACCGCCCCGAAGGGGCCGTTGCGGTCCCGTTATCCGGCGGCGGAAACGGCGCCCGCTCGGGGCACGTCGAACCGGCATGGACACTTCAGCGTTGACACCGTCCCGCGGGGCGCGCACCACGGGTCTGGCCGTCGCCTCCGGGTTGGCCGTCCTGCTGTTGGCCTCCTGCGGGGCCTCCTCCAACAGCGGTGCCGTGCCGGACTCCGTCGGTGCGGCCGCGCCCGAACGGCAGGCGGTCGCCGAGTCGGGGGCCGAGTTCTCGGCCGAGGGGGCCGCCGCCGACACCGACCCGGCCGAGGGCGGTTCCGTCGGATCGGAAGTGGAGGTGGGCGAGCGACAGCTGGTCCACACCGCCGACATGACCGTGCGCGTCGACGACGTCGCCGAGGCCTCCGACCTGGCGAAGCGACACACACTGGACCTCGGCGGCTATGTGGAGTCCGAGAGCCTGTCCACGCCCCGGGACGACCACCCCGAGGGCCTGCTGACCCTGCGCGTGCCCAGCGAGGACTACGAGGACGCGTTGGAGGAGCTGGCCGCCCTGGGCGACCGCTCCATGCTGGACCGGAACGTGCTGGACGTCACCGAGGAGGTGGCCGACGTCGAGAGCCGGGTCGCGTCGTCCGAGACCGCCGTGGAGACCCTGCGCGGCTACCTGGAGCAGGCCGAGGACGTCGACGACCTGCTGCGCGTGGAGAGTGAGCTCCAGCGCCGCCAGGAGGAGCTGGAAGCGCTCCAGGCCCGGCAGCGGGTGCTGGAGAACCAGACCTCGTTCTCGACGGTGCGCCTCACCCTCCAACCCCCCGCCACCTACCTGGAGGAACCGGTCCGGGACTCGGTCGGGTTCCTGGGCGGCCTCGAACGCGGGTGGCGCGCGCTGGTCGGCCTGGGGCAGGGGCTGGCCGTGGCCGCGGGGTGGCTGCTGCCCTTCGCCGTGGTGGTCGCCGTGCTCGGCGCCTGGCCTCTGTGGGTCTGGCGCGGGCGGCGCCGGGCCCGCCGAGCCGAGTCGGCGGAGCCCGTCACGAGCGGGACGGAGCCGGTGCCGGAGACGAAGGGGCGGGAGGAGTCCGAGGAAGCCGCACCGGAGGACGGCCCGGAGGAGTCGCCGCAGGACGCCTCGGAGCGACCGTGACCCGACGCCCCGCGCACACGCGCCGGGGCCCGGCACCCGTGGCGGGTGCCGGGCCCCGGCGCGTGCGGAGCCGACCGAAGGGGTCCTAAGAGGAAGTCTCCTCGTGCACGAAGGCGGTGAGCCGTTCGAGCATGGTCGGGTCGGTGGTGGGCAGCACGCCGTGGCCGAGGTTGAAGATGTGGCCGTCGGCGGCGCGGCCCCGGGCGAGGATGTCGCGCGTGCGGTCGGCGACCACCTCCCAGGGCGCGAAGAGGGTGGCCGGGTCCAGGTTGCCCTGGAGCGCCGTGCCCGGCTGGACCCGCTGGACGGCCTTGTCCAGGGGCACCCGCCAGTCCACGCCCACCACGTCGGCCCCGGCCTCGCTGAGCAGGCTCAGCAGCTCGCCGGTGCCCACGCCGAAGTGGATGCGCGGCACCTCGTACTCGGTCAGCTGTCCGAAGATCCACGAGGTGTAGGGCAGCACGGAGGCACGGTAGTCCTCGGCGCTGAGCGCCCCGACCCAGGAGTCGAAGAGCTGGACCGCGCTGGCCCCCGCCTCGATCTGGACCTTCAGGAAGCCCAGGGTGATGGTGGCCAGGCGGCGCATGAGCTCGTCCCACAGCTCGGGCTCGCCGTACATCAGCGCCTTGGTGTGCTCGTGGTTCTTCGACGGCCCGCCCTCGATGAGGTAGGAGGCCAGCGTGAACGGGGCTCCCGCGAAGCCGATCAGCGGCTTGTCGCCGAGCTCGCCCAGGAGCTGGCCGACCGCCTCGGTCACGTACGGGACGTCGCCGGGTTCGAGCTCGCGCAGGCGCTTGATCCCGCCCGCGTCACGGATCGGCTCCTCGACCACGGGGCCCACGCCCGGCTTGATGTCCAGGTCGATGCCGATGGCCTTGAGCGGCACCACGATGTCGCTGAAGAAGATCGCGGCGTCCACGTCGTAGCGGCGGACCGGCTGCATCGTGATCTCGGTGATCATGTCGGGTCGCGCACACGCCTCAAGCATCGGCACGTCGGCACGGACCCGTCGGTACTCGGGCAGGGAGCGCCCGGCCTGGCGCATGAACCACACCGGTGTGTGGGACACCGGGAGGCGCCGGCAGGCGCGAAGGAAGGGAGATTCTTGAAGCGTCACCCTTGAATCGTGCCATGCCCGTCCCGGTGGTCTCACTCGGATCGCCGAACCCGGGGGGCGGCGACCGCGGAACGATCCGGTCCGGGCGGGGCGAAGCGGACCGGGACGGGCGTCCGGGCGGTCCCAAGATCATCACAAAACACCGACACGCCGGGGGAACTGCGGCCCGGCGCGGTTCCGCCGTGCCACGGTCGGTTCCGTGCCCACCATCACACCATCGGCGGGGCACGTCCCCGACGCACCCCGCCAGGACGCGTGATCACCACCAAACGAAGGCTGACGTTTCCACCATGCCCGATGTCGGTAGCGCCGAGAACGCTCAAGAGACGTTCCGGCGAGCGGTCGAGGCCCTGCGCTCTCCCCTCATCCGCCCCGAGATCACCGTTCGGGAGATCCCCTCACCCCAGCGGCTGGCTCCCCACACAGCCGCCGTGTCCGCCGAGGTCGCGGTCCAGGGCGAGGAGATCGCCTGGGGGCGGCTGATCCTGCTGTACGACCCCGAGGGCACCCGCGACTGGCCCGGCCCCTTCCGCGTGGTCTGCCAGGCCAACTCCGAACTGGAGTCGGAGATCGCGACCGATCCCCTGCTGGGGCCGGTCGCGTGGAGCTGGCTCACCGACGCGCTGGAGGCCCACGGCGCCACCCACCACACCCTGAGCGGAACGGTCACCCGGGCCACCACCGAGGGGTTCGGCACCAAGGCGCACGAGGGTGCCACCACGGAGGTCGAGATGCGCGCCTCGTGGACTCCGGAGTCCGAGGACCTGTCCGGGCACATGAACGCCTGGCTGGCCCTGCTGGCCTCGGCCTCGGGGCTGCCTCCGCTCGACGTCGCCGACATCACACGGCAACGCTCACGCCCCTGACCCGCGCGCGGACGCTCTCCGCGCCCCGGCCCGGGGCGCGGGGAGCCGGTATCACCCGCCGATCCCGAAACGGCCCGTATCTGCGTTCGGTGGCGACAGCGCATACCGTAGTGGTGTGGCGAACGCGTTGAACTCCAAGACAGACCCCCGCGAACCCGACGACGACGCGGAGAGGGCGCCCCTCCTACGGGAACCGCGCGAGGGCCTGCCCGAGGTCACCTCCGACGCGGACGCGCTCGCCGGGGTCATAGCCGCCCTGAGGGCGGGCACGGGTCCCGTCGCCGTGGACGCCGAACGCGCCTCGGGCTACCGGTACGGGCAGCGCGCCTACCTGGTGCAGTTGCGTCGGGAGGGTTCCGGGTCGGCGCTGGTCGACCCGATCGCCTGCCCCGACCTGAGCGGGGTGAACGAGGCCGTGGGCGACACCGAGGTGGTGCTGCACGCCGCCCACCAGGACCTCCCCTGCCTGACCGAGGTCCACCTGCGCCCCCAGCGGCTGTTCGACACGGAGCTGGCGGGGAGGCTGCTGGGCTACCAGCGGGTCGGACTCGGGTTCATGGTGGAGCGCCTGCTGGACGTGCGCCTGGCCAAGGAGCACTCGGCGGTGGACTGGTCGCAGCGGCCCCTGCCCGAGGACTGGCTCCGGTACGCCGCACTGGACGTGGAGATCCTCATCGAGCTGCGGAACTCGTTGGAGACGGAGCTGACCGAGGCCGGAAAGCTGGAGTGGGCCCACGAGGAGTTCGAGTCCGTGCTGGCCGCCCCGCCCAAGGAGCCCCGCGCCGACCCGTGGCGCCGCACCTCCGGCATACACAAGGTGCGCAACCAGCGTGCGCTGGCCGCCGTGCGCGAGCTCTGGTACGAGCGCGACCGCATCGCCCAGGAGCGTGACATCTCGCCGGGCAGGGTGCTCCCGGACGCGGCGATCGTGGAGGCGGCGACGACCATGCCGCGCGGTACGACGGACCTGACCAAGATCCGCCAGTTCGGGATCAAGTTGGCGCGCCGGTACGTGACCACGTGGATCAAGGCGATCAACCGGGCCCGGGACATGCCCCAGGCGGAGCTGCCGCGCCCCAACGCCCCCGGGGACGGGCCGCCCCCGGTGAACCGCTGGGCCGACCGCGCGCCCGAGGCCGCGCGACGCCTGGAGGCGGCGCGGGCGACCGTGACGCGGATCGCCGAGGACGTCGTGATGCCGACGGAGAACCTTCTGCTGCCGGACGCCGTCAGAAGGTTGGCGTGGGCCCCGCCGACGACCGTGGACCCGGACTCGGTGGGTGAGTTCCTGAGGTCGAGGGGCGCGCGGAACTGGCAGATCGGTCTCACGGCGGAACCGCTGGCCACAGCGTTGCGGGACGCCGAAAAAGGGTGATCCCTACCCTCTTCATCCACTTTGAACCCAGACGTGACTGAACTCACCCCCACACAGGGGCGGTTCACGCCTGTTCCATAGCCCGCTGTCCGATTAAGTTATAGAAACGTGCCCTGAGAACTCGGGGCCGCTTCCTCAACGGGTGTGTACCGAACCGTGGGCCCACAAGGCTCCCGGCTCGTGTGATCAGGGAAATGTGGTGAGTCTGCTTGTCGTTCTGGCGTGCGTTGCTACGCGAGGCGGGGTTGACGCGTTCTGCCGAGGTCGAGTCGACCGAGGCCGCCATGCCCGTCTCCGAGGATCGGATCGACGAACCCGCCGCCGTGCCCCAGCAGGTGTCGGCTCCGGCGGGCGCGGCGGCCGAGGGCGTCGGGGAGCGGTCGATGCCCCAGCGCACGGCCACCGCCGCCAAGGCCCCCTCGGCCGGGATGCGCGCGGCGTCGCTGGAGCGCACCCTCCAGTCCCTGGTGGAGCGTCTGGGCACCGAGCACCCCGACACCATCACGGCCCGCAACAACCTGGCCACCAAGTACGCGCAGATGGGTCGCCGTCAGGCCGCCGTGCAGCAGTTCGAGTTGGCCCTGGGCGAGGCCGTGGCCGTGTACGGCGAGGACCACCCGCGCACCGAGATCATCCGGGAGAACCTGGCCTGGGCACTGGAGGACGTGGGCTGCCCCGCCGACGCCGCCTCCCAGTGGGAGATCCTGCTGGGCCAGCGCGAGAGCCAGTTCGGCCCGGCCGACGAGGACACGGTGGAGGCCCGTATGCGCCTGGCCGTGTGCTACCGGCGCAGCGGCCGGGTGGACGCCGCGGTGGCCCACTACGCGCGGGCCATCGAGGACGTCGCCTCGACCGAGCGTCGTGAGGAGCTGCGGCTGGGCATGAGCGCGGCGCAGAGCACGGCGGGCCGCTACGAGGAGGCCGTCTCCCAGCTGCGCATGGTGCTGGCCGGGCGCCGCCGTCGCCTGGGCAAGGGCCACCTGGACACCCTCGCGGTGCACCACCGGCTGGGCCGCGCCTACACGCAGGCGGGCCGCGCCGACGAGGCGGTCGAGGTGCTGCGCGAGGCCTACCGCGTGGCGCTCAACTCCTCGGGCGACCCCGAGGTGCGCCGACTCACCATGCGCCTGCGCCGCGACCTGGCGGGCGCCTACAACGCCGCCGGGCGCCACCGCGAGGCCAACGCGCTGCTCTGACCGAGGCGCGCACCGACACGGGGCGGGGCCGGGAACCCAAGCGGGGTTCTCCGGCCCCCTCGCGCGTCCGGGCCGGTCACGGGTGTGCGAGGGTCCCGCGGGGGAAGGAGCCCGCCGTGCGCGAAAACGGCTCGCGCGCGTCCGCGTGTCCTGGCAGTATCCGTCCGTCGTCCCCGCCGTCCCACCAGAGAGAGCCATGCGCGAACTGAGCCACGAGGAGATCCGCTCCTCGTTCGTCAACTGCCCCAAGGGCGAGACCCAACGGTTGACCCTCCCCACTCCCCTGCCGCCGCTGGACTGGGAGGACACCGACTTCCTCGGCTGGATCGACCCCAAGGCGCCGGGCCGCGCCTACCTGGTGGTCGACTCCGGGGAACACCCGCTCGGGATCGCCCTGCGGCTGCCGACGGGGAACCGCAAGGCGAACTTCTTCAAGTCGATGACCTGCTCGTTCTGCCTGACCGTGCACCCGGCCGGGGGCGTGCGGCTGTTCAGCGCGCCCAAGCCGGGCAGGGCGGGGAGGCAGGGCGACACGGTGGGCCTGTACGTGTGCGCGGACCTGGCCTGCCCGCTGTACGTCCGGGGCAAGCGTGAGTCCGCGCTGATCCAGCCCGCGGAGACCATCACGCGTGAGGAGCGTGTCCAGCGCCTGCGCCTGAACGTGCACCGCTTCGCCTCCTCCTTCCTCTCACTCGACGGCTGATCCCGGCGCGGGGGTGTCGGACGCCGTCGCCGCCACGGAGACGGCCGGGGGCTCCGGGCTCTCCGGACGCTCCAGGCTCTCCGGGCGCTCCGGGGCCAGGAGCTGCCCCGCGGCCAGGTCGCGGTAGAGGGAGTCGTTCTCGACCAGTTCGGCGTGGGTGCCCGCCGCGCGGACCCGCCCGGCCTCCAGGACCACGATCCGCTCCGCGCTGGTGACCGTGGACAGCCGGTGCGCGACCACGATCACGGTGGTCGTGCGGGCCGCCGCCAGCATCGCCTCCTTGAGGGCGCCCTCGTTGGCGGCGTCCAGCTGCGAGGTCGCCTCGTCCATGAGCAGGAGGCGGGGGCGGCGGAGCAGCGCGCGGGCGATGGCCACGCGCTGGCGCTCGCCGCCGGAGATGGTCACGCCCCGGTGGCCGATCGGGTGGTCCAGCCCCTCGGGCAACCGCTCGACCAGGTCGGTGAGGCGGGCGGTGCGCACGACCTCGGCCACCTCCTCCTCGGTCGCGTGCGGGGCCGCCATGGTGAGGTTGGTTCGCAGGGTGCCGTCCAGGACGGGCGCGTCCTGTTCGACGTAGCCGATCTGGGAGCGCAGCTCCTCCAGCGGCCAGTCGCGGACGTCCCTGCCGTCCAGGCGCACGCTGCCCGAGGTGGCGTCGTAGAAGCGCTCCACCAAGGAGAAGACGGTCGTCTTCCCTGATCCCGAGGGGCCGACCAGGGCGGTCAGACCCGGCCCGGAGGCCCCGAGGCTCACCCCGTGGTGTACCGGCGCCAGGTCGGGCCGGTAGCGGAAGGTGACGTCGGTGAGGGTCAGTTCGGCGGGACGGGCGGGGCGTGGACCGGCGGGGGCGGCCCCGGGGTCCTCCTGACCGAGGTCGGCGACCTCGTCGATCCGGCGGACGGCGGCCAGACCGGTCTGGAGTTCGGTGGCCGACTGCACCAGAGTGGTGATGGGGTCCATGAGGTAGAAGAGCAGCAGCAGGAAGGCGATGAGCGTGGACACGCTCAGGGTCCCCGCCGCCACCATGCCGCCGCCCACGCCCAGCACCACGAGGAAGCTGGTGTTGACCGCGAGCATGGCCAGGGTGCCGGACAGCGCCGTCCATCCGGCGACGGAGACGCCCCTGCGCCAGGCCTCCACGGCGGCCGCGTCCAGGCGGTCGATCTCGGCCCGTTCGGCCGAGGAGGCCTTGACGGTGCGGAAGGCTCCGAAGACGCGCTCCAGGAGCGAGCCCATCTCTCCCAGTGCGACCTGCGCGGCCTGGGTGGCGCGGCCGATCCTGGGCAGCACCACCCCCATGAGGAGACCGACCACCACGATCATCCCCAGAGTGATCAGGAGCAGTGTCGGGCTGAGCACGCCCATCACGACGATGCCTCCGACCAGCAGGACCGTACTGGTGAAGAGGTGGGTGATGCCGCTGGTGGCGACCGAGCGCAGCAGGGTGGTGTCGGCGGTGAGGCGGGAGACGAGGTCGCCCGGTCTGAGCCGGTCGAGCTCGCCCACGCGCAGGCGGACGAGGCGGCCCACCAGGGTGCGGCGCACGGCGAGCACGACACTCTGACCGGTGCGTTCGAGGACGAAGGAGCCCAGGGCCCCGACGACGGCCCCGACGAGCACCACCCCCAAGAGGAGGAGCACCGGACCGGTGACGCCGACGCCTTCGCCCAGGGCGTCGATCACGTACTTGGCCATGAGCGGCTGGACCAGGCCGGTCGCCCCGCCGAGGAAGGTGAGGAGGCCGCCGCCGACGAGCGTGCGCCAGTACGGCCGGGCGTACGCGCCCAGGCGCCGCAGCGGTGCCTTGGGCGCCCGCCGGAGCAGTTCGCGGTGGGCCGTGTCCGGTGCTGGCATCGTCTTCCCCGTGTTCCTCTCGCCGTACCTCCTTTGAGGGAACCGTGTCGACCGGTACGGTCACAAGCGCCGAAAGTAGGGCGCGCGTCCGACTTCGGACGTGATCGGCCCCGCCGCTCGCACTATTTGTTACCGGCGAGTAGCATGGGCGCATACAGTCCACCCAACGCTTGGAGAAGGAGGGGCCATCGTGTCGCGAACTGCCCGCGATGTCGTGTTTGTCGATGGGGTCCGCACCCCGTTCGGCAAGTCAGGCAAGGGCCTCTACGCCGAGACGCGCGCCGACGACCTGATCGTCCGCGTCATCCGCGAACTGATGCGCCGTAACCCGGGCCTGCCCCCGGAGCGCGTCGACGAGGTCGCCATCGCCGCCACCACCCAGATCGGCGACCAGGGCCTGACCCTCGGGCGCACCGCCGCGATCCTCGCCGGGCTGCCGCGCAGCGTCCCCGGTTACTCCATCGACCGCATGTGCGCCGGCGCGCTCACCGCCGCCACCACCGCGGGCGCGGGCATCGCCTTCGGCGCCTACGACGTCGTCATCGCGGGCGGCGTCGAGCACATGGGCCGCCACCCCATGGGCGAGGGCGTCGACCCCAACCCCCGCATCATCTCCGAGAAGCTGGTCGACCCGTCCGCGCTGGTCATGGGCAACACCGCCGAGAACCTGCACGACCGGTACCCGACCATCACCAAGGAGCGCGCCGACGCCTACGCGGTACGCAGCCAGGAGAAGGTCGCCAAGGCCTACGCCGACGGCAAGATCCAACCCGACCTCGTCGAGACCCTGGTCCGTTCCGCGGAGAAGGGCTTCGGCCTGGCCACGCAGGACGAGCCGCCCCGCCCCGGCACCACCATGGAGTCGCTCGCCGGGCTCAAGACCCCGTTCCGCGCGCACGGCAACGTCACCCCGGGCAACGCCGCCGGTCTCAACGACGGCGCCACCGGCACCCTGCTCATGGCCGAGGAGGTCGCCGAGGAGCTGGGCCTGGACGCCAGGATGCGCCTGGTCGACTTCTCCTTCACCGGTGTGGAGCCCGAGGTCATGGGCGTGGGCCCGGTCCCGGCCACCGAGAAGCTCTTCGCCCGCCAGGGCATCACCATCGACGACGTCGGCCTCATCGAGATCAACGAGGCCTTCGCCGTCCAGGTGCTCGCCTTCCTGGAGCACTTCGGCATCGCCGACGACGACGCCCGCGTCAACCCGTGGGGCGGCGCCATCGCCGTCGGCCACCCGCTGGCCTCCTCCGGCGGCCGCCTCATGATGCAGCTCGCGCGCCAGTTCGCCGAGCGCCCCGACGTCCGCTACGGCATCACCACCATGTGCGTGGGCCTGGGCATGGGCGGGACCATCCTGTGGGAGAACACCAACTACGAGGGGGGCAAGTGAGCACCGCCATCGACCAGGCCCGGGAACTGTTCAAGGACGAGGTCGTCACCAACGCGATCTCCCGTGACGTCGAGCTCCCCTACGGCGCGGGCACCGCTGTCCTGATCACCCTGGACAACGGGCACGACCACACCAAGCCCAACACCTTCGGCCCCGCCGGCCTGCTGAGCCTGGACGCCGCGATCGAGGCCGCCAAGGCGCGTACCGACATCGTGGCCGTGGCCGTCACCGGCAAGCCGTTCATCTTCGCGGTCGGTGCCGACCTCACCGGCGTCCCCGCGATCCGGACCCGCGAGCAGGCCGAGGCCATCGGCAAGCTGGGACACGACACCTTCCGCAAGCTCGGCGAGCTGGACGTGCCCACCTTCGCGCTGGTCAACGGCGCGGCCATGGGCGGCGGCGTCGAGGTGGCGCTGCACTGCACCTACCGCACCGTCTCCTCGGGCGTCCCCGCGTTCGCCCTCCCCGAGGCGTTCCTCGGCCTGGTCCCCGGCTGGGGCGGCACCTACCTGCTGCCCAACCTGATCGGCGCCGAGAAGGCCCTCAAGCTGATCGTCGACAACCCGCTCGCCCAGAACAAGATGATCAAGGGCAAGCAGGTCTTCGAGATGGGGATCGCCGACGCGATCTTCGAGCCCGCCGACTTCGTCGAGGAGTCCCTGCGCTGGGCCGCGAGGGTCGTCAAGGGCGACCTCACCGTGGAGCGCCCCGAGGTCGACAGGGGCGAGGCCTGGGACAACGCGGTCAACATGGCCCGCTTCGTGGTCGAGGGCAAGCTGCACGGCGCCGCCCCGGCCCCGGCCCGCGCCGTCGAGCTGGTCGCCGCCGCCAAGACCGCCACCCGTGACGAGGGCTTCGACGCCGAGGACCAGGCGCTCGCCGACCTCATCATGAGCGACGAGCTCAAGGCCGGACTCTACGCCTTCGACCTCGTCCAGAAGCGGGCCAAGCGGCCCGCGGGCGCCCCGGACAAGTCGTTGGCCCGCAAGGTCACCAAGGTCGGCGTCGTCGGCGCCGGTCTGATGGCCGGGCAGCTGGCCCTGCTGTTCGCGCGCCGCCTGGACGTGCCGGTCGTCATGACCGACCTGGACCAGGACCGCCTGAACAAGGGTGTGGACTACGTCCACGGCGAGGTCGACAAGCTCCTCAAGAAGGGGCGCGTCAACCAGGACAAGGCCAACCACCTCAAGGCCCTGGTCACCGGTTCCCTCACCAAGGACGCCTTCTCGGACGCCGACTTCGTCATCGAGGCCGTCTTCGAGAAGATGGAGGTCAAGCAGCAGGTGTTCGCCGAGGTGGAGGCCGTGGTCTCCCCCGAGGCGATCCTCGCCACGAACACCTCCTCGCTGTCCATCACCGAGATGGCGTCGAAGCTCCGGCACCCCGAGCGGGTCGTGGGCTTCCACTTCTTCAACCCCGTCGCCGTCCTGCCGCTGCTGGAGATCGTGCGCGGCGACCGGACCGACGACGCCTCCCTGGCCACCGCGTTCGCCACGGCCAGGAAGCTGAAGAAGACCTCGGTGCTGTGCAAGGACGCCCCGGCGTTCGTCGTCAACCGCCTGCTGACCCTGTTCATGGGTGAGGTCCTGGGCGCCGTGGGCGAGGGCACCGAGCCCGAGGCGGCCGACCGAGCGGTCGCGCCCCTGGGCCTGCCGATGTCGCCGCTCATGCTGCTCCAGCTGGTCGGTCCGGCGGTGGGTCTGCACGTCGCCGAGACCCTGCACGGGGCGTTCCCGGAGCGCTTCGCGGTCTCGCCGCAGCTGGAGGCCGTGGTCCGGGCGGGCAAGACGGCGATCTTCGCCCCGGACCTGACCATCGACCCCGAGGTGAAGGAGCTCCTCAAGGGCGGGGACTCCCCCTCCGAGGAGAAGGAGATCCTGGACCGGGCCCTGCGCGCCCTGGCCAAGGAGATCCGGATCATGCTGGACGAGGGCGTCGTGGCCGAGGCCGCCGACATCGACCTGTGCCTGATCACGGGTGCGGGCTGGCCCTTCCACACCGGTGGCATCACCCCGTACCTGGACAAGGTCGGTGTGTCCGTCGAGGTCAACGGCAAGCCGTTCCACGAGGGCGCACCGAAGGCGTTCTAGGTCCTCCGGCCGCCGAGGGCCCGGTCTCCTGTGCGGGGGCCGGGCCCTTGCGCGTGTTCACCCTCGGAGGATCTGTACCCGAACCGCGCGTACCGGTCGGTAACCCTCCGTAGCGTTCGATCCGTGGCCATCTCCCCTGAACACCAGATCTACTCCGAACTGTTCGCGGACGCCCCCGACATGGCGGCGGGCTTCCTGCGCGAGCTCGGAGTGGAGGTACCGGACTACGACCGCAGTGAACTGACCTCCTGCGACCTCGGACACGTCGACCCGGTCGAGCGTCGATCCGACGTCGCGATCCTGCTCCGGGGCCCCGCCGGAGACGACCCCCACGGCAAGCTCATGGGCATCGTCGTGGAGGTCCAAAGAGACGAGAAGGAGCGCAAGCGCTTCACCTGGCCCGAGTACGTGGCCGCACTCCGCTCCAAACACGAGTGCCCGGTGGCGCTGCTGGTCATCTGCCCACGGCAGAGAGTGGCCGACTGGTACACCGAACCGATCCCCCTGGGGCACCCCGGTTTCGTGCTCGACCCGATCGTTCTGGGGCCCCGGGGCATCCCCGTGGTCACCGACCCCGGGGACGTGGGGGAACGACCGACCCTGGGCGTCCTCTCCGCGGCCGCCCACGGAACCCGGGAGCCCGACGTCCTGACGGCCCTGCACAGCGGCCTCGACCACATCGACCGGGAAACGGCCGCGAAGTATATTGGATACGCGCTGCACCTGCTTTCCGGCGGCAAGGGCCAGGCGGCCCTGGAGGAGTTGATGATGACGGAGACCTACGCCTACACCAGTGAGTGGACCGAGCGCCTCAGGGCCGAGGGCGAAGCAAGGGGCGAGGCGCGGGGAGAGGCGCGGGGAGAGGCGCGGGGCCTGACCAAGGGCGCGGCCGCGGCCAGGGCCGAGGACATCCTGCGCATCCTCGAGGCACGGGGCGCGACCCCCACCGACGAGCAGCGGGAGCGCGTCGAGGGGTGCCGGGACCTGGCCCTGCTCGACGTCTGGTTCGACCGCGCCCTGCGCCTCACCCGGGTGGACGAGCTCTTCGAGGGCTGAGGGCCGGCCGGCCCGAACGTAGACTGCGGCCATGAACGAGGCGAGTACGTGGGTCTCCCCCCTGTGGGGGCTGACCGGGTTCCGACTGATCAAGCTCGGCGAACTCCTCCAGGCGACCACGGCGTCCGCCTTCGAGGAGCTGGAGGTCAGCCCGCGCCAGTTCCACGTGCTCGCCGCCACCGCTTCCATGGCCGACCCCTCCCAGCGGGAACTGAGCCGGGCCCTGGGCATCGACCCCAACGTGATGGTCGGCGTCATCGACGAACTGGAGCGGCTCGCGCTGGTCGAACGCGTGCGCAACCCCCGCGACCGCAGGCGCTACATCGTCACGCCCACCCCCAGGGCCAGGGAGGCCCTGGAACGGGCGCGCGCGGAGGCCGAACGGCTGGAGCGGGAGTTCTTCTCCGAACTGGACGACGGGGAGCGCGCCGCGCTGCACGAACTGTCCGGCCGCCTGGTGGCGGCGCACCCCCGGGTCACCAAGACCTCCTAGTCAGTGGCCCAGCCCCCACCGCTCGTGGACACGGCGCAGCGGCGCCGGGGCCCACCAGTTCGCGCGACCGGCCAGGCGCATGGCGGCCGGGACCAGTACGCCGCGGATCAGGGTGGCGTCGACCAGGATCACCGCCGCCATCCCCACCGCGAGCATGATCAGGTAGAACACGCTGGAGGTCGCGTACACCGCGAAGGAGGCGGCCAGCACCACGGCGGCGGCCGTGACGAGCGGGCCGCTGCGCTGGAGTCCGGCGGCGACCGCCGTCGTGGTGTCGCCGGACAGGTCGTACTCCTCCTTGATCCTGGCCAGCATGAACACCTCGTAGTCCATGGACAGGCCGAAGGCCACGCAGAACATCAGGATCGGGAAGGTCACCTCCAGCGTCCCGTTGGCGGTGAAGCCCAGAGCATCCGACAGGTTCCCCTCCTGGAACACCCAGACGATCACTCCGAACATCACCGCGAGGCTGAGCACGTTGAGCACGATCGCCTTGAGCGGGAGCAGCAGGCTCCCCGTCATGAGGAACAGCAGCGCGAACGTGACCGCCAGGACGGTTCCCACCACGAGGGGCACCCGTTCCAGGAGGGCGTCGCCGAAGTCGGTGAGATCGGCGGGGTAACCGCCGATCCGCGTGTCGCCGGGCGCGGGCACGTCGCGCAGGCGGTCGACGAACCCGGACGCGTCGTCCAGCGCGGCCGTCGTGGGCACCACCGAGAACCAGGTGGCCCCGCGCGCGCCGAAGCGCTCCGCCGCCGCGCCGGGCGGGGCCGTGTGCCGGCCGTCCTGGTAGGTGCCGGTGCGCGCGTCGACCTGGGCGGAACCCGCCACCCGTGAGAGGGCGGCCGCGTACGCGGCGACCTCCTCCGCCGAGGGGTCCGGGGCGTCGACCAACACGTGCACGGCGTCCATCTCCTCCTGGGAGAACCCCGCCTCGATCTGTTCCTGGACGTCACGACTGGAGTGGCCTTCGGGAAGGACGCGCGCGTCGGGGAGCCCGATCCGGGCTCCGAGGGCGGGCAGGGCCAGCAGCAGCACCAGGCCGAGCGCGGGGGCACCGTACAGGAGCGGGCGCCGTGTCACGCGCAGCGAGGCGGTGTGCCACCAGCCCCGGTCGGCCCGGGGTTCCCTCCGGGGGCGCACCCGGTGGCCCACCAGTGCCAGGGCGGCGGGCAGGACGACCAGGGCGGCGACGACGGAGGTCAGGACCACGCCGACCCCCGCGTAGGCGAAGGACCGCAGGAACGGGAAGGGGAAGAGGACAAGGCTGGAGAGCGCGATGGCGACGGTGAGGCCGCTGAACACCACGGTGCGCCCGGCCCGGGCCACGGCGAGCTCCACCGCTTCGGGGACGGCCCGCCCCCGGGCCAGCTCCTCACGGAACCGGGTGATCACGAACAGGCCGTAGTCCACACCGAGGCCGATCCCCATGACGAGGGCGAGGTTGGCGGCGAAGGTCGACACCTCGGTGAGGGCGGCCGCCCCGCGCAGCAGGGCGAGGGTGGTGACCACCGAGAACACGCCCATGGCCAGGGTGAGGGCGGCCACCCACACTCTCCGGTAGAGCAGCAGTAGGAGGGTGAACACCAGCGGCAGGACGATGATCTCGGCGCGCACGAAGTCGCTCTGCGCCTGGGCCGCGGCCTGGCGGAAGATCTCGTCGCCTCCGCCGACCTCCACCCGGATCACGTCGTCGGAGCGCGTGAGGTCGGGTGAGATGTCGGCGAGCGCGGTGCGGGCCTCGGTGACCGTACCCGACATGCGGGCGGTGACCAGGGCCTGGGTGCCGTCGTCGGAGCGCATCGCGGGTGAGCTGTCGCGGGACCAGTAGGAGGCGGTCTCGGCGACGCCCTCCCGGGCGGCGAGGTCCCGTTCGAGGGCGGTGGCGGCCGCCACGACGTCCGGGGAGTCGACGGTCCCCCGCTGTGCGGTGACCAGCAGCAGGAAGTGGTGCTTGCCCGTGCCGAACCCCTCCTCCAGGGCCTGTTCGACCCGGTGGGATTCGGAGCCAGGGCTCTCGAAGCGGCTGAGCTGGAGCCGGTCGAGGGTGCCCGCCGCCAGGACAGCGGAGACGACGCCGACGGCGGCGGCGAGCAGCAGCACGCGCCCGGCGAGCCGCGCCACCGCCCGGCCGAGCCGGGTCAGGAGCGGAGGGGGCGGGGGTGTGACAGGGGGCGTCGTGAGGGGTGGGGCGGCCAAGGCTTCTCCTGGAGAGTGCGTGTGGCGCCGGGTCAGGTGCACCGATCCCTATTGATAGAGCGAACATATCGTATGTCTTGAATACGATTCGCGAAAGGGGATCGGCGGCCGCACACGAGGGGCCCCGCCCGGCGCACGGCCGGGCGGGGCCCGAATCGGAGAGGTCGGGCTCAGACCCCCGCGGGCACCCGCTCCCGCTCCCCGTGGTCGGCCGCCGGCACGACCTCCTCGTCGTCACCGCCCTCCGAGATGCCGACCCTGTCGTGCAGCCACCGCAGCGGACGCGGCAGCCACCAGTTCCAGTCGCCGAGCAGGCGCATGGTGGCGGGCACCATCACCGCCCGGACCAGGGTGGCGTCCACCAGGACGGCGAGAGCCAGCCCGATGCCGATGATCTTCAGGAAGAGCAGACCCGAGGTGCCCATGGCCACCAGGACCACCCCCAGCAGCAGGGCCGCGCTGGTGATGATCCGGCCCGTGCGCTGGAGCCCCAGTGCCACCGACCGGGTGTTGTCTCCGCTGCGCAGGTACTCCTCCCTGACCCGGCTGAGCAGGAACAACTCGTAGTCCATCGCCAAACCGAAGGAGACGATGGTGATGAGCACGAGGTACGTGGGGTCGATGGTGCCGACCGCGTCGAATCCGAGGAGCCCGGAGAAGAACCCCTCCTGGAAACCCCAGACCACCACCCCCAGCGAGGCGCCCAGTGAGAGCGCGCCCATGAGCACCGCCTTGACCGGGAGCACCACGGAACCGAAGGCGAGGAAGAGCAGGACCAGGGTGGAGCCGATGATGAACGCCACCGTCTTCGGCGCCTCCTGCGTGATCGCGTCGAGGTTGTCCAGCTGCATGGCGGCCACACCGCCCACGAGGGTCTCATCGGCTCCCTCGGGGCCGGGTTCGGCCCGCACGTCGCGCACCAGCTCCTGCACCTCGGGGTCGTCGGTGGCGCCCTGGTAGGCGACCTCCACGTGCGCGACGTCCCCCTCGGCACGGGCGACACCGGTACGGACCGTGCCGGGCAGCGCGTCCAGGCGCTCCACGTACGCGTCGAGCGCGTCCTCTCCGACCTCGCCGAGGACGGCCACGTGCAGTCGGCCGACCTGCCCGGCGGGGAAGTCCCGCGCCATGGACTCGGTACCGATCCGGCTGGAGGCGTCGGCGGGCAGGTAGCGCTGGTCGGTGGCTCCGAACTGGGTCGAGGCCAACCCGGAGCTGAAGGCCACCAGGACGCAGCCGACCGCGACCAGGGACACGGCGGGTCCGCGCATCACGGTGCGGGCGAACCTCGCCCAGGCCCCGGCGTGCTCGTCGACCGCGCCGGTGACGGTGCGGCGGGGCAGCGGCAGCCGGAGCCGGTCGATCCGGCGTCCCACCACCGCCATCAGCGCGGGCAGGAACACGAGGGCCGCGATCAGGTCGAAGGCCACCACGGCGATTCCGCCGAAGCCGATGGACTTGAGGATGGGCTGGGGGAAGAACAGCAGGCCCGCGAAGGCGATACCGACCGTGACACCGGAGAACGCGACGGTCCGCCCCGCGGTGTCGACGGTGCGGCGGACCGCGTCGGGGACGGTGCGGCCGCGTCCCAGTTCCTCACGGAAGCGGCTGACCATGAACAGGCCGTAGTCGATGGCCAGCCCCAACCCCAGCAGGGTGGCGACGTTGATGGCGAAGACGGACACCTCGGTGACCGAGGTGAGGGCGCGGAGCACGGTGAGCGAACCCAGGATGGCCAGGCCTCCGACCGCGAGCGGCACCAGCCCGGCGACCAGGCCGCCGAAGATCAGGACCAGCAGCAGGAGCAGGACCGGAAGCGTGATCAGCTCGGCGCGGATGATGTCGCTCTCGGCGGTCTCGGAGAGTTCGTGCTCGACCGCGATCGGGCCGCCCAGGTGGGTCTCCAGGGGACCGGACTCCAGGGCCCGCGCCGCCTCCTCGTACTGGTGGAGCCGTTCCTCGTGGGTGTCCCCCGTAAGGGTGACCGGCACGTAGGTGGCGTGCATGTCCTCGGAGACGAGCATGCCGCGCTCGACGTCGGACAACTCCTCGTCCAGGTACAGGTCGTACCCGGCGACGACGTCCCCGGGCAGGACGTCGGTGATTCGTCGCACCGCCTGGGCGAACGTCGGGTTGTCCACACGCATCTCGTCGCTGCGGTAGACGGCGATGATGTCGATGTCGTCGTGACCCAGTTCCTCCTGGAGCACGTCCATGGCGCGGGAGGACTCCGAGTCCGGGTCCTCGAAACCGCTCTGGCTGACGTCCGAGAAGACGCCGAGTCCCCACACCACGGAGAAGGCGGCGAAGAGCCCCGTGAGTGCGAGTATCCACCACCTGCCCCGGTGGGCGCCGAGCCCCAGTCGGCCGAAGAACCCCGTGTGTGTCGGCATGGGCCGCCCCCTCAAGCGAACGGTCGTCATATCTGTGAACACTGTTTGCTAACGGTGTTCACTTAAGCGTGCAGGCATTACGATGTCAACGTCGCCGAGAGAACGAGAAGCGCCTCGACCCTGGCGCGTGAAACGGGGTGTACCGCAGCACATGACGAAACCGCCGGTCACAAGCGAGCCGCGGGCCGGGGGCACCCTGAGCCGCCGCGAACGTGTGCGCGAGGCCACACTCGCGGAGATCAAGGAGATCGCCCGCAGACATCTCGTCGAGTTCGGGGTGGTCGGGGTCTCCTTGCGTGCGATCGCCCGCGAGATGGGCATGACCGCGCCCGGACTGTACCGCTATGTTCCCGGCATCGACGCCCTGCTGGTGTCGATCACGGCGGACATGTACGAGGAACTGGCCGACGTGGTGGCCGCGGCGGACGCCGACGTGCCCGCCGCGGACACGGACGGGCGCATCCTGGCGTCCCTGCGCGCCTTCCGCACCTGGGCCATCACCCACCAGGCCGAGTTCTCGGTGATGTTCGGACCGAGGACCCGACTGGACCCCGAGGCCGACATCAGCCGCGCCCTGGAGGCGGGCCGCCGCTTCGGCTCCACGTTCTTCACCCTCTTCGACCACCTGGTCTCCGAGGAACGCTTCCCGGTCCCCCCGGACGAGGCCGTACCGGACGCGCTCCGCCCCGAGCTGCGCTCCTTCGCCGACACCGTCGGCTTCACCTCCCCGGACATCTCCGAAGGCGCCGTCATGGTGCTCACCGCGTGCTGGGTGCGCCTCTACGGTGTGGTCTGCATGGAAGTGTTCCAACATCTGAGTTTTGTCGTGCGCGACATGGAACCATTCTTCGAGTCCGAGCTTCAGAACATGGCGAAGGACCTCGGGGTTCGCTACGCACCGCCCGGGAGGCAGGAGGAGGCCTGACCGGGAGCCGCCCGCCCGAGCCCCATACTGGAGGTCTGCGGCATTTGCCGGATTCGTGGGTACGAATCCGACCATGCCGTTCCCGTACTGGCGCGAAGACGAGGACGATCCCGTGGAGAACCGAACCGGAGCCGGTCAGCCCGGGGAGACCCCGCCCCGACCGCCCGGGCACCCGGGTGCGTCCCGCGACGACGTCACTCCACCCGCTCCGAGCCCCTGGGCTCCGGAGGCCGAGTCGAGCCCGCCCGGACCCGGGGCCGCGCGGGCCGAGGACGCTCCGGACGCCCCCGTCGGCCCCGGTCACGGAGTGCGGGGCCCCCAGGACGCGCCGCGGTCCCCGTCGCACGGTCCGCCCCGCGCCCCACAGGGTCGGCGGGCACCCGCCGGGCAGCCGCCCTCCCCCGGGGCTCCCCCGCCGACGGGCCACCAGCAGGGTTCACCACGAGCGACACCCGAGCGGGGTCCTCAGGGCCAGTCGGCTCCGGGCGCCGCCCAGGCACGGTCGGCACCCGGTGCGTCCGTGCCCGGAGCCCGGGCGGGGACTCCCGCGCCCCAGGGACCGAAGAACGGTCCGCACCCGCAGGCTCCCGGCCCCCATGGGTCTCCCAGTGGTGGGCCCGAGGCACCCCGGGGTGCACAGTCGCCCCAGGGACCTCAACCGCCCTCACATGCCCAGCGGGCGCCAGGCCCCCAGAACCCCCAGGCGGCATCCGGGCCCCCACAGGGCAACCGGCCCCAGGGTTCCCCGGCACCACACGTCACCCCAGAGCAGGTCCCGCCTCCCGCGCCCCAGGGCGCCCACGCCCACGGCCTCCAGGCACCCCACGGTGCCCCACCGCCGCACGCACACCACAGACCCCAGGCGGCTCCACAGACCGGAACACCGCAGCATCCCGCCGCCGCGCCGAGACCGACGGGGGGCCAGGGCGCGCCCCCCGCACCGTTCCCGGCACCGAACGCCCCCCACGGTGGACCACACCCGGGACCGCCCCCCGCCGCCACCTGGGTGAACCCGCACGCACCGCAGGGCGGATGGTGGCCGCAGGGCCACCCCGGACACCACCCCCAGTGGCACCAGGCTCCCCACCAGTGGTCGGCTCCCCCGCGCCCGCCCCGTGACAAGGGCAGGGCGGTGCTCGTGGGCGCCCTCTCCGCGGCCTCGGTCGCCCTGGTCGCCCTCGTCGCCAGCACCGTCATCGTGGTGAACACCCCGCAGGAGGAGCCCCCGACCGGCGGCACCGACCTGACCGCGTTCTACGACAGCGCCCTCCACGCCCGGCCCCACCCCGCGGAGGTCGACATCGTGGACCACCCGCTCTACGACGTCGCCATGCCCGAACCCGTCGACTGCGAACTACCCGAGCTGCGGACCGGCTCGGACGACTCCTGGGAGGCCTTCGCCAACGAGGCCGGGACCTGCCTGAACGACCTGTGGGCGCCCGTCATGGACGAGCTCGGCCTCGACCCCGACCTGCCGGAGATCACGGTCACCAACGACGCCCTCGCAACGGACACCGACGACTCCTTCACCCTGGCCTACTACGAGAGCGACCGGGGTCTGATCACGGTGGTCCTGCCCAGCGTGCGCCAGGTCGGCGAGCAGATCCCCGACGACCACGAGGCACACGTGTGGCTCGCCCTGATGGGTCACGAGTACGCCCACCACGTGCAGTACGCCACCGGCATCCTCGGCATCTCGCACGACCTGCGCCGCCGCGCGGGCAGCGAGGCCGACGAGCTGGACACCCTCAGGCGCACGGAACTCCAGGCCGAGTGCATGGCCGGGGTGGGGCTGCGCGGCCTCACCGACCCGGACGGCGACGCCCTGGACGTGGTCAACGAGCACTTCAACGGCGGCGGCGACCTGGACACCCACGGCAGCGCGGCCAACCGGGCGTTCTGGCTGGAGTCCGGCTACACCAGCCCCACCGTGGGCGGGTGCAACACCTACGAGGCCTCCGACCGGGACGTCACCTGAGTCCCTCCCCCCGCAGAATCCTCCGGTAGGCGTCCCAGTCCCGGAACTTCACGCGCTCGCCCCGGCCCAGCTCGGCGGCGAGGTCCGCCTCGGCCCCGTCGATGCGCAGCCAGCCCTCGTAGTCGCTGTGCGCCAGCCCCCGGTCGTCCAGGACCCGCTCCAGGGGGACGGGGGCGGGGACGGCGCCGCGCAGTTCCGGGGAGTCCTGGAGGAGCGCACGCACGGTCGCGGCGGCGTCGGACTTGTTGGTACCGATCACCCCGGTGGCACCGCGTTTGATCCATCCCGCCACGTAGTCTCCCGGCACCGGTCGTCCCCGTGTGTCGAGGACGCGTCCGGCCTCGTGCGGGACCGTGTGCGCGCCGGTGTCGAAGGGCACCCCCTCCAGGGGCACGCCCGCGTACCCGACCGAGCGCAGCACCATTCCCACGTCCAGAACGGCCTGCTCGCCGGTGCCCTCGAGCCGACCCTCGGGGGTGAGCCTGGTGCGGCCCACGCGCAGCCCCTCCACGCGGTCCTCACCCAGGATCTCCTCGGGCCGGGTCCAGAAGTGGAGTTCGACGCGGCGCGGCCGCCCCTCGGGTTCCCGGCCCGCCTGTTCCCGCAGCAGCCTCAGGTTGGTGCGCGCGGCGCGGGAGACCTCGCGCAGGTCCGGGCGGTCACCACCGATCTCGGTGGGGTCGAGGTCCACCTGTTCGGGGCGCACGACCACGTCCGCTCCGGGCAGGGCCAGCAGGTCGCGGAGTTCGGGTGCGGTGAACTTGGCCTGGAGCGGGCCCCGTCGGGCCAGGAGGTGTACGGTGCGGACCCGGCTGGCGGCCAGCACGTCCAGGACGGTCTGGGGGATGTCCGTGTGGCGGAGCTCGTCGGCGGTCTTGGCCAGCACGCGCACGACGTCGAGGGCGACGTTGCCCGCCCCCACCACGGCGACCTCCTCCGCGTCCAGGGCGAAGTCGTCCCAGTCGTTGTCGGGGTGTCCGCAGTACCAGTTGACGAGGTCGGTGGCCGCGACGCTGCCGGGCAGGTCCTCGCCCGGCACGCCCATGCGCCGGTCGACGCTGGCGCCGGTCGCGTAGACGACGGCGTGGTGGGAGCGGGCCAGGTCGGCGCGGGTGAGGTCGGTGCCGAACTCGACACCGCCGACGAACCGCACGTGCGGGTGCTCCAGGACCCGGCGCAGGGTCCGCGCCACGCCCTTGATCTTCGTGTGGTCGGGGGCCACGCCGTAGCGGACCAGCCCGTAGGGGGTGGGGAGCCGGTCCAGGACGTCCACCCGGACGGGCACGCGCCGCTGGCGGGTGAGGGCGTCGGCGGTGTACACCCCGGCCGGTCCGGAACCGATCACGGCCACCCGGAGCGGGGTCTCGTCCTGGGGGTTGGGCTCGTCGCTCATGCGCCCATTCTGGCAGCACCGGAGCCGCCTCCGGTGCTGCCAGGCGCGGGGGTCAGGCCTTCTCGTCGGCCAGTTCGCGCTGGGAGCCGCCGTGGTCTCCGTGGCGGGAGACGGTCTCGGTGAGCTTGCGGGACAGCTCCTGGGGGGTCAGGCCCTGCTGCTGGAGGATGCGGTCGCGCTTGGCGTGGTCGAGGAACTCCTGCTCGATCCCGAAGGTCCGCACGGGCACGTCGACGTCGTGGTCGCGCAGGAGGCGCGCCACGGCGTCGCCGACCGCCCCGGTGCGGCCGTTGTCCTCGACGACCGCCACCACGGAGTGCTCGGCCGCCTCGGCCACCAGTGCCTCGTCCAGGGGCTTGACCCATCGGGGGTCGATGACGGTGACGCCGATGCCCTGGTCGGCCATGCGGTCGGCCACCTCGCAGGCGACCTGGGCCATGGTGCCCACGCCGACGATGAGCAGGTCCTTGCCGTGACCGCCGTCGGTGGCGCGGCGGAGCAGGTCCATGCTGCCGACCTTGCCGATCTCGGGCAGCTCCTCGGCGACGGCGCCCTTGGGGTAGCGCACGACGGTGGGGGCGTCCTCGACGGCCACGGCCTCACGCAGCAGGGCGCGCAGCCGGGCGGCGTCACGCGGGGCGGCCAGGCGCAGGCCGGGGACGACCTGCAGGATGGACATGTCCCACATGCCGTTGTGGCTGGCGCCGTCGTTGCCGGTGACACCGGCACGGTCCAGGCAGAAGGTGACCCCCTGGCGGTGCAGGGCGGCGTCCATGAGCACCTGGTCGAAACAGCGGTTGAGGAAGGTCGCGTAGACGGCGACCACCGGGTGCAGGCCGTTCATGGCCATGCCGGTGGCGGCGGTGGCGGCGTGCTGTTCGGCGATGCCCACGTCGAAGACGCGGTCGGGGTGGGCGTCGGCGAACTTGTTGAGGCCGGTGGGGTGGAGCATCGCCGCGGTGATGCCGACGATGTCGTCGCGCTCGGCGCCCAGTTCGACCATGGTGTCGGCGAAGACCGACGTCCACTTCTCGACCTTGGGGCCGGGTTTGGCCCTGCCGGTGTCGACGTCGAAGGGGCCGGGGGCGTGGAACTGGTCCTCGTCGTGGTTCTCGGCCGGGGCGTACCCCTTGCCCTTCTGGGTGATGACGTGGACGATCACCGGACCGCCGAAGTCACGGGCCCGGCGCAGGGCCTTCTCCACGGCGGGCTCGTCGTGCCCGTCGATGGGACCGAGGTACTTCAGACCCAGGTCCTCGAACATCATCTGCGGCTGGATGGTGTCCTTGAGCCCCTTCTTGAGGCCGTGCAGGGCCTCGTAGAGCGGCTGGCCGACCACGGGGGTGCGGTTGAGGGTGTTCTTGGCCAGGTCCAGCGCCTGCTCGTAGCCGGGGGTCATCCGCAGCGAGGACAGGTGGTCGGCCAGGCCTCCCATGGTGGGCGAGTAGGAGCGGCCGTTGTCGTTGACGACGACGACCAGGCGACGGTTCTTCCGCTCGGCGATGTTGTTGAGGGCCTCCCACGCCATGCCGCCGGTGAGGGCGCCGTCGCCGATGACGGCGACCACGGTCCGGTCGGTGCGGCCCTGGACCTCGTTGGCCTTGGCCATGCCGTCGGCGTAGGACAGCGCGGTGGAGGCGTGCGAGTTCTCGATGAAGTCGTGCTCGGACTCGGCGCGGGAGGGGTAGCCGGACAGGCCGCCCTCGGACTTCAGGTTGCTGAAGTCGTGGCGGCCGGTGAGGACCTTGTGCGCGTAGGCCTGGTGGCCGGTGTCGAAGAGGATGGGGTCCTTCGGTGAGTCGAAGACCCGGTGCAGCGCGATGCTCAGCTCGACGACGCCGAGGCTGGGGCCGAGGTGTCCCCCGGTCTGGGAGCAGGAGTCGACCAGGAAGTCCCTGATCTCCTGGGCCAGCGCAGGGAGCTGGTCGGCCGGGAGCTTCTTGAGCGCTTCCGGATTGTGTATCGACTCGAACAGTGCCACTGTCTCGTCAGTCCCCTCGTCCAGCGTGTCCACGTTACGTTTGCCCGGCCCGGCCCCTGACGTGGTCCGGACTTGGCTACCAGCAGGTATACATACCCGAGTTTATGGGCCTTCGCCCGCGGGTCACACCTTGTGGCCCCCCGAGGGTACGGCTTCGACGGTACCCACGGCATAAGGGCCCCGGCGAGCGCCCCGGGCCCGTGTCCCGCCTCGGACGTTTCGGCGTAGGTTACTCCCTCTTGGGATCGGGTTGACGCCGACCGCCCAGCTGAGGCTAGCCGAGTGCCGCCTGGGTCAGCAGGCCGATCGCGGAGATGGTCACCACACACAGCAGCGCCGCGCGCATCCGCCGCGGGTCGACCCACCGGCGGACCGCGTTCCCGGCCACGAACCCCAGTCCGACGAACGGGATGGCGGCGATCCCGGCGGAGACGGTGCGGGCGTCGAGCTGCCCGCCGACCGCCAGGCCCGCCAGGGAGAGCAGCCCGCCGAACAGGAAGAACGCGGCCAGGGTGGCACGCACCCGCGCGGGCGGTTCGTGCTGGTAGAGCAGGGCCATGGGCGGTCCCCCCACTGAGGTGGCGGTGCCCGCGAACCCGGAGAGGGCGCCCGCCGTGACCAGGGAGACCGGCGTGAGGGGGACACGGAAGGAGCGCACCGTGAGCGCGACGGCCACCAGCACCATGACACCGACGACCGCCGCCAGGGCGCGGGGTTCGAGGACGGCCACGACCCACACCGCCAGCACGGTTCCCGGCAGCCGGGCGGGCAGGCCCCAGGCCAGGCCCTTCCAGTCGACGTGGCGCCACTCCTGGACGAGTGTGAGCATCGGCAGGACGACCACGGTGGTCAGCAGTGCCCCGGGCATGAGCGTCGGATCGAGGAAGGAGATGACCGGGGCGGCGACCAGTCCGAGGCCGAGGCCGACCAGGCTCTGGACGGCGGCGCCGGCGAACACGGCGGTCGCCGCCACGAGGAGGAAGACCCACGCGTCGATGTGCCCGAAGAGGGCGTGCGGGGTGGGTGTGAGGAGATCAGCGAACATGAGGGGGCCGACGCTATATCCCCCTCTGCCCGATCGGGATTAGGAGATAGGGAGATGGGACGACACGGCCAGCGACCGCCGCACGCCGTCCGCGTAGGCGGTGGCCCGCTCGGGGTGCAGGAACCAGTCGATGAGCCCGGAGGGGTCGCCGAAGGAGTTCGCGAACCGGTCCGCGGTGGGCTGGTGCCGGTCCGCCAGCCGGTACAGCTCCCACACGTGGTGCGGACCGTTCAGCATCACCCTGCTCCACGCGGTGACCTGGCGGGCGTGCCGCCAGTAGGAGGCGAACGCCGCGCGCATGAAGGTCTCGTCGAAGGGGCGCGTCCCGTGGTCGACGATGGCCCTGCGGTAGACGTCGGCGCACAGGGAGGCCATGTTGGCGCCCTGGGCGGTGACGGGGTCGTTGCTCACCACGGTGTCGGCCATGCCCAGGACCGGGGTGCCGTCGGCGAGCCGGGCGACGGGTTCGCGCACCACGGGTGTGTGAGATCCGTGGAGCGCGCCCAGGGGGTCGGCCAGCCGGGCCCGGGCGAACCGCTCGTGCTCCCGGGGGGCGTGTCGGCGTAGTACGTCCAGCATTGCGGAGAGGACGTCCTCGCCGGTGGCGCCGGGGGGCCGCGGGTGGTCGAGCGGGCCCCCGGGGACCGCTTCGACCATGAGGGCCTGGCAGGGACCGTTGACGGACAGGGTGGGCAGGGTGAACAGCTCGCCCGCGCCTCGGACGGCCGTCCGTCCGAGCACGTCCCCGTCGGGGTGGTGATCGGCCCCGGTGACGTAGGCCAGGGACAGCACGCGCTGGGGTGCGGTGAAGGGTGAGCGTCGTTCGTCGCGGGGGAAGAGCCCCCCGAGCGCGCCCCGGCCGGCCGCGACGACGACCAGGTCGTGGCCTGGCGCCAGGTCCGCCAGGTCTTCGGGCGTGACCCGGTGACGCAGGACCCGGCCGCCGCCTCGGGCGAACAGGTCCGCCCACGCGGAGAGTGTGAGGCGCTGGTCCACGGACCGGGCGGGCTCGTCCAGGCGTCCCACCCAGTCGACCTCGGCGGGTCCACCGTCCGGCCCGGTGACCCGGACGCCCACCCCGGTGACGCGGGGCGCCCGGTCGCCCCAGAGGTCGAGCCCGTGGCGGCGTTCGCGGCGTAGCGCCGGTCCGAAGAGGCACTGGGTGGACATCACGCGTCCGCTCCGGATCTCTTCGGGACCCCGGGGGTCGACGAGGGTGACGTCGTAGTCCTCAGCGAGGAGCCCGAGGGCGAGCTGGAGCCCGGACGGTCCGGCTCCGACGACGAGGATGGTGCGCATGGTTCTCCTGGCTGGGGCCCGGGCACGGCGGGGGCGGGACGCGGGGGCCCGGTCTGGGTCGTGGGACGCGGCGAACCTAACAGCGTTCTCGGAGCCGCCCCCACCGCCCCTGACCTCGGGACCTTCGTCCCCACCGAGCCCGGGACCAAGGCCTCTGCGCATGGGCGTGGCCCGCGTCACGCGGGCGCCGACGGCCCGGGACGCGCCCGCCCCGGACCGGAACGGCGTCCCCGCAGGTCAGGCGGGATGGAGGCCGGGTTTCGCGAACCACGGGCACCGGCGGTCGCGGGCGGCGCCCTGAGACGACGCCGGACGCGCCCGTCGTCGACTCGCGCACCGATCCCGCCTCCTCCGGCGAAGCGACACACCTCACACCCGGACACGCCTCTCCCGGACACGCACCGCCGCGCGCCGCGGAACGCGCGGGTGGAAGGCCCGGGCCGGTGGGAGTGGTCCGGCCCGGGCCCGGCGGCGGCCTCGGGGACGGCCGCCGCGCCCCTTCTGTGAAGGAGCAGGGAGGGGTCTAGGCGCCGCCTCTGGCGTGGGTCCGACGGCCCCGGCGGGAGAGCGCGTCGAGCACCACCGCGATCAGCAGGACGGCCGCCGTGATCATGAAGCGCACCGAGGTGTCCATCTGGAGCAGCAGGAGCCCCGAGGTGATGGCGCCGAGCACCAGGCCTCCGAGCAGGGCCGAGTAGGCGTTGCCGCGACCGCCGAACAGGCTGGTACCGCCGATCACCGCCGCCGCGATGGCCATCATCAGCTCCGCGCCGCCACCGGTGGAGACACTGGCCCCGAAGTTGCGGGAGACCAGCATGACGCCGCCGAGCGCGGCCAGGGTGGACGCGATCCCGAACACGGAGATCCGGACCAGGTCCACGTTGATCCCGGCCCGGCGGGCCGCCTCGGAACTGCCGCCCACCGCGTAGACCATGCGCCCGTAGCGGGTCTTGCGCAGCACCAGGTCCAGTACGACGACGAAGCCCACGAAGATGAGGAAGGCCAGCGGTACGCCCTTGTACTGGTTGAGCACCCACACGCCGCCGACCAGCGGTAGGGCCAGCAGCAGGGTCCGGAACAGCACCTCGGCCAGCGGCTTGTACGACAGCCCCGCCGAACGGCGCCTGCGTTCGGCGGTCAGCACCGACAGCAGGTACAGGGCCAGGGTGGCCAGCACCAGGAACCAGCCCACCGCGGGGACGAAGTAGGTCTGGGTGAGCATCGCGATGGGGCCGCTGGAGCTGGTGTTGATGCTGCCGTCACCGGCCATGACGTACAGGTGCACGCCCTGCCACCCGAGCAGGCCCGCGAGGGTGACCACGAAGGCGGGCACGCCCATCTTCGCGAAGACGAACCCGTGGATCAGGCCCACGAGGAGGCCCACCCCCACGGCGGCGCCGATCGCCGCCCACTCCGACCAGCCGTGTCGGACCGCGAGGACGGCGAGCACCCCGGCGGACAGCCCGGAGACCGACCCGATGGACAGGTCGATCTCACCGAGCAGCAGGACCATGAGGACGCCGGTGGTCATGAGGCCGACCGCCGCGATCTGCACGGACAGGTTGGACAGGTTCTGCGGGGACAGGAACCGGTCGTTGGCCGTCTGGAAGACGACGGCGATCAGCAGGAGGCCGACGATGACCGGCGCCGCGCCCAGTTCGCCGCCCCGGAGGTTGCGGCGCAGGGCGCTGAGCCACCCGCCGGGTGAGGCGACCGTGGTGAGCAGGCGCGGGTCGCGCCGGGGGGCGCTCACCGGCGCGGCGGTGTCCCCGCCCTGGGTTGCGTGGGTCTGCTGGCTCATTCCTTGTCCTTCGTGGCCGTGGCGGACGAGCCGGTACGGGTGGAGCGACGGGACACCGGGTTGTCGGAGGCCCCGGTGATGGCGGCCACGATCTCCTCGTAGCTGGTCGTGGCGATGGGGAAGTCGCCCGCGTTCCGGCCCAGGCGGAGCACCGCCGCCCGGTCGGCGACGGCCCGGACGTCGGCCATGTTGTGGCTGATCAGGACCACCCCGAGCCCCTGGTCGCGCAACCGCTCGATGAGGTCGAGGACCTGGGCGGTCTGCGCGACGCCGAGCGCCGCGGTGGGTTCGTCGAGCATGACCAGGCGCGGTTGGCCCAGCAGCGACCTGGCGATGGCGATGATCTGGCGCTGTCCCCCGGACAGGGCCGCCACGGGTACGCGCAGGTCGGGGATGCTCACCGACAGGGAGTCGAGGAGTTCCACGGCCCGGCGCTCCATCTCGACCTCGTCGAGCGTGCCGGGGAAGTGCAGGCGCTCGTTGCCCAGGAAGAGGTTGCCGACGATGTCCAGGTTGTCGCAGAGTGCGAGGTCCTGGTAGATGGTGGCGATCCCGAGGCGCTGGGCGTCGGCGGGCGTACCGATGGTGACCGGTTCCCCCTCCCAGCGGACGGTACCGCCGCTGTCGGCCGGGTGGGCCCCGGCGATGACCTTGACGAGGGTCGACTTGCCCGCGCCGTTGTCGCCGAGCAGGGCGACGACCTCACCGGGGTCGACGCGGAGGTCGACCTCGGTGAGCGCCTTGACGGCCCCGAAGGTCTTGGAGATCCCGGACAGTTCCAGGACGGGTGTGCTCATGTGCCTGTTTCTCTCTCTCGCCCGGCGGGTCGGGGCGGACGGCCGCGCGCGGCCGGGCCCTCGGGGCGTCGGTCCCGGGCCGCCCCTCCGGTGGGGGGCGGCCCGGGCGCCGAGGCCGTCTAGAGGGCTTCCTTGCAGAAGTCGAAGTCGGCGTAGTCGTCGGTGCAGATCTGCTCGACGGTGTAGAAGCCGTCCGAGACCACGGTGTCGGCGATGTCGTCGACGGTGACGGCGACCGGGTCGAGCAGGACGGCGCTGACCTTCTCGCCTCCGGCGTCCTCGACCTCGGTGACCGTGTACTCACCGGCGTCCAGGTCGTCGCCGGTGGCCAGGGAGACGGCCATCGCGGCGGCGATCTCCGCCTCCGGGCGGATGGCCTTGTAGACCGTCATGTACTGCTCACCGGCGACGATGCGCTGGATGCCGTGGAGTTCGGCGTCCTGACCGGTGACGGGCGGCAGGTCCGCCACCGACACTCCGGCGCTGCGCAGCGCGGAGATCACACCGGCGGCCATGCCGTCGTTGGCGGCGTAGACGCCGACGATCTCGTCCAGGCCGAGGGAGGTGATGGCGCCCTCCATCTGGCTGTTGGCCTCGTCGGGCGACCAGTCGGGGGTGTCGAACTCCTGCCCGATCTCCACCTGCCCCTCGAAGATCTCGTGGGCGCCCGCCTTGAAGTCGCCCGCGTTGGGGTCGGTCGGCGATCCGTTGATCATGACGATCTGGCCGTCGCCCGCGGTTCCGGCCTGGTCGAGGGCGCCCAGCAGCGCCTCGGCCTGGACCTGTCCGACCCGGAAGTTGTCGAAGGAGACGTACATGTCGACGCCGCCCTGCGCGAGGCGGTCGTAGGCGACGACGGGCACGCCCTGCCCGCGCGCCTCGTTCACGGTTCCGGCGGCGGCCTCGGAGTCGACGGCGCCCAGGACGAGGACGTCGACTCCGGAGGTGAGCATCGCCTGGGCCTGGGTCTGCTGTTCGTCGACGTCCTGGTCGGCGTTGGCGTAGGAGAGCTCGCAGTTGGGGCAGAGGTTCTCCAGCGCCTCCTCGAAGTACGGCTTGTCGAAGGCCTCGTAGCGGGCGGTCTGGAGCTCGGGGAGCAGCAGCCCGACGTGGAAGCCTTCTTCCACCGTGTGCGTCTGGGCCTCTCCGGCCGAGTCGTCTGTGGTGAGTGAGCCGCAGGCGGTGGCGAACAGGGCCAGCGCGGCGACGGCGGCGGTTCCCGGAAGGGCGGAACGGCGGTGGGGGCGTCTTGTGGTCAACGCGGGGGCCTCTCTTGCGGTGCGAGCGCGGACGAGATCGCGCGATCGATGGTGTGAAGTAGAACCCCGCGTCCACCTTGCCGTCAACAGATGAACACATTACCGAAATATCACGAGTCTTGATTTCATGGCTTAAACGAAAGAGAAGCCCTGGCCAGAGGGCTCGCCACCGGGAGACGGCGCACCGGCACGGGGGCGGGCGACCGTGCGGCGCCGCGGAGGGCTCGTGCGTTCAGCGCAGACTGCGGGCAGCGGTGAGCAGCGCGCCACGGATCGGCGCGTCCTCGCCCAGGGCGCTGGTCACCAGGTCGAACCGGGCCAGGGCCGCGCCCAGCGTGCCCATCTCCATCGACCGGCGCATGGGCTCCAGCAACAGGTCGCCCGCCTCGGCCAGGTCACCGCTGACCACCACGCGGTCCGGGTTGAACAGGTTGGCCATGATCGCCACCCCCTGCCCGAGGGCGTCCCCGGCCTCCGCGATGATGCGGCGGCTGCCGGGGTCCTCGTCCAGGGCGGAGGCGACCACCTCCCGCAGCCGCGCACGGTCGGGCCCGGGCGCGAGGTCGTGGGTTCGGGGCAGCATGTTCAGCAGGTACCCGGTACCGACGAACGTCTCCAGGCACCCGCGGTTGCCGCAGCGGCACACCTGGCCGCGCGGGTCCAGACCGATGTGCCCGATCTCGCCCGCCGTCCCGCCCGCCCCGCGGAACAGCCGCCCGGACATGACGATGCCCGCCCCCACGCCTTCGCCGAGCACCAGCTGGATGACGTGGTCGGCCCCCCGCGCGGCGCCCAGGGCCCGTTCGGCCACCACCGCCAGGTTCGCGTCGTTCTCGGCCAGCACGGGGAGGCCCAGCCTCTCCCCCAGCGCCTCGGCCGGTCGGAAGCCCGCCCACCGGGCCAGACACGAGATGGCGCCCACCTCACCGCTGTCGGGGGCGATCGGACCCGGCACGGAGGCCACCACCGAGGCCACGGTGCCCAGGTCGATCCGGGCTCCCAGCAGGGCGGTCTCGACCAACCACGCGGCGCGGCGGACCGCCCGTCCGGCGTCGGCGGCCACGTCGTAGGCGATGGCCTCCCGGGCCAGCACGTTGCCGTCACTGTCACCGACGGCCACGCGGACGCGGTCGCCGCAAAAGTCCACGGCCACGACGGTGCCCGGCGGGCGCAGGAGGGTGACGGCGCGGGCCCGGCGGCCGTTCGAGGAGGTGTCGCGCACCGACACGGTACCGGCGGCCCGCAGCCCCCGCACGATGTTGGAGACGCTGGCGGCCGACAGTCCGGTGGCCCGGGCCAGCTCGGCCTGCGTGCGGGTGCCGTCCCGACGCAGTACGTCGACGACGCGCCGCTGGTTGGCCTCCCGCAGCGCGGACTGGGACCCGGGTGTCGTACCGGTCTCGGTCACCCCGCACCCCTTGTCCGTCGGTCCGCGTGTTCTGGTGTTGTTCCGTCGAATGCTACAAGCATTGAACGGGAGGCCGGACCCCGGAACCCCGTGCCCCTGGGCGGAACCGGAGCGTCGGTGCCCTACGTTCGTGGCATGACGAGGGTGAGCACCGACCGGCCTGGATGGGCGGAGCACGTGGCCGGGACCGTCCTGGACACCGTCCGGCGGGGCCCGTCGGTGCGCGTCGTGGCGGTGGAAGGGCGTTCGGGCTCGGGCAAGAGCACCGTGGCCGACCACCTGTGCCGGGCCTTGGCGAAGCGGGGCGAGCCGGTGGCCCTGCTGCCCATGGAGGACCTCTACCCCGGGTGGGACGGTCTGGCGGAGTCCTGCGTCCTGCTCCGGGAGTGGGTCCTGGACCCGCTGGGGCGCGGCCGCGCCCCGGCCTGGCACCGCTACGACTGGGAGAGCGGCTCCTTCGACACGGCGTGGACCGCTCTCCCCGACGACCTCCTCACCGGGGGCGGCACCCTGGTCGTGGAGGGGTGCGGCTCGGGCGCGGCCCCCGTACGCGGCGCCTGCGATCTCCTGGTGTGGGTGGAGGCCGCCGAGCCGACCCGGGCCCGCAGGCTGGACGCCCGACAGGACGCGCCGCAGTACGGGCCGCACCGAGCGCGCTGGGCCCGGCAGGAGGAGGCACTGTACGCGGTCGATCCGCCGTGGGAACGCGCCGACGTGCTGGTCGACAACGGGTGATCCGGCCCACTCCGACGCGCCGAGTGCGCGGATCGCGAGGACCCGGCCGGCGGCGACCCTCAGTAGTTCTGGCGGGGCGGACGGGAGCAGAGCTCGCGCGCCCGTTGGACGTCGGCGTCCATGGCCCTCAACCCCTCCGACAGGGCCCGCCCCTGGCTGGGGATGTTGCGCAGGCGCAGCTCGCGGGCCTCACGGACGGCGCTCCCGCCGTGGCGCTCGCTGTCGCGGATCACCATGATCAGCACGACGCCACCGGCGGCCAGAGACGACAGGAAGAAGAGCACTCCGAGGCCCGACCCGTTCAGGCCCGCGCCGAACATCACGGACAGGACCAGGAAGACGATCGCCGCGGTCACGAACGTGGCCCTGATCCTGAAGTCGCGGCCCCGCTCCGTGGCCTGCGCGGCCAGCGTGTGGTGTTCCCGGCGCAGGGAGTCCCGCCGCCGTTCCCAGGCCCCGCGCTGCCGGACCAGGGTCACCACGGCCGGGAGGGCGCCGTAGACGGCCGCCGCGTACCCGGCCCGCCGGGCACCTGAGGAGAGTTCGACACGCGCCCACAGAGCGTTCGTCCAGTGCGCGGCTCCGGGTAGGTCCCCCGGGTCCGGGGGCACCATGAGGTCGGGATTGAGCAGGAAGGTGAGCGCCAGCGCCGGGTCCAGCCGCTCGTCGAATCCGCGCCAGCCCCGCAGGTTCTGCGCGAGCTCGCGGTGGAAGGCCAGGCCGGTTCGCTCGGCCACCTCGACGTCCTCTGCCAAGCGGCGCAGTTCGGGGCCGTCCGCGTGCCGGTGCTCCGCCATCTGCCGCAGCAGTTGGGGGCGGGCCAACAGCATGAGTTCGTTGGCCTCGTGGCCGCCGGTGATGAGCGGCCGGGGGTCGTGGAAGAGCTGTCGCAGCCCCGCGACGGTGAGCTCGTGGCCACGGAAGAGGGGCGGCAGCTCCGGGCAGGCCTGGGAGACGAACGAGGCCACGGCCAGGTTGGCGTCGCGCACCTCGCGACGGAACAGGGAACGGTCGACCTTGGTGTCGTTGATGTCGTTCATCACCCACGAGCCGAGCATGGCCCGCTCGGCGGGGTCGCCCAGGACGGTCACCGCGTCGGCCCAGTGCTCCTGCATGGCGGCGGCCAACGGTTCGATCCGGGTGAAGCGCACGCCCGCGAACCGGTAGGGCGGGGCGTCGGAACCCGGGGCGGACTCGGCGGCCGGAGGGCCGTACGAACTCTGGTGACGCGCCGTGGCCGGGGGCGGCGTCGGGTGGGCGGGAACGGGTGTGGGGTGGAGCGGCGGGGTGGCGGGGCGGGGGCCGGGGGACGGTGCCGCCTCGCCGGTGCCCGCGAGCGCGGTGTACTGGCGGGTGGGGGGCGCCGAGGGCGCCTCCTCCACCCGCGTGGCGGAGATCCGCGCGTCCGTGCCGGCGGCGGGGGACGTGCCCGCGACGAGGTGGTGGAGCAGGGTCGGCGCGTCGGGGCGCCGCTTGGGGTTCTTGTCCAGGCAGGCCAGGATGGTGTCCAGCAGATGGCCGGACAGGTCCCCGGTGTCGGGTTCTCCGGAGAGCACCCGCGCGATGCGCGCGGCCTGGGTGGGGCCGTGGAAGGCGTCGCGCCCGGTGGCCGCGAACACCATCACCGAGGCCCACGAGAACACGTCGACGGCGGCGGTCAGGCGCATGCCCTCCAGCTGCTCGGGGGCCATGTACCCGACCGTGCCGACGATGCCGCTGGCGGTCACGGAGGTCGACTCCACCGCGCGGGCGATGCCGAAGTCGATCACCCGGGGCCCGTCCGGAGCCAGCATGATGTTGTCCGGCTTGAGGTCCCGGTGCACCACACCGGCCGCGTGGATGGCCGCGAGCGCGGTGGCCGTGGCCACGGCCAGGCGCTGGAGCTCGGCACCGGAGCGGGGTCCCTCATCGGCCACGGCGCGGTGCAGGGTGGGTCCGTCGATGAACTCGGTGGCGATCCACGGCTGGGCGGCGTCCGGGTCCGCGTCCAGGATCGTCGCGATGCAGAACCCGCTCACCCGCCGGGCCTGCTCCACCTCGGCGGCGAATCGGCGCCGCATGTCCGCATCCCCGGACCAGTTGGCGTGCAGCAGTTTGACCGCTGCCCGGGTGCCGTCCTCGGCCTCGCCCAGGAACACCTCTCCGAAACCGCCACGGCCCAGCGATCGCGTCAGGGTGTACGGACCGACCGCTCGGGGGGCGGGCGTCAAGTCCGTGGTCTCGTCCACGAGCGCGTCCTTCCTTCTTCTCTTGTCACGTCCGGCGACCGACGGGGGCCCGCGCCGTCGGGTCAGCTGGAGGTGATTCTGCGTGCCTGCGCCAGGTCGGCGCGGATGCGCTCCACACCGGTGGTGAGCTGGGGCAGTTGGTGGTGCGAGTTGCGCAGGTCCATGAGCCGCTGGCGCCGCCTGGCCGCGGGGCCGCACATCACCAGGCGGGTCGTGAAGGCGCCGACCAGGGCGACCGTGCCCAGCAGGGCGACCCACAGCACGAGGTCGGCCAGGCCGTCACCGATGGAGGTCGCGCCGAGGACGAGGCCGACGGGATACCCGACGAGGGCGATCCTGCCCCAGTGGATCACCCGATCGGTCGTGTTCTGGAGCCGCACCTTCCCCACCAGGTCGTCGTGGGCGGCGGAGACGTCGGAGAAGCGGCTCTCCCAGTAGCGGCGCTGCCGGGCCAGGGCCTGGAGGGTGCTCAGGGAGCCGTAGATCGCGGCCGCGTACCCGGTGCTCTCGGGGGCGTCGGCGTCCGACACGCGCCGCCAGAGGATGTCCACCCACTCCGCAACACCGGTGTCGCCGCCGTCGTCGGGCGGGACCATCCGCTGCGGGTGGAGCAGGAAGGCCAGGACCAGTGCGGGGTTGACGTTGGGTTGGCTGGAGCGCCACCCCACGAGCTGCCGCGACAGCTGCTCGTGCAGGAGGGCGCCGGAGCGCTCAGCGCGGTCCAGGCCCTCGGCCAGCCGCTGGAACTCGACGCTCTCGGGGCCCTGGTGGGCTCCGGCGATCCGTAGGACCTCGGGACGGGCGAGCAGGACCATCTCGTTGCTCAGCGGCGCCCCGGTCAGAAGCGGACGCGGGTCCTCGAACAGGGCCCGGAGCTCGGGAAGGGACACGCCCCGCCCCCGGAAGACCGGCGGCAGGTCGGGGCGCGTCTGGGCGACGAAGGAGGCGACGGCGAGGTTGGCGTCGCGGACCTCGCGCCGGAACAGCGAGCGGTCGACGGTGGTGTCGCCGAGGTCGTCCATGAGCCAGGCGCCCAGCACGTCGCGCTCGTGGGGGTCGCTGAAGACCTGGACGGCAGCGCCCCAGTTCTGCTGCATGGCCTCGGCCAGATGGGCCGGGTCGTGGAAGCGCAGGCTGACGAAGTGGTAGGGCGGAACGGCACCGGTGTGCCGGGGATCGGGTGCGTACCCGCCGGGCCCGGAGGGGCGGGGCGGGGGGTGGCCGTGTGCGGCCGCCTCCGGGAGGGCCGCTTCACCCGCACCCGCCATGCGCGTGTAGGCGCGGGTGGGGGCGACCGGCGCCGCTCCGGCCACCCGGGTGGGGTCGAGGGGGGCGGCTCCGGGGTGTGGCCCGTCCGCGATCCTGGTCGGGTCGACGCCGACCCGGGTGCGGGGGTCGGGGCCGTCGGCACCGGGGACGACCGCCGTGGGCGCGGTGGGCGTGTGGTCGGGTCCGGCGGCGGGGCGTGCGGGGCCGCCGACGGTCGGGGCCGAGACGAGCCAGCGCATGAGGGTCTCGGCGTCGGGGCGCCCCGAGGGTTCCTTGTCCAGGCAGGAGCGGAGAATCGCGGCGAACGGGCCGTCGAGGCCGTCGAGGCCGGGTTCTCCGCCCAGGATGCGGGCGATGCGCGCCGCCTGGGTGGGGCCCGGGAAGGCCTCCCGGCCGGTGGCCGCGAACACCATCACCGAGGCCCACGAGAACACGTCGACGGCGGCGGTGAGACGGGCTCCCTCCAGCTGTTCGGGGGCCATGTACCCGATGGTGCCGACCACCCCGCTGGCGGTCACCGAGGTCGACTCCACCGCGCGGGCGATGCCGAAGTCGATCACCCTGGGCCCGTCCGGGGCCAGCATGATGTTGTCCGGCTTGAGGTCGCGGTGCACCACACCGGCGGCGTGGATCGCGGTCAACGCGGTGGCGGTACCGATGGCCAGGCGCTGGAGGTCCACACCCGTGCGGGGCCCGTCCTCCTCGACGGAGGCCTGGAGCGTGGGACCGTCGATGAACTCGGTGGCGATCCACGGCTGGGCGGCGTCGGGGTCCGCGTCCAGGATCGCGGCCACGCAGAACCCGCTCACCCGCCGGGCCTGCTCCACCTCGGCGGCGAAACGGCGCCGCATGTCGGCGTCCCCGGACCAACTGGCGTGCAGCAGCTTCACGGCGGCCCGGGTGCCGTCCTCGGCCTCGCCCAGGAACACCTCGCCGAAACCGCCCCTCCCCAGGGAGCGCAGCAGACGGAAACCGCCCGCCTCCTCGACTCGTATCGCCTGGTCCTGAGGGTCGTCCACTGCCCGCCCCGTCTCTCGTACGTCGTTCTCCGGCCCCGAGCGGGGCGCCATGTCAGGGTGCCACAAGGAACTGACCGCCCGTACACGGTTCCGGTTCCGATCCGTTCGTATCCGATGCCCGGCCGTTATCTCCGGGAGCGCGCGTGGTCGCCGCGCAGGACGCGGTCGACCAGATCGTCGCGCAGGGCACCGTAACCGGTGGCCGCCCACACGCTCGCCTCGGCGGGCACCTCGTAGTAGGGCACCTCACTCCCCTGGTGGCGGTCGGGCAGTACACGGGGGCGCCCCCGGCCCCGCACCGCCTTGGCGCAGGCCGCGCACAGCGGCACGCGGACGGTGCGGGTTCCGCCGAACTCGCGCCAGTCCGTCTCCCTGGTGACGGTGCCGTGCAGGGGGTTGGCGTAGCAGTGCACGCGTGCCGGACGGGACCGCGAACGACTGCGCACGATGGCGTCCTCCGCCATGTCCAGCAGGACGAGGACCCCGGCCGCGTCGGGCAGGCTGGGCGCGGTGGCGAGCATGTGGTCGTGAACCTTGGCGGCGGCCGATCGCGCGTCGAGGGCGTACTGGAGGAGCCGGGTCGCCTCCTCCCCCTGTGGCCGGGCGCGCAGCTGACCCAGGCGCTCGCCCAGTTCGACCAGGTCGGTGGCGCCCCGCTCGACGAGCCGGTCCAGTTCGGCCCGGTCGGCGTTGTCGAACCCGGCGTGCTGGGTGACGGCCAGCGCGGGCAGGGCCGGCACGCGGGCCCGGTAGGCGCGCCACCCGGCGCCGACGGCCAGCAGGAGCGCCACGGCCGCGACCGAGGGCCAGACCCATCCGGGCACGGCGGTGGCACCGCCCCGCCAGGCCCCGGACCCGAAGGCGGAACCGTCCTCACGCTGTTCGTCGTAGGCCTCGCTGGCCGCGGTGTAGGCCGCTTCGGGGTCCTCGGACAGGGACGCCTCCACCGAGACCTCGATCAGCTCGGCGATGTTGCCCCCGAACCCCGTGGCGTACGAAGAGGTGAGCGAACCGTAGTGGGCGCGCAGGTCCGATCCGGCACCGAAGTCCTGCCCGTACACGCGGTCGTTGGCGAACACCAGGAAGTGGGCGCGGCCTCCGCCCATACGGTCGTGCAACAGGACGGCCAGGTTCTCGGGCTCGCCGTCCCATGCGTCGCCCGCGACCATCGGCACCGCGACCACGTACAGGGGCAGACCGGAGTCCTCGATGAGGTCGACGGTCTCCTGGCGCAGCTCTTCGGGGAACGCGCCGGAGTAGGCGGGGTCGACGTGGACCGGCGACTCCGCCAGGGAGGCGGCGATCGCCTCGGAGGCGTTCTCCGGAGCGGTGTCGTCCGGTGACGCGGCGGCGGGGGCCGCCGTCAGGACGAGTGCCAGAACCAGGGCCAGGACCGGGGCCAGGACGGAGGGGACCTCGAACCTACGCATCGCTCTCCTCCAGGATTCCGTCGACGAGGCCGCGCGCCGTCGATCCGTAGTTGGTGCGCACCCAGACCCGGTCCGGGGTCAGGTGCGCGACCCAGGCGCCACCGATCCGCAGCTCCAGCACGCGGAGGCGGCGGGCGTCGTCCGGGGTGTTCCGGCAGGCCTCGCACAGCGGTCGGCGGCCCTCGAAGCCCGGCACCCGGCCGTTGCGGACCGCCGCGCCGTGCAGGGGGTTGGCGGCGCAGACCGGTCGGCGCGCGGCCGCGCGGTCTCCGGAGATCCCCGCCCTGGCGCGGCGGGCCAGGACCGTGACTCCGAGGAGGTCCAGGGCGTCGGCGGGGCGCCGGAGCACCACCAGTGCGGCGTCCGCGTCACGCAGGGCCTCCGCGGGCACACCGCTCTCCTCGGCGGCCTCCAGTTCACCGACCATGGCGCGGGTCTCCGACAGCGCGAGTCGGCGCAGGGCCCGGGTGCCCATCCGCGTGCGGCGTCCGGCCCCGGTCCCCCGTACGACGAGCACGGTCAGGAGGACCCCGCCGAAGACCAGCCCGGCCAGGAGGGGTCCGACCACGATGAGGCAGGGGAGGAAGCCGTCACCGAAGAAGCGCTCCGAGCGCGGACCGGGGTCGTTGTCGTAGGTGTACGCGAAGAGGGGCTCGGTGTCCGTCCCTCCGGGGTCGGTCGGAAGGTCGGACAGGGCAGACAGGGCCTCCTCGATCGCCTCGGCCGGGGTGGGGGCGGAGACGTCGCGGGTCGCCGAGCTGAGGGCGAACGGGTCGGCGCCCGTCCCGGCGGTCCCGGCCGCCACGGCGACGCGGCCGTCGTAGTCGGTGGTGGCGACCAGGTAGACGGACGGCCCCTCGGTGAGGGCGGCCAGGGAGTAGGCGAGCACCTCCGGGTCGCCCTCCGACTCGTCGGCGGGACTCATGGACATCACCAGGGCGCGGACCGGAAGGTCGCTCTCCGCGAGCAGCTCGGCGGTGGCGGCCAGCCCGGTGCGGTCCATGGTGACCAGGGGTGCGACGTACAGCGGTGCGGCGCCCGTCTCGGCGACGAGCCGTTCGACCCGCTCGGTGTTGACCACATAGGGAGGGGCGGACCGGGGCTCCGGGGTCTCCCAGGCGGTCTCGACTCCCCCCTTGGGCACACTCATCATGTAGGCGTAGGGCCCGGCGACCGCCGCTCCGGCCAGGACCAGGGTGAGCACCGCCGTCACCGGAGCCTCGTGGCGTCTGCGGCGACCGCGCGCGGAGCGCCACCACACCCAGATCACGCCCGCCCCGAGCACGAACCCGGAGCAGAGCCCGGCCAGGGTACCGAGGTTCTCGGCGCCCACGGAGCGCGTGGGGTCGACGTCGTCGCGAAAGTCCGACCAGAAGCGGGCCAGCGCGCCCGGTTCGTCCCGCTCACCGTGACCGTGCACGGGGTCGGGAGCCTCGCCTCGCAGGCGTTCGACGAGGACGACGGCGATCTCCCCGACACCGGAGTCGTACTCCAGCCTCGGGTCGTCGTACAGCCCGCGCGCGCTCTCCTCCACCGGGAGGTCGTACCCGCGGACCCGCACGTCGGGGGTGGGGGCGTCGGGGCTCAGGTGCACGTAGAGCCCGTCGCGTCCCAGCCGGTCCATGACCGGGGGCAGGAGCGCGCCGCTCCCCCAGTCCCTCCCCGCTCCGGGGAAGGGGCTGACGATCACGTGGTACGGGACGTCGAGGGTGGAGAAGAGCTCGTGCAGCTCCCGTTCCAGGGTGGCGACGTCGCCCTGGCCGGCCAGGGCGTCATCCACGATCACGGCCGCGTCCTCGGGGAGCGCGGCGAGCTCGTCGGCGTAGTACTCGGCCGGTGTCACGACCCGCTCGTACCCGTCGGCCGTCTCGGGCGCGGGCTCGGCCAGGGCGGCGGGAGCCGAAGCGAGCACGGCCGCCAGGACGACGGCGGACAGTGTCAGGGCACGTCGCAGCCGGTCCGCACGGGGCAGGAGAAGGCCTGGGCCGAGGGGCGAGGGCATGCAGCGAGCATATCGGGAGCTTTCGGCCGGTCCGGAACCCGGGACGGGCCGGAACGCGCGAGGGGCCGCCACCGTCGGTTGGACGGTGGCGGCCCCGAAGCACCGCGTGCGCGCCGGTCCGGCGCGTGCGGCGGTCCCGGTGCGCCTCGCTACTTGGCGATCAGCTGGCGCAGCACGTACTGGAGGATGCCGCCGTTACGGTAGTAGTCGGCCTCACCCGGGGTGTCGATCCGCACCACGGCGTCGAACTCGACGCCGGTGTCGGTGGAGACCTTCACCGTGCCGGGGACACGGCCCTCGTTCAGCTCGGTCACGCCGGTGACGGAGAAGGTCTCCTCACCGGTCAGGCCGAGGGAGTCCGCGGACTGGCCCTCCGGGAACTGGAGCGGCAGCACGCCCATACCGATGAGGTTGGAGCGGTGGATGCGCTCGTAGGACTCGGTGATGACCGCGCGCACACCCAGCAGGCTGGTGCCCTTGGCCGCCCAGTCGCGCGAGGAGCCGGAGCCGTACTCCTTGCCGCCCAGGACCACCAGCGGGGTGCCCTGCGCGGCGTAGTTCTGCGCGGCGTCGTAGATGAACGACACCGGCGCGTCGGCCTGGGTGAAGTCGCGGGTGTAGCCGCCCTCGGTGCCCGGCGCGATCTGGTTGCGCAGGCGGATGTTGGCGAAGGTGCCCCGGATCATCACCTCGTGGTTGCCCCGGCGGGAACCGTAGGAGTTGAAGTCCCGGCGCTCCACACCGTTGGCCTTGAGGTACTCGGCCGCCGGGGTGCCCGGCTTGATCGCACCGGCCGGGGAGATGTGGTCGGTGGTGACCGAGTCGCCCAGCTTGGCCAGGACGCGGGCACCGGAGATGTCGGTGACCGGAGCCGGGGTCTGGCCCATGCCCTCGAAGTACGGGGGCTTGCGGACGTAGGTCGACTCGCCCTCCCACTCGAAGGTGTTGCCGGTCGGGGTGGGCAGCTCGCGCCAGCGGTCGTCACCGGCGAACACGTCCGAGTACGCGCTGGCGTACATGTCCGAGGCGATCGCGGAGTCCATGACCTCCTGGATCTCCTCCGCCGACGGCCAGATGTCGGCCAGGTAGACGGGCTGGCCGTCCTTGTCCAGGCCGAGGGGCTCGGTGGTGATGTCGACGTCCATCGACCCGACCAGCGCGTAGGCGACCACCAGCGGCGGCGACGCCAGGTAGTTCATCTTCACGTCCGGGTTGATCCGGCCCTCGAAGTTGCGGTTGCCGGACAGGACCGCCGAGACGGCGAGGTCGTTGTCCTGGACCGCCTTCGAGATCTCCTCGGGAAGCGGGCCCGAGTTGCCGATGCACGTGGTGCAGCCGTAGCCGACCAGGTTGAAGCCCAGCTTGTCCAGGTACGGGGTCAGGCCGGAGCGCTCGTAGTAGTCGGTGACGACCTTGGAGCCCGGGGCCATGGAGGTCTTGACCCACGGCTTGCGGGACAGGCCCTTCTCGACCGCCTTCTTGGCCAGCAGGGCGGCGCCGAGCATGACCGAGGGGTTCGAGGTGTTGGTGCACGAGGTGATCGCGGCGATCACGACGGCGCCGTGGTCGATCTCGGTCTCGGTGCCGTCGGCCATGGTGACCGGGACCGACTTGTGCGGGCGCGCGCCGTTGGGGGCCTGCGCCGGGGCGTCGGAGGCCGGGAAGGACTCCTGGCCCGCCTCGTCGGCGTCGTCCGAGACGTAGTTGCGGACGTCGTGGCGCCAGGTCGGCTTGGCCTCGGAGAGGGCGATGCGGTCCTGGGGACGCTTCGGACCGGCGATGGAGGGGACGACCTCGGCGAGGTCGAGCTCCAGGTACTCCGAGAACTCGGGCTCGTTGGCCGGGTCGTGCCAGAAGCCGTTGGCCTTGGCGTAGGCCTCGGTCAGGGCGACCTGCTGCTCGGAGCGGCCGGTCAGGCGCATGTACCGGATGGTCTCGTCGTCGACCGGGAAGATCGCGGCGGTGGAACCGAACTCCGGGCTCATGTTGCCGATGGTGGCGCGGTTGGCCAGCGGCACGGAGCCGACGCCCTCGCCGTAGAACTCGACGAACTTGCCGACCACACCGTGGTCGCGCAGCTTCTCGGTGATGGTGAGCACGAGGTCCGTGGCGGTGGTGCCGGGACGCAGCTCACCGGTGAGCTTGAAGCCGACCACGCGCGGGATGAGCATGGAGATCGGCTGGCCGAGCATGGCCGCCTCGGCCTCGATGCCGCCGACGCCCCAGCCCAGGATGCCCAGGCCGTTCTGCATGGTGGTGTGCGAGTCGGTGCCGACGCAGGTGTCGGGGTAGGCCTGGCCCTTGCGGTCCATCGTCACGCGCGCGAGGTGCTCGATGTTGGCCTGGTGCACGATACCGGTGCCGGGCGGGACGACCTTGAACTCGTCGAAGGCGGTCTGGCCCCAGCGCAGGAACTTGTAACGCTCGTAGTTGCGCTCGTACTCGATCTCGACGTTGCGCTCGAAGGCGTCGGGGCGGCCGAAGAGGTCCACGACGACGGAGTGGTCGATGACCAGCTCGGCGGGGGCGAGCGGGTTGATCTTGTCCGGGTCGCCGCCCATGTCGCGGACGGCCTCGCGCATGGTGGCGAGGTCGACGACGCAGGGGACGCCGGTGAAGTCCTGCATGATCACCCGCGCGGGGGTGAACTGGATCTCCTGGCTGGGCTGGGCCTTGGCGTCCCAGTTGCCGAGGGCCGTGATGTGCTCTGCGGTGACGTTCGCGCCGTCCTCGGTGCGGAGGAGGTTCTCCAGCAGCACCTTCAGGCTGTAGGGAAGTCGGTTGTAGCCCTTGACGGCGTCCAACCGGAAGATCTCATACGACTCGTCGCCAACGCGCAACGTGTCACGGGCGCCGAAGCTGTTCGCGGACACGGTGTCTGCCTCCTGATCTCGCCACTTTGTCCCCAGCATCCTGCCCCATGGGCCGGACGCGGGACCTACTGAGGCCGCCCTAACCGGATCGCCGGGGCGCGGGGGACGCGAACGCGCCCCCTCACCACCGGTGCCACCCTTCAGGGCCGCTTTGACCTGCGACGACGCCACATCGTCACCGGTCGCGGCCGGTGGGCCGCGCACACTCACGGACCCGGGACGTGCCGTCGAAAAGCGGTCGACCTCACAGGCCCGAACCGGGAGCGGGACGGGGGAACCCCCGCTGTTATCTTGATGTCAAGGTATCTAACTTGTATCTCGATATCAAGTTATCGGGCGCGGCGCCACACCCCCGTCCGCCCCCGCGCCCCTCCTCCCGGGCACCGCCGGTCAGTCCAGCGCCGGTGCCACCGCCGACGCCACCAGCTCCAGGTGGTCCAGGTCGGCCAGGTCCAGGAGCTGCAGGTACATTCTCTCCGCACCCGCCTGCGCGAAGCGGCCGATCCGGTCGACGATCTCCTCGGGAGACCCGGCCAGGCCGTTCTGACGCAGCTCCGCCACGTCGCGGCCGATCCGGGCCGCACGACGGGACACCTCGGCCTCGTCCCGCCCCGCGCACAGCACCTGCGCCGCCGAGTACACGATCGGCGCGGTGCGCCCGGTCGCACGCACGGCCTCGGCGGTACGTCCGAAGGCCGCCTCGGTCTCCTCCAGAGAGCAGAACGGAACGTTGTACTCGTCCGCGAACTTGGCCGCCAGCCTCGGCGTGCGCTTGGCGCCGGTGCCGCCGATCAGCACCGGCGGGTGCGGCCCCTGCTGCGGCTTGGGCAGAGCCGGGCCCTCCGCCAGCCGGAAGTGCCTGCCCTCGTACCGGAAGGTGTCCCCCACCGGGGTGGACCACAACCCCGTGATGATGTCGAGCTGCTCCTCGTAGCGGTCGAACCGCTCCCGGGCGGAGTCGGGGAAGGGGATGCCGTAGACCGCGTGCTCCTCCTCGAACCACCCCGCGCCGAAACCGAACTCGACCCGGCCGCCGCTCATCCGGTCGACCTGGGCGACGGAGATCGCCAGCGGACCGGGGTGGCGGAAGGTCGCCGCCGTCATCAGGGTGCCCAGCCGGATACGGGAGGTCTCCCGCGCCAACCCGGCCAGGGTGATCCACGCGTCGGTCGGGCCGGGGAGCCCGCTGACGTGGTCGCCCATGGACAGAAAGTGATCAGACCGAAACAGGGCCTCGAACCCCAGGTCCTCGACGGCCCGGGCGACGGCGAGCTGGTCCTCGTAGGTGGCCCCCTGCTGGGGTTCAAGGAAGATCCTCAGGCGCATACGCCCCATTTTCTCCCACCGCACCGACCGTTCGGAAACCGCCGCGCGGGTACTGTGGAAAAGCCGAGGTCAGGGCGGACCGGCCCCGGCCCTCCCCCCACCCGAACCGTTCCGCCCCCGACCCGCGATAGCACCCCACGTGAAGCTTCTCCGCCGCGCGCGACGCCGCGCACCCGCCTACGGCCCCGACAGCACGGACCCCGTACTGCTGTCCGCCGTCGCCGCCGGGGAGACCGACGCCCTGGAGATCCTGCACCGCAGACACGCTCCCTGGCTACGGACCCGCCTGCGCTACCGCTGCTCCGACAACGACCAGCTCGACGCCGCGCTCCAGGAGACCTTCCTGGCCGTGTGGCGCAACGCCGGTTCGTTCACCCCCCGCCCGGGTGACAGCGACGCCGGTGCCTGGCTGTGGACCATCGCGATCCGACAACTCATCTCCCAACTGCGCAAACGCGCCAACCGGTGGATCGCCGAGAACGATCCCGAACCGTACGAGACGATCGGCGACGCCTCCGCCGAGGACACCGTGCTGCTCAACATCGAGCACGGCCCCCTGGGCGCCGCCCTACACCAGCTCTCCCCCGAACTGCGCTCGGCGATCCAGGCCACCGTCCTCGACGGCCTGACCGTGCGGGAGGCGGCGGAGATCCTTCAGATACCCGAGGGAACCGTGAAGACACGGGTCATGCGCGCCAAGGCGCGGCTACGGGAGGCACTGACCACATGAGCTGGCACCTGACCCACGACCAACTCCACCGGTACGCGGCGCACACCGCCGACGACGTCACCGCCATGTCCGCCGAGGCCCACCTGACCCACTGCGCCCGCTGCCGCTCCCTGCTGCCCGCCGACCAGGAGTGGCTGGACCGCAGTTGGGCCGACCTGCGCGACATCGTGGACCAGCCCAGGCGCGGCCTGGTCGAACGCGCGCTCACCGCCGTCGGCCTCCGCGAGAACACCGCCAAGCTCCTGGCCGCCACCCCGCAGCTCTACCGGGCCTGGCTGGGCGCCACCGTGCTCGTGCTGGCCATGGCGCTGGTGGTCGCGCACGAGGTACCGCGCGGCTCGCTGCTGTTCTCCTTCACCGCGCCCGTCGTTCCGCTGATCGGGGTCGCCCTCGCCTACGGTCGCGGGGTGGACCCCGCGCACACCCTCACCTCCGTCACGCCCCTGGCCGGATACCGGCTCCTGTTCCTGCGCACCGCCGCGGTGCTGGTCCCGGCCCTGGTCCTGTGCACCTCGGCCGCGTTCCTGATGCCCGCGGTCACGTCACTGGCGGAGGCGGTCTTCTGGCTGCTGCCCGCGCTGGCCATGGTGGCCGGGTGCCTGGCGCTGAGCCGCTGGATGGCCCTCTCGGCCGCCGGAGGGGTGGTCGGCTCCGCGTGGCTTCTCGCCCTGTTCCTCCTCGGCTCCGCCGACGGCCTCGACCCCCTGCTGCTGTTCTCCCCCGCCGCGCAGGCCAGCTGGGCGACCGTGTTCGCCGTACTGGCCGGGATCATCCTGATCCGGGTGAGGACCGCGTGAGCACCGGCACCACCGTCGGCGGGCCCGCGACCGGGAACCGGGTCAGCGTGAGCGGCCTGGTCCGCAGCTACGGCACGCGCCGGGCCCTGGACGGGATCGACCTCGACCTGGGGCCGGGAGTGACCGGGCTGCTCGGGCGCAACGGCGCGGGCAAGACCACGCTGATGCGCTGCCTGGCCACCGACCTGGACGCCACCGGCGGACGGATGCGGGTGCTGGGACGCGACCCCGAGCGGGCCGTCGACCGCACCGAGATCCGCCGCCGGATGGGCTACCTGCCGCAGGTCCCGACGTTCTACCCGCACTTCACGGTGTTCGGCCTGCTCGACTACGTGGCGGTGCTCAAGGAACTCGGCGGGCGCCGGGCACGCCACGACGAGGTCCGCCGCGCCATGCGCCGGGTCGACCTGTACGACCGCAGGCACAGCAGGGTGCGACGCCTGTCCGGCGGGATGCACCAGCGCCTGGGCCTGGCCGCCGCGCTGCTCGGCGATCCGGAACTGCTCCTGCTCGACGAGCCCACCGTCGGGCTCGATCCCGAACAGCGCATCCGCTTCCGCGACCTGGTCTCCGAACTCGCGGTGCACAGCACGGTGGTGCTCTCCACCCACCAGATCGAGGACGTCTCCGCGCTGTGCCGCCGGGTGCTGTGCCTGGACCAGGGCCGGGTGATCTTCGACGGCACGCCCGGGGAGCTGGTGGCCCGTGCGCGCGGGCGGGTGTGGGAACAGGGTGTGCGCCCCGAGCGGGGCGTGACCTCCTGGCGCCTGGCGGACGGACGGTACCGCGTGCTCGTCCCCGAGGGAGCGGACAACCCGGACTCGACGACCCGCGTCCCGGTCGAGCCCTCCCTGGAGGACGCCTACCTCCTCCTCACCGGGGCGCGGGGCACCACCCGGTGAGCCGGGTCCCGACGTTCCTGGCGCTGACCGGGTTCAACCTGCGGCACCTCCTGCTGAGCCCGGTGTTCCTCGCATTGGTACCCGCGACCCTGGTCGTGCTGGCGTCCTCCTCCTACTACCCGGCGCTCCCGACCTGGAAGGATCTGATCAGCCAGGTCAGAATCCAGATCGTCGGGATGTCCGCGGTGATGTTCGCGGTCACGACCTTCCCCGCGCTCCGAGAGGTGCGGTACTCGGAGGGTTTCGCCCCACCCCTGACGGCACGCGCCCGCCTGGTGTCGGTGCTCCTGGCGTCCGTCCTGGTCACCTCGGTGTGCGCGGGTCTCCTGATCGCCCATCTGGCACTGAGGGGCCCCGAGCCGATCGCGGGGACGGCCAGCCCGTTCGCCGTCGCGGCACTGGTCGTCCTGAGCTGGTGCGGGCCGATCGGGGCACTGGTCAGCGCGGTCTGGACCCGTTCCTACACCCCCCTCGTGCTGCTGCTCCTCCTCATCCCCGCGTACCTGCTGTACACGGTCACGTCCATGGGGGCACGGGCCGAGGAACTCCTACGGCGCCTGAACGAGCTGGCCCGCTGGCTGCTGGACCCGCTGCCCGTCGACGAGCCCTCCGTGACCCGGCTCGGTGTGGTCTCCCTGCTGCACGTCGTGTTCCTGGCGGCCCTCCTCCTCACGGTCGCGCTGGCCCGCAAGAGGAACACGCGGCTCGTACGGCCCGCGTCCGTCGGCGTGGCGGCACTTCTGCTCGCCGGGATGGTGAGCGTCGACGTGCACGCCCAGCGCTCCTACACCTACGAAACACCCTTCACCGACCATGAGGTGTACGGCGCCGAGGCCGACCCGTGCCGGGTCCGGGAGGGCGTCACCTACTGCCCGCTGCCCGGGTACGACTCCTGGGTGGACTACTGGCACGCCGCGCTCGCGCCGACCGTGGAGCGGATACCCGAACGCGCGCGGGACAGCATGCCCACGGTGTGGCAGGGCTCCCAGCACCTGCGCCGCGACGTGCGCGAGTTCCAGCCCGGCGCGCTGGAGTTCCCCCGCACCGACGAACCGTTTCCTCCGCGCGGAACGGTTCTCCTGTTCGACAGTTGGGAGCCCGGGGCCCGCTACCACCATGACGATCTGGTCTCCGACTTCACCACGAACGTCCTGGGCCTGCCCCGCCTGTACGACCCCTGGTGCGAGGCCTCGGGACAGGCCAGGATCGTGGTGGGGGCCTGGCTGGTCTCCGGCGCCGGAAAGATTCCGGCCGCGGAGAGCAGGTGGGCGGTGGAGGCCTTCCTGCCCCGGTTCCGGCCCTCGCCCCTGGACCTGCGGTTGACGCGGACGCTGCTGGAGCTGCCCCCGGAGGACGTCGCCACCGTCGTGGACGAGCACTGGGAGACCCTGGTCTCCGCCGACACCCCCACCGAGGAGCTGGCGGAGCTTCTGGAACTCCCCCTCACCGGAGACGGGGCAGTCCCCGGCCCGGACTGGGAAGCGGACTCCTGGTACGGACCTCCGCTCCCACCCGACGGTGACTGGCGGGGCCCCGTCTGCCGCTGACCGGACGGCGCACGCTACCGTGGCGGGATGAACACCTACTGGCACCGGGTCCTTCCGCCGCTGTCCGCCTGACCGGGCGCACACGCTGACCACCCCGAGCTACGAGGCCCCACCGCACCGGTGAGCGGCCCCGTCCGTCGTGCGCCCGTCGACGAACTCCTCTCCAGGCGTCCAGACGGAAGGTACGCACATGCCAGACCAGAACACCCCCACCACGACGGCCCGGCCCCGACTCACCGGCGGCGCGCCGCCCATCCTCGGCGCCGCCGTCCTGTGGGGCACCACCGGAACCGCCAGCTCCTTCGCTCCCGACGGAGCCCACCCGGCCGCGATCGGCTCCGCCGGTCTGGTCCTCGGCGGGCTCCTGCTCTTCCTCGCCAGCCGAGGCTCCATGGCCCTGGTCACCGGTGCGGACACCCGCACGCGATGGACGCTCCTCCTCGGTGCGGTGGCGGTCGCCGGGTATCCGTTGTCGTTCTACCCGGCCGTCGCCAGCACCGGGGTGGCGGTCGGCACCGTGATCACCCTGGGCAGCGCCCCGGTCTTCTCCGGGCTGCTCGCCTGGTGCGCGGACCGGACCCGGCCGACCGCCCGCTGGGTGACCGCCACCGCGGCGGCGGTGGTCGGCTGCGCGGTGCTGGTCCTGGGGCCCGGGCTGGCCGGGGTCCCCGCCCCGACCAACGCCACGGGCGTGTTCCTGGCGCTGCTCGCCGGGTTCTCGTACGCGCTGTACGCGATCATCGCCCAGCGGCTCATCCGGCGCGGGCACAGCTCGGGTGCGGTCATGGGGTCGATGTTCGCCGGGGGCGGCCTCCTCGTTCTGCCCGTGGTGCTGGTCGCCGGGACCGCCTGGCTGGCGACCGTGAGCGGCGCGCTGGTCGCCCTGCACCTGGCCCTGTTCACGGTCTTCCTCGCCTACTGGCTGTTCGGTGTGGGCCTGCGGTACACCTCCGCGTCCACGGCGACCACGCTGAGCCTGGCCGAACCCGCCGTGGCGGCGCTGCTGGGCGTGGCCCTGCTGGGTGAGCGCCTTCCCCTGGTCTCCTGGGCGGGGCTGGTGGTGCTGGCCCTGGGACTGGCCGTCCTGAAGGCGCCCCGGCGGCCGCGCCCGCGCGGTTGAGCCCGGCCGGGCGGAGCCCTCGCGACCTCGCGGCTCCGCCCGGTGCGGGTCAGCCGACCCGGACCCAGAACCCGGTTCCGAACCCGCGCTCGCTGAACTGGCCCGCGTGCGCGGGAATGGTGACCGTGACGCTCTGCGCCGAGGTGAGGAAGTCGTTGGAGATGATGCCGCCGTCGGACGCGGTCACCTCCCAGTAGGCGTCGGTGAACAGGCCCAGGCCGAAGTTGTCCACCTGGTAGGTGCCCGGCTCGACGTCCGTCCCGACCACGCAGGCCGTAGTGCAGGCACCGCCGTTAATGCCGCCCTCCAGGCGTGTGACCATGGGGGCGACCTCATCGGCGTGGGGGAAGTCGAGCGCCTCGAAGGCGTGGTGGACCACGTCGCTCGCCACGCCGTCGACGTACAGGTCGTGGCTGCGCACGGCCTGGAAGAGCGCCCGCTCGTCCCCCTCCTCCACGGCCTCCTCCAGCTCGGCGAAGGCGGAGACGGCGTACAGCAGGGCGCGGAAGTCCTTGCCGACGGGTGCGTACGCCCTGGTGTTCGCTTCCTTGTCCATCCACGTGACGTCGGTGAACGCCTCGTCCCACCCCTGCTCGTCGGCCGCCGCGATGAACTCGGCAGCTCCGGGGTTCCGAGGGAGACGGTGAGGGCGAGGGCGAGGCCTCGGTGTCGGCCACGTGTTCGCCCACCGGCACCGTGCACGCGCTCGCGCACAGGAGGGCGGCGACCGCCGCGGCCACGACACGTGTGGGCAGGGGGATGCGCACGTTCAAAGGGGGAACCTCTCGGCTGATGGGCCTGAGCGGGAGGCAGGAACGATGAACCATCATTATGTCCGAATTGCCAGCCCCTCGCGGACGTACGACAGCGATGTCCGGACCACGCGCCGGGCCCGGTCAGCGCCTTCCGGTGACCGGTGCGACCCTGGCCGGTCTGGTCACCGGTGCGGGCACCGCCCGCACCCTGGACGGCGGTACCCGCACGGTGCGCGTTATCGAAGTGCTTATGGCCCTTTCCCTGGTAGACGCCACGCGAACGTCTGTACGCTTCCCGGCAAACATCCCCCGCATCCCCTGAATCAGAAGGACACCCCTTGCGCAGATCCGCGGCGGCCCTGGCCGCCCTGTCCCTGCTGGCCACGGCCGCCGTGCTCGACGTCACGGACGCCCCCGCCGAGGCCTCCGCCCTGGACGGAGCCTCCGTGGTGCCCCTCCAGGTCACCGGAGACCCCTCCGAACGGTTCAACCTCGTCCTGCTCGGCGACGGCTACACCGAAGAGGAGATGCCCCTCTTCCGCGAGCAGGTGGACCAGCACCTGAACGTGCAGTGGAGCATCGAGCCGTTCCGCTCCTACCGGAACTACTTCAACGTCTACCTCGTCGAGACGCCCTCGGCGGAGTCCGGCGTGGACTGCGACCCGGCCCACGGTTGGGAGGAACGCGACACCGCCCTGGGCATGGGCTTCTTCAACGGCTGCGACGAGTCGGCCCTGGAACGCCTGCTCACCGTGGACGCGTCGGCCGCCAACGCCGCCGCCGACCTGGTCCCCGGCGTGCCCGCGAACAACCGGCAGATCCTGGCGCTGGCCAACAGCGAGACCTACGGAGGCGCGGGCGGACGCCTGGCCACCGCCTCCTCCGGCAACGCCCTCTCCGCGCTGATCAGCCCGCACGAGCTGGCGCACTCCCTGGGCGGGCTCCAGGACGAGTACCCCTACTACTTCCGGGACACCAGCCTGGGCCGCTACACCGGCGCCGAACCCACCTCGGCCCACCACACCCTGATGTCCTCCGAGCGGATGCTCGAAGAGGAGGCCAAGTGGTGGCGCTGGCTCGGTGAGGAGAGCGAGTCGGGCGGCGTGATCGGCGCGGCCGACGCCGACGGGCACGAGGGCGGCCTCTACCACTCCGAGGGAGTGTGGCGTCCCAGCAACCACTCGATGCTCAAGACCCTGGGCTACTACTTCGACCAGGTCGGACGCGAGGTGATGACCCGCCGTATCTCCGGACTGCGCGACCAGGCGACCCTGCCTGTCTCCTCCACTCCCGAGGGCGAGGTGGGCGCCGAGGACGCCGTGTGGGTCGAGGGACCGCACCCCGTCCACCACGAGCTGGACTACACCTGGACGGTCGACGGTGAGGAACTCGCCGAGGCCTCCGGAGCACGCGGCCTGGAGTTGGCCGGGCTCGACCTGGACGCCGGGACCCGGATCAGCGTCCGAGTGCAGGACCCCACCGAGTTCGTCCGCGACCCGGCGATCCGCGACTCCCCCGCGATGACCCAGACACGCACCTGGACCGTGGGCGCGGCCCAGGAGCCGGTCGAGGCCCAGGCCGGATTCACCCGCCACCGCGACACCGAGCGCGCGGTCAGCGCCACCGAGGTCGTCTACGCGGAGACCACCCGCCCCACCGACCGCCTCATGGAGGTCGCGTGGGAGCTGGACGGGGAGACCGTGTCCACCTCCGCGGACGGACGCACTCTCGACCTGGGCGCGTTCGACCTGTCGGCCGGTGACCACGTCCTGACCGCGACCGTCACCGACCCCGCGGGGTCGGACTCGGAGTCGCTCACCTGGACGGTGGACGCCACCGACCCGACCGCGCCCCGCGAACTCTCCGAGGCCGCGGCCACCGTCTCCGGCGGCGAGCACCACCTGTTCCTCAACGAGTTCTCCATGCGCCTGTCCCCCGAGGACGACGGCGAGGGCCACGTGGTCGGCGAGTTCCGGGTCGACGGCGACGGCTGGCACCACTACTACGGCTGGCCCGAGGACTCCGGGGCGCCGTTCCGCTTCACCCCGGACGGCACCAACGTCGACGACCTCGTCTACGGAAGCCTCGGCAGCGGCGGCCTGTCCATGGCGGTCTTCGAGGTGGACTCCCACGAGCCCGGCTGGGGCACCCACACCGTGGAACACCGGGCGATCGATTCTGCGGGCAACATCGGCGGCGCCGAGTCGTTCCGGGCGACGGTCGTGCCCGGCACGGAGCTCGAGTGCGCCGAGACCGTCACCGGCAGGGTCAACGGCGGACTGGACGTCGACGAGGGTGTGGTCTGCCTCGACGGCGCCGACGTGCGCGGAGGCGTCACCGTGGCCGAGGGCGCGTCCCTGGTGGTGCGGGGCGGCTCCGTGCGGGGCGGGTTGACCGCCTCCGGCGCCCACACCGTCCGCCTCTCCGGCACCGAGGTGAACGGCGCCGTGTCGATCACCGGCACGACGTCGGAGGTGACGCTGCTCGGCTCGGCGTTCTCCGGCTCGCTGGCGCTGAACGGCAACACCCAGGTCCCCGCCGCCAGCTGGACCGGCGGCGACGAGGGATACGGACCGGTCATGGCAGCGAACACCGTGCGCGGTTCGCTGTCCTGCTCCGGCAACAGCCGGGCCGTCGCCGACTTCGGCGCGGCCAACGACGTCACGGGCTCCGTCGCGGGGCAGTGCTCCGACCTGTGACACCACCGCCCGCGCACCGGAGGAACCTCCGGTGCGCGGGCGGCGTGCTAGTCCTGCTCCGCCTCCCGGTGGCGACGGGCCAGCTTCACCGGCTCCAGGACCGCCAGGCACTCCACGTGATGGGTCATCGGGAAGGCGTCGAAGGCGCGCAGGCCCGCCAGACGGTACCCGGCGCGGTCGAACTCCGCGAGGTCACGGGCCAGGGTCGCCGGGTCGCACGAGACGTAGGCGATCCGGCGCGGCTTCATACCCGCCACCTTGCGGACCACCTCGACACCGGCGCCCGCGCGCGGCGGGTCCAACGCCACGACGTCGGCGCGCACGTCGGCCCACTCACGCATCTGCTTGGCCACGTCGGCGCGCTCGATCCGCACCTGCGGCAGCTCCTTGAGGTTGTACTGGGCGTCGCGGACGGCGTTCTCACCGTTCTCCACACCCATGACCCGCCCCTCGGGGCCGACTGCCTCGGCCAGCGCGCCCGTGAACAGGCCCGCTCCGCAGTACAGGTCCAGGGCGGTCTCGCCCTCGCGGGGCTCCAGACCGTCCAGGACGGCGGCGCTCAGGGTCTCGCCGGCGGCGGGGTGCACCTGCCAGAAACCACCGGCCCCCACCCGGTACTCGCGACCGGCCACGTTCTCGCGCACGCCCTTGCGGCCCCGCACGGACTGCACCCGGCCGCCCTTGAACCGCCGCAGCACGGCGCTGGAGGCCTTGAGTTCGGGCAGCGTGCCGAGCTTCGCGGTGGTGGGGGTGACCACGACCGCGCGGTCGGCGCGGGTGGCCGAGGCGACCGCCTCGACCTCCCGGATGTCCTCCCACTTGACCTCGGTCACGCCGAGTTCGCGCACACCCGGGTGGGCGATCAGGCACTGGTCGACCGGCTCGATGTCGTGGGAGCGGTGGCGGCGCAGACCGGCGTGGCCGTCCTCGTCCACCGAGAACCGCACCCGGGTGCGCCAGCCGAGGCCGTCCGGGGTTCCGGGCAGCTCCTCGACCACCACGTCGCGGTCGATACCCGCGATCCGGCTGAGCTGGTCGGCGACGACCTTGGCCTTCATCCGGCGCTGGGACTCCAGGGTGGCGTGCTGCCAGTCGCAGCCCCCGCACATGCCGGGCCCGGCGAAGGCGCACGGGGCCTCCACCCGGTCCGGGGAGGCGGTGAGGACCTCGACGGCCTCGCCCCTCAGGAAGCGGGTGGTCCGTTCGGTGACGCGCACCCGGACGCGCTCGCCGGGCAGGGCGTGACGGACGAAAACGACCTGGTCGTCCAGTCGGCCCACGCACCATCCCCCGTGGGCGACGTCGTCCACGGTCAGTTCGATCTCGGTGCCCACACGGGTCATGGCGGTGTCCTTCGCTGGTCGGGTCGTGTTCCGGGTGACCCTGCGCGCACAGCCACCAACCGACCCCAATCTACCGGCCCCGGGGTAGTCCCCGCGCTGGTACACGAGCACGACGCGGCCGGGGTGGTCACGCGGTCCGGAGCGTTGTGTGCCAAGGTGGGAACGCCGGGGCACGCGGGTCTGCCCGTGTCCCGAGGGCGGACGGCTATCCGACGGGGGTACGGACGAGGTGCACATCGTGATCATGGGGTGCGGCCGCGTGGGGTCCACGCTGGCGCACACCCTGGTGGACCTGGGTCACTCGGTGGCGGTGATCGACCAGGACCCGGAGGCGTTCCGCCGCCTGCGCAGCACCGTGGCCAAACACACGGTGCGCGGCGCGGGCCACGACCGGGAGGTCCTGGTCAGCGCGGGTATCGAACGCGCCTCCGCGTTCGCCGCCGTCAGCAACGGCGACAACTCCAACATCATCGCGGCCCGGGTGGCCCGCGAGGCCTTCGGGGTCGGCGCCGTGGTGGCCCGCATCTACGACCCCCGCCGCGCGGAGGTGTACCAGCGCCTGGGCATCCCCACCGTGGCGACGGTCCGCTGGACCGCCGACGCCATCCTGCGTCGGCTGGTGCCCGGGGACGACCGGCTCGGCACCGCCCCCGAGTGGCAGGACGCCTCGGGAAGCCTCGCCATGAACGAGCTGACACCACCGGATCGCTGGGTGGGGCGCGGCCTCTCCGAGCTGGAGGACGACTTCCGGCTGCGCGTGGTGTACCTGGTCCGACAGGGGCGCATCGTGCTGGCGCGTTCGGAGGGGACCATCGCGGAGGGCGACGTGCTGCACGTGGTGGGACACTCCCGGGACATGGCCGACCTGTCCCAGCGTCTGCTCGGGCGGCACGAGGACGAGACGGGGCGTGGGTGAGATGCGGATCGCCATCGCGGGAGCCGGGAGCGTGGGCCGCTCCATCGCCACGGAGCTGGCGGGCAACGGGCACGACGTCCTGCTGATCGACCGGGACACCCGGGCCATCGGGGTCGACGACCTGCCCCAGGTGGAGTGGCTGCTCGCCGACGCCTGCGAGCTGTCCACCCTGGAGGACGCGCGCCTGGGCGACTTCGACGTGGTCATCGCGGCCAGCAGTGACGACAAGGTCAACCTGGTCGTGTCGCTGCTCGCCAAGACCGAGTTCTCCGTGGACCAGGTCATCGCCCGGATCAACGACCCGGCCAACGAGTGGCTGTTCGACGACTCCTGGGGCGTGGACCTGGCGGTCTCCCCGCCGCGTCTGATCGCCGACCTGGTCGAGGGAGCGGGTGAGGAGGAGGTCTACGCCGACGAGGGAGGCCTGCCACCGCTCCCCGGCGCCGAGATCGCCGAGTCGGTGCTGCACGCGGCGAGCCCGTTCGAGGGACGCCCCGAGAGCGACCTCACCGCCGAGCTGCCCGAGGGGGTGGCCCTGGTCGCGGTGGTCGGACCCGGCGGGGTGCGCCCGCCCTCCCCGGATCAGGTCCTGTCCGTGGGCAACACCGTGGTGTTCCTGGCCGAGCCGGACGCGCTGGGGCTCCTGGAGGAGCTCCTGGAGCGGGTCGTGGACGAGGAGGACACCGGCGCTGACCAAACCGGGGACTGACCGGCGCCACGGCGGCGGCCGGGCCGGGCCGCCGTCCGCTCCCGGCGTTCCCGCCGTTCAGCGCTCCTCGGACGCCCCGGACGCGTCGGCCTCCTCGGCCTCCAGCGGGGTGCGGCCGCGCGCCAGCACCCACACCATGCCCGCGAAGGCCGCCACCTGGAGCGGCCAGCCCATCGCCACCTTGGACAGACCCAGCAGGGCGAAGGTGTTGGCCCAGTCGTTGGTCTCGGCGAGCCAGAGCGGGTACTGCACCAGGACACGGATCACGCACGGGAGCACCAGCAGCCAGGTGAGCCGGGAGGCGAGCGTGACCACGGCCGGGTTCTGGCGCCAGGAGGTGAAGTCCTCCCGGTTCCCGATGAACGGGCCGATCATGAGACCGATCACCGGCCAGCGGACCAGGACCGACAGGCTCAGCACCACCGCGTAGACCGCGTTGTAGATGATCCCCGGCAGGAAGGCGTCCTCGGCGTTGCCGCTGCGCATCGCGAAGACCGCCGCCAGGCCGATACCGAAGAGGCTGGTGAAGACGTACTGCAACGAGGAACGCTGCACCAGCCGGACCACGCCCAGGAGCAGGGCCGCCCCGACCCCGAGCATGATCGACAGCCGCAGGTCCTCACCCAGGATGTAGGAGATCGTGAAGGTGAGGGTGGGGACGGCCGTCTCGACCATGCCGCGCTTGCCGCCCAGAGCCTCGGCCAGCTTGGTCCGGACCAGGGCCTCGACCGTGCCCTCGGTGACGGCGGGCGTCGGCGCCCTCTCCTGGGCCCGATCCTCGGCCTGCGCCTGGGCCGCCTCTTCGGAGGCCCGCTGCTGCTCAGTCATCCCGCTCCCGCTCCGGTGTCGCCGCGCGGCCTGTACGGCCGCCAGCCATGATGCACCACCCTATGCGACCTGTCACAGCCGGGGAGTGGCGTTCGCGGCCGCCGAACGCCGCACCCGAACGGGCTTGCCCGGCTTTGTCAGGTGTTGCGGCGTGCCCGTTCTCACCCCGTCCCCTGGCCTCCGGTCGCGCCCCTTCCGTACGCTGGCGGCCCACCCGCTCTCGTGAGGAGTCGCCCGATGACCACCCGGCAGGAAGAACCCGACGAGGAGCACCTCCGCTTCGCCCTCGCCCTGGACCCCGAACTGGTCGGTGAGGGGGCCTCCCACGTGTGGTCCCCGTACTCGGTCGGCGCCGTGCTCGGTCTGCTGGCCACTGGAGCCGGCGGGGACACCAGGAGGGAACTGGTGGATCTGGTCGCCTCCGTGACCGGCGACCCTCGGCACCACCTGGCGGTCCTGGACTCCGCCGTCACCGAAACGGGAGGGGTGGACCTGGCCGCCCTGAACGGCCTGTACGTCCCCGCCGGGCTGGCGCTGCGCGCGGACTTCGAGGAGCACGTCCGGGCCCGCCCCGGCGCCGAGGTGGACCGGGTCGACTTCCGGGGCGACGCCGAGGGCGTACGCGTCGATGTCAACGCCCGGGTCTCGGAGGTCACCCGGGGTCTGGTTCCCGAACTGCTGGCCCCCGGCACCGTCCACCCCGACGTGCGCATGCTGCTGGTCAACGCCCTGTGGGTGCGGATGGTGTGGGCCCACCCCTTCGACGTCGCCCTGACCCGTGAGCGCGACTTCCACGCACCCGACCGCACGCACCCGGTCCCCGCGATGGAGCGCACCGGACCCATGGACCACGCGGCCCACGCGGGTCTGCGCATGGTCACCCTGGAGGGGGAGCACGGGCTGGCCCTGGACGTGATCGTCCCGGACTCCCCCGGTAGGCGGCGTACGCCGCTGCCGACGCTCACCCCGAAGGTGCTGCGCGGGCTGTACCGGGCGCGTCGCAGGGAACAGGTGAGCCTGACCCTGCCCCGCTTCGCCGTGGAGACCGACACCGCGCTGCTGGACCCCCTCGCCGCCACCCCCTCCCGGGTGCGCACCCTGGCCACCGACGCGGCCGACTTCGGCGGGATCGGCGACGAACCCCTGAAGGTCGACGCCATCGTGCACCAGGCCGTGTTGAGCGTGGACGAGAAGGGGGCCGAGGGGGCGGCCGCCACCGCCGCCGTCATGCTCATGTCGGCGGCGGTGCCCCCGCCGCCTCTGGAGTTGCGCGTGGACCAGCCCTTCCTCTTCGTGCTGCGCCGCCGGGGGGCGCTCCTGTTCACGGGCCGGATCACCGACCCCGTGGACCCGGGCCCGGCACGGTGAGCGCCGCCGGGGTCAGCCGCCCAGGAGGAACGCGGCGGTGACCCCGGCGACGGCCTCGTGCGCCCGCTCGTAGTCCAGCTCCGGTTCGGCGTCACCCGACTGGGCGCCGTAGGCACCGAACTGGGCGTGGTTCATGCCCTCGACGACCTCGGTACGGGCGTCCTCGGGCAGGTGGGGTCTGTGCTCGGCGACCTCCTCCGGGGAAAGAATCCCGTCGCGGCCGCCCGCCACCGACAGCACCTCGAGGTCGTCGCGCTCGGCCAGGCCCGCGCTCTCGACGGCGTAGGTGGCCCACAGGACCAGCCCCCGCCACTCGGTGTCGCCGTTCCCCGAGCCCACGTGCAGGGCGGCGAAGGCTCCGCCCATGGAGTGGCCCCCCAGGTACCACTCGGTGACCTCCGGGGCGGACTTCACCGCGCTCTCGGCCCGAGCGGAGTCCAGCAGGGCGAGGTTGAGGCGCAGGTCCGGGATGACCACCGTGGCGCCGCTCTCGGCCACCACCGGCACCCAGGAGGCGACGTAGGCGTCGGCCTCGACCCGCGCGCCGGGGTAGAAGACCACCCCCGTTCCCGAGGCCTCTCCGGCCGGGGAGATCAGTACACCGTCGGAGAGCCTCTCGACGACCACGGCGGGGTCCCGCTCGGCCCGGGCCAGCGGCCCCGGTTCTGCCCGGTACGGGGTGAGCGCCCACACCGCGAAGGCCGTGAGCGCCACCAGGAGCAGGGCCACGAACACCGCCAGCGTCCACCACAGGACGCGAACGGACCGGCGGCCCCGCCCGCTCCGTTCCACCGTGCCGTCACCGCTCATGAGTCTCCCCCTCGTTCTCGCGCCGGACCGGGGGCCGAACGCGTACTCACCGTTCGAGGCACGCCGTCCGGCCTCACCGGGGGGCGCCCCCGTCCGCCATGGGACCATCGCACCGCGCACGCCTCCGTTCGGGGTCGCCCTACCGTCGACCGGTCATGGGAGCGTCACACCGCACGGCGTCCCCGGCCCCGCGACCCTCCCCGGTCCGCCCCGCCGGACGCACGCGTGCGCGGCGCGGTGGCCCACCGGCGACACCTCTACCAACACGCTCGCGGCTGACGCGCGCGGAGCGGTAGCGGCCGTCCGCGCCATCCGTGCCCGGGAAGCCAGACGGACGCGCGTGCGCGGAGCCGGACGGGACGCTGGCGCGCACCAGGTCGTAGGCGACGGACACACGCGTGCGCGGTGCCGGGTCAGGTCTCGAAGACCTCGAAGGAGGTGGCCAGGGGCACTCCCGCCCACTCCCCCGCGCGCTCGGCACCCTCCCGCAGGAAGGTGCGCTGGTCGAAGCCGTCCAGGTTGGCCAGGTACACCTCGTGCGCGTCCAGCGACGCGATGCCCGCGGCCAGGTCGTCCTCGCCGAGCTCCACGTAGTGGGTGGGGTCCGGAGCCGCCCCGAAGGCGACGAAGCGCACACCCCGCCAGGGCTCCAGCCCCTCAGCCAGCTGTTCGGGGAAGACCCACCGGTTGGCGGCGTCACGGACCGCGTCCAACAGGGCGGGCCCCAGCACCCGGTGGTCGGCGTGGTTGAACCCGACGCCCCCGCCGAAGCGCTCGCGGAAGTTGATGGAGACGATGACGTCGGGCCGGTGTCTGCGAATGACCCCGGCCAGCGCCGCGCGCAGCGGCAGCCCGTACTCCAGCGTGCCGTCCGGGAAGTCCAGGAACTCCACGGCGGCCGCGCCCACCGCCGCCGCCGAGGCCCGCTGCTCGGCCATCCGCAGGGGCGCGCAGGCCTCGGGGTCCAGGGTGTCGATCCCGGCCTCGCCCCTGGTCACGAGGGACTCCACGACCTCCCGGCCGCCCGCCGTCCAGCGGTGGATCGCGGAGGAGACCCCGAACTCCAGGTCGTCGGGATGGGCCACCACCGCCAGGGCGCGGCCCCAGTCCTCGGGCAACGGCCGGGGGGCGCTGTTCTTCGTCGTCTGAGCCATGTGACCCACACTACGGAACGGCGCGCCCCGGACTCGGTTGTCCACAGGCCGGGTGGTCCGGAACCTCAGGAAACGGAGGGCGGTCCGCCCGCCGAACCGTTGGGCGAACCACCCGCGTTGCCGTGCTGGGCGGCGTGCTGGGCCGCGCGCTGCTGGGCGGCGGCCGCCATCTGCTCCTGGATCTGCTTGGGAACCGTGATCTGGAGCAGTTCGCTGGGCGGAACAGGCTGGTCGCCGCGCACCACGACGATGTTGGCGAAGACCTGTTCGATCTCGGCCATCACCTCGGGCTTGCTCGCGCCCTCGCCCCGGATCACGCCGCGCAGCACCCAGCGGGGGCCGTCGACACCGATGAAGCGCACCCGCTGGCCCAGCTGTCGGCCGTCGTCGGTCTTCTTCCCCTTGATGGGGATGACCGCCTGGAGCTCGGGGCCGAAGGTACCGTCGTGGTCCTCGGCCTTGCCGCCCTGCTTGGTGACCTGCTCGCGCAGCTCCTCACGCATCTCCTCCCAGAGCCCGGAGGACTTGGGCGCGGCGAACGGCTGGACCTGGAGCGCGGTCTTGCCGCGCACCAGGGTGACCCCGATGATCTTCTGCTTGTTCTGCTTGTCCTGGGCGACGTTCACCTGGATCTCGGTGCCCTGCTCCATCGGCAGGAGCATGCTGCCCAGGTCCATCCGGCTGGCCTCGGGGGCGTCCTCGGTGGAGTCCCACGGCCCGGTCGCCCGGTACTGGTCGGCGTCCTTGGCGGGCTCCGCGGAGGCTCGCACCGGCTCGATCTCGTTGTCGAAGGAGACCTCGCCGGCGGCTCCCCGCCGCTTCGGCCGGGCCTGCTCCTCCGTGGCTCTCTCGGTCTCTTGGTCCCGCTTCTTGCGGCGGCGTCCAAACACGCCTTCACCTCTCCGCTTCTTCCGTAGGTCCCGGGATCACACCGGGGAGTCAGGGGACGTTCACCGCAGCGCGGCGTGGCCCCCGGTCGAACCGAAACCGCCCGCACCGCGCACCGAGTCGGGGAGCGTGTCCGTCTCGACGAACTCCGCCCGCTCCACGCGCTGGATCACCATCTGCGCGATCCGGTCGCCGCGCGCGATGGTGACCGGGGTGTCGGTGTCGGTGTTGAGCAGGGTCACCCTGATCTCCCCCCGGTATCCGGCGTCGACGGTACCGGGGGCGTTGACCACCGTGACCCCGTGCCGGGCGGCCAGCCCCGACCTGGGGTGGACGAAGGCCGCGTAGCCGTCGGGCAGGGCGATGGCCAGGCCGGTGGGGACGGTGGCGCGCCGCCCGGGTTCGAGCCGGACGTCGACCGCGGCGTACAGGTCCGCGCCCGCGTCACCCGGGTGGGCGTACGAGGGCAGGGGGAGGTCGGGGTCCAGACGGTGGACCGCGACGGTCATCCGCCCGTCCTCCAGGGATGAGGTACTCACATTCGCCGAGCCTATCGCTCCCGGGGCGCTGCCTTGGTGTCCAGCGTGCCGTAACGAGGGGGCGGGCCCGAACCGTGTTCGGGCCCGCCCCCGGGCCGGGTGTTCGCCGCGGACTACTCGGTGGTCGCGGCGAGGGTGACCGCCACGGTCAGCTCCGCGTCGTCGGTGGCCTCGAAGTCGACCCCGGTGGCTCGCCCGGCGGCCGCGATGTCACCGGAGGCGGCGCTGGCGGCCTCGGCCTGCTTGCCACGGACGCGGACGAGGTCGACCTCGGCGCGCATCGACAGCTTGGCCTCGGACTTGGCCTTGCGCACCGCCCGCAGGACCTCGGCGGTGGCGGCCAGCACGGCCGGGTCGCCGCCGGCGGCCGCGGTGCGGTACTCGGCGGCGTCGGGCCAGCGCTGCGCATGCACCGAACCCTCCTGCCACCAGCTCCAGACCTCGTCGGTGACGAACGGGACGAAGGGCGCGAACAGCTTGTGCAGCGCGCCCAGGGCGATGAGCAGCGCGGCGCGGGCGGAGGCGCCCTCGTCGGACTCGGCGTCGTAGGCCCGGGTCTTGACGAGCTCCAGGTAGTCGTCGCAGAAGTCCCAGAAGAAGCGCTCGGTGCGTTCCAGGGCACGGGTGTGGTCGTAGGACCGGAAGGCCGTGGTGGCCTCCTCGACCACGTCGGCCAGCGCGGCCAGCATGGCGCGGTCCAGGGGCTCGGTGACCCGCGCCGGATCGGTGGTGGAGTTCTCGCCGGCGACCGACATGACGAACTTGCTGGCGTTGAGGATCTTGATGGAGAGGCGGCGGCCGATCTTCATCTGGCCCTCGTCCAGGGCGGTGTCGGTGCCCAGACGGCCGCTGGCCGCCCAGTACCTGACCGCGTCGGAGCTGTACTTCTCCAGCAGCGCGACCGGGGTGACGACGTTGCCCTTGGACTTGGACATCTTCTTGCGGTCCGGGTCCAGAATCCAGCCGGAGATGCCGGTGGTGTTCCAGGGCAGGCTGTCGTTCTCGAAGTGGGCGCGCACCACGGTGGAGAACAGCCAGGTGCGGATGATGTCCTGGCCCTGCGGGCGGAAGTCCATCGGGAAGACCCGCTCGAACAGGTCCTGGTCGCGTTCCCAGCCGGAGGCGATCTGCGGGGAGAGCGAGGAGGTGGCCCAGGTGTCCATGACGTCCGGGTCGCCCATGAACCCGCCCGCGCGACCGCGCTGCTCCTCGGTGTACCCGGCGGGTGCCTGGGAGCTGGGGTCGACGGGCAGCTGGTCCTCGGAGGGCAGCAGCGGCGCGTCGTAGTCAGGGTTGCCGTCCGCGTCCAGCGGATACCAGACGGGGAACGGGACGCCGAAGAAGCGCTGGCGGCTGATCAGCCAGTCGCCGTTGAGCCCCTCCACCCAGTTCTCGTAACGCTGGCGCATGTGCTCGGGGTACCAGGTGAGCTCACGGCCGCGCCGGAGCAACTGGGCGCGCACGTCCTCGTCACGGCCGCCGTTGCGGATGTACCACTGGCGGGTGGTGACGATCTCCAGGGGCTTGTCGCCCTTTTCGTAGAACTTCACCGGGTGGGTGATGGGCTTGGGGTCCCCGACGAGGTCGCCGCTCTCCCGGAGCAGCTCCACGGTGCGCTCGCGGGCGGTGTGGACCGTGGCCCCGGCCAGGCGGGCGTAGGCCTCACGGGCGGCGTCGGACTCGATGCCCTTGGGCGGGTCGGCGATGACGCGGCCGTCCCAGCCGATGATGGGGCGGGTCTCCAGCTGGAGCTCGCGCCACCAGGTGACGTCGGTGGTGTCACCGAAGGTGCAGATCATCGCGATGCCGGACCCCTTCTCGGGGTCGGCGAGGTGGTGCGCCCGCACGGGGACCTCGACGCCGAAGACCGGGGTGGTCACGGTCGTGCCGAACAGGTCCGCGTACCGCTCGTCGTCGGGGTGGGCGACCAGGGCGACGCAGGCCGCCAGCAGCTCGGGGCGGGTGGTCTCGATGTGGACCGGGGTGCCGTCCGGCTTGTGGAACGCGACCTTGTGGTAGGCGCTGGGACGCTCGCGGTCCTCCAGTTCGGCCTGGGCCACGGCGGTGCGGAAGGTGACGTCCCACAGGGTGGGCGCCTCCGACATGTAGGCCTCGCCGCGGGCCAGGTTGCGCAGGAAGGCGCGCTGGGCGGCGGCGCGGGAGTTGCCGTCGATGGTGGCGTAGGTGTGCCGCCAGTCGACGCTCAGCCCCAGACGGCGCCAGATCGACTCGAAGACCTTCTCGTCCTCGACCGTGAGGATGTCGCACAGCTCGATGAAGTTCCGGCGCGAGATGGGGACCTGGCGCTTGGGGTCGGGCTTGTGCGGGGGCTGGAAGTCCGGGTCGTAGGGGACCGACGGGTCGCAGCGGACCCCGTAGTAGTTCTGGACGCGGCGCTCGGTGGGCAGACCGTTGTCGTCCCAGCCCATGGGGTAGAAGACGGCCTTGCCGTTCATCCGCTGGAAGCGGGCGACGGTGTCGGTGTGCGTGTAGGAGAACACGTGGCCGATGTGCAGCGATCCGGACACCGTGGGGGGCGGGGTGTCGATCGAGTAGACGTCCTCGCGGCTGCGCGTGCGGTCGAAGTGGTAGACGCCGGACTCATCCCATACGTCCACCCACTTCGCCTCGATACCGTCCAGCGAAGGCTTGTCGGGCATGCGGAAGGAATGAGAGCGGTTGGTCATGCGGGCAATATTAGCCCTCCGAGCACCCTGGTCGCTCCCGGTTTCCCCCCTCTGACAGGGAGAACGGCGCCGCCCCGGGGGGCCGCCGCCGATGCGGTCCGGGGGTCCGCGTGAAAGGATTCCCCAGCGGGCGCCACGCGTCCGCGCCCATCGTACGCACTAGGGAACGGTGAACGATTCACATGGCAAAGAAGGACGGTGAGGTCGCACCGGTCATCATCGGCATGGTCGCGGGTTTCGCGGCCGAGTTCGTCACACGCAAGGCCCTGACCTTCGCGTGGACGCGCGCCACCGGTGAGGAACCGCCCACGGACCTGGAGTCCCCGGACGTGAGCCTGGGCCGCGCCCTCGGCTGGGCCGTGGTGGCGGGTGTGGGCGTCGAGGTGGCCAGGGTGCTGGCCGTCCGCGCCGCCCGCAAGCAGCTGGTCGGCTCCGGCGGGCGGGGCCTGGAGGCCTGAGCACCGCCCCCGCCCGGGCGGCTCGCGACGACGGTGGACGGCCCACCACATGGGGGTGAGCCCCCACGTGCGGTCGGCCGTCCACCGTCGTGACCGCGAGCCACCGTCCCACGGTCGGACGGCTCCCGGGCCCTCACCCCTCAGCGTCCTCGGATACCGTGGGAATCGGACGGGAGACCGTCACCGTCGGTCAGGCGCACTCCTTGCAGACCAGCTGACCGGCGCGCTGCTCAGCGAGCTGACTGCGGTGGTGCACCAGGAAGCAGCGCGAGCAGGTGAACTCGTCCGCCTGGCGGGGAAGCACGCGCACCGCGAGCTCCTCGCCGGACAGGTCGGCACCGGGGAGCTCCATGCCCTCGGCCACCTCGTCGGGGTCGACGTCGATGGTGCCGGTGCCCTTGTCCACGCGCCGCGCCTGCAGCTCCTGGAGGCTGTCCTCGTTGATGTCCTCGTCAGTCTTGCGCGGGCTGTCGTAGTCGGTCGCCATCTCTGCTAACTCCATCCCCCTCGTTTAGTGCCTCGTCGCGCGGGTGTAACGCTTGAGAGACCTTCGTTGTGCCCGAATCGGCCGACGAGTTTTCCCGGTGTCGTCCGACCGTGCCCCCTCCCGGGCCACAGTCCACAGGTCAGCAGTACGTTCACGGGATCGTGACCGGAGGCGGCCAAGGTTGGGTGGCCCCTCTCGGGTCGTTTCCCCGGTACTACCCGACTCCGGGTGTCTCGTAGACCCGAAAACACGTTTGCGCCCACATGCCGGACCAGCCTGGAGCACTCCCCCGAGTACGGGCGAAAACCCAGACATGCCCACGTCAGGAGGGATTCCCTCCGTGTCCACGCCCGGGGAAGCATACCCACCGCAGGTCGACACTCGTGACAGGGGTGGGCGTGTCTTCGGACACGTATAGATACCACGAAGCGGGGCGGTGCGCAGCTCGGCCCCCGGGCCTAGCGACGCTCGGCGTTCTCCGTCCCGTTACCCGGAGGTACCGGCAGGCACACCGTGACGACCAGGCCGCCGCCCGCGCGGGGCCAAGCCGTCACCACCCCGGCATGGGCGCGCACCACCGACCGGACGATGGACAACCCCAGACCGGCGCTGCGCCCCGAACCCACCCGGTCGCCGGAACCGCGCCGGAAGGGCTCGAACAGTCCCTCGATCTCGTAGGCCGGGATCACCTTGCCGGAGTTCTCCACCTGGACGGCGGGCATCCCCTCGTACATGCCGCTGCGGACGGTGATCTCGCCCTCGTCGACGTTGTACTTGAGGGCGTTCTCGACCAGGTTCGCCACGAGGCGCTCCAGGAGCACGGGGTCGCCGACCACCGGCGCGGGGCGCAGGTCCTTGCGCAGCGAGAGCCCCGACCGGTCGATGTCGGCGGAGAGCTGGCTCAGGACGGTCACGGCGACCTCGCTCAGGTCGACCCTGGCCTTGGACTCCAGTTCGCGGTCGCTCTTGGCCAGGAACAGCAGGCCGTCGATGAGGCGCTCGTGGCGGGCGTTGGTCTCCAGGAGGGTCTGTCCGAGCGTCTTGAGGTCCGGTGAGACGTCCGGGGCGCTCAGGGCCACCTCCAGGAGGGTGCGGTTGATCGCCAGGGGCGTACGCAGCTCGTGGGAGGCGTTGGCGACGAACCGGCGCTGGCCGTCGAAGGCCCGGTCGAGGCGTTCGAGCATGCCGTCGAAGGTGTCGGCGAGCTCGCGGATCTCGTCGTCGGGCCCCGAGAGGGCGATGCGCTCGTGCAGGGAGCGTTCGGAGAGTCTGCGGGCGATGCGGGTGATCTTCTGGAGTGGTGACAGCGCACGGCCCGCCACGGCGTACCCCAGGGCCACGGCGAGCAGGCCCACGAGGAACAGGGCCAGCAGCGAGAACCGGGTGACGTGGGTGAGGACCTGCTCGATGTAGTGGCTGTTCTCGATCAGCTCGGCCGGGCTCTCCTCGGCGAGGAGCGCGTTGAGCAGGACCGCGACGACCAGGTAGTTCACCAGGACCAGTAGGGAGCCGGCGGCGAAGAACAGCATCCCGTAGATGAGCGTCAGGCGGGCCCGCAGGCTCAGGTTGTCGGTGAAGCGGTGGACCGTGGCGTGCACGGTCGTGCGGGCGGAGGAGCGTTCGGCCCCGTCACCGCTGGGGGCGACGGAGTTCAGACTGCGCCAGGTTCCGGTGTCGCCGGGGCGCGTCGGTTCGACCTGTCCCGGTTCCGGTCGCTCCCCCGGTCTCACAACCGGTACCCCGCCCCCGGGACGGTCTGGATGACCGGGGGGTCACCGAGCTTCTTGCGCAGGGTCATGACGGTGACCCGGACGACGTTGGTGAAGGGGTCGGCGTTCTCGTCCCACGCCTTCTCCAGCAGGCCCTCGGCGCTGACCACGGTCCCCTGGGCGCGCATGAGCACCTGGAGGACGGCGAACTCCTTGGGGGTGAGCGAGACCTCGCGGCCGTCGCGGTGCACCTGGTGGTTGGCGGGGTCCAGGCTGATGCCCTCCCGTTCCAGCACCGGCGGCAGCGGGGGCGCCGAACGCCGCCCCAGCGCGTGCACGCGGGCGATGAGCTCGGCGAAGGCGAAGGGTTTGGCCAGGTAGTCGTCGGCCCCGAGGGTGAGGCCCTCGACCTTGTCCTGGACGCCGTCGGAGGCGGTGAGCATCAGGATGCGGCCGTTGTAGCTGTCGTTGACCAGGGAGCGGGCGACGTCGTCGCCGTGCGCTCCGGGGAGGTCGCGGTCCAGGACCACGACGTCGTAGTCGTTGACCGAGGTGTACTCCAGAGCGGTGTCACCGTCGTAGACGACGTCGACCGCCATGGACTCCCGCCGCAGTCCGACGGCCACGGCGTCGGCCAGGACCCGTTCGTCTTCGACCACGAGTACGCGCAACGTTGTCCTTCTAGAGCGTCGGTGTCTGGAAACAAAAAGGGGGCCGCTGCCGGCGCATCCCCCAACACACCGGCAGCGGCGTTCTTGGTCCCGGCCGCGTCAACCGTTCTCTCACAGTGGAGGTAAGGAGACGGTAAACCCGTGGGTTCGCTCGGTCTCCTCGCCCCCGTGTGGCACGGGCGCTGGGCCGGGAGCCTCGCGGCTCCCCCTGTGCACGGGGCGGCCGCCGCCGGCGAATCCCCCAACCGTCGGCGACGGCTCAACCCCGCACATCTCAAATCTGACACATCAAGAATAAGAAACAAGTAAGCACCAGGCCCGCTCGGAAAATGTGTCTTGTGACACCCCTGACCATCGCTTGACGCGTGTCCGCGGCCGGACGGCCCCAGGGCCATCCGGCCGCAGCGGGACCACCGCGCCGCGAGCCGCCCCCTTCCGGGAGCCCGGCGGACCGCCCCGGGATCACGGAACCGTCACACGAGGGGGGCCGGGGTTTGACGTGGGTCACAGTGCGGTAGAGGTAGAAGGCGACGCGCGGACACCGGGGGCCACCCCGGACCGCGACGTACACGCGTGTCACAGGGTCGTGACGTCTTCTACTCGTGCGGGCGCCGCGTCGCGCGCACACGGATTCCACCGGGACACCACCCCGTCCCGGTGCCTACCCCTGGAAGAGGTGCAATGGGCGAGTTCATGGCGGAGATCAGGGTCCGGATCAGCGAGACCTACCGGTCGCTCGAATCAGCGCGTGACGCAGGAGACGAGTTCCTCGCCGACACCCATGCGTCGGAGCTGGAGGACCTCTACCGCATCGCGGCCCGCAACGGCGTCGACACCCACTCCTGAGCGGAGCGGCCGACGTCGTCCCCGCCCCTGACGGGGCCGGGGCCGACGACCCCCGGCCGGGGCGCGCCACCTCCTCGTGAGGGCGTGCGACCCCGCGCCGCCCGTGCCCCGGACCCCACGGCGTCCGGGGCACTCGTGTGCGGGTCAGCCGTCGGTGTCGGCTCCCAGCGGCGCCAGGAGTGCGTCGAGCTCCTCGTACAGACCGGGGCGGGCCGCGATCACCAGGTCGTTGCTGGGCGGTCCGGCGCGCAGCCCGCCCACCCGCAGCCCGGCCTCGCTGGCGACCAGACCGGGCGCGGCCCAGTCCCACAGGTGCAGACCGCGCTCGTAGTAGGCGTCGCAGCGGCCCGTGGCCAGACCCGTGATGTCGACGGCCGCGGAACCCACCCGCCGGATGTCCCGGACCCGGGGCACCACCTCGGTGAGCACCCTGGCCTGCTGGAGGCGGCGTTCGGGGAAGTACCCGAAGCCGGTGGCGACCAGCGCCCGGTCCAGCGGGACCGCGTCGGGCGCGCACAGGGTGCGGCCGTCGAGGCGCGACCCGCCGCCCAGGACGGCGTCGAACATGTTCCCGTGGGCGGGCAGGTGGACGGCGGAGGCCACGACCACGCCGTCGATCTCCGCGGCGATGGCCACGCCCCAGTCGGGCCCACCGTAGAGGTAGTTGACGGTGCCGTCGATGGGGTCCACGACCCAGCGCACCCCGCTGGTGCCCTCGACGCCGCCGCCCTCCTCGCCCAGGACGGCGTCGCACGGGCGGGCGGCGAGCAGCCGGTTCCTGACGAGGTCCTCGGTGGCGCGGTCCATCTCGGTGACGACGTCGGTGGGGCTGGACTTGGTGTCCAGGACGGTGATGCCCTCCTGCCCCTTGGCCGCGAGCGCTCCGGCCTCCGCCGCCACGGCGACGGCGAGGTCGCGCAGCTTCTCCGGGTCGTGGGGGGAGTGGATGGTGGTCACGGGTGCCCTTCCGCTCGTGGCCCCCGGGTCCGTCGTGCCCGGAGTACCCGCCCGAACTCTATGCGCCGCCCCACGGGTCGGCGGTGGCCGGGAAGCGGCCGAGGGAGGGCCCCGGCGGATGCCAGGGCCCTCCCAGGGATGTGCCACGCGGGCCGTCGCGGGGGACGGCCCCACCAGGGGATCGGATCTAGATGTGCTCGGGCCTGATCCACTCCTTGCCGTGGACGTGGTGGTCCAGGAAGGCGAAGATCGTCTCGTACCAGATCTGGGCGTTGCCCGGGCTGAGAATCCAGTGGTTCTCGTCGGGGAAGTACAGGAACTTCGCGTCCACCTCGTGCAGGAGGAGGTCGCGCCACAGCCGCAGGCCCTCGCCGATCGGCACCCGGTAGTCCTTGTCACCGTGGATGACCAGCATCGGCGTACGGATCTTGTCCGCGTGCAGGTGCGGTGAGTTCAACCGGTAGCGCTCCGGCTGGGCCAGCGGGGTGCCGAACTCCCGCTCCCACACCGGCGGGTAGTCGGTGGTGCCGCTGAACCCGTCCAGCTGCCACAGGGAGGCGTGCGACACGATCGCCTTGAACCGGTCGGTGTGCCCGGCGATCCAGTTGGCCATGTAGCCGCCGAAGGAGCCGCCCATCATGGCGGTGTGCTCGGCGTCGATGTCGTCCCGGGCCTCGGCGGCGTCCGTGATGGCCATGACGTCGGCGTGGGTGCGCGGACCCCACTGGCCCCAGGCACGGCGGAGCATGTCCTGGCCGTAGCCGGTGGACAGCGCGGGGTCCGGGAGCAGGACCGCGTAGCCCCGGGCCGCCAGAATCCACGGGTTCCAGCGCCAGGACCAGCCGTTGAAGCTCATGTACGGGCCACCGTGCACCCACAGCATGAGCGGGGCGGGCGATGCGGCCGAGGCCTGCTCGGGCAGCACCAGCCAGGAGCGGACGCGGGTGCCGTCGTCGGCGGTGGTCTCGATCTCCGTGAGCGTGCCCGGCATGGTCAGCTCGGAGCCGGGCGTGCGCAGGTACACGGGCTGGCCGTCGGCCGTCTCGGCCTCCAGCCGGACCGGTGCGGGCGGGGCGTCCCAGGCGTCGCGCAGGGCGTAGACGTGGCGACCGTCCGGGGAGGGGTTGAGCGCGCTGTAGGCGCCGTGGTCGCCGGTGAGACGGGTGAGTTCACCGGTGGCCACGTCCACGCGGAAGAGCGGGCGCCGACCGTTCTGGTCGGCCACGAAGAAGACCGCGCGGGAGTCGGCCGACCACGCGTAGTCCCGGGGCCAGAGCTCGTGCCCGGGCAGCAGGTCGCGGCCCTCGCCGGTGGCGAGGTCGGTGATCCACAGCGTGGCGTCGCGGGGCTCGCCGTCGTAGCTGCCCTCGGTCCTGGCCTGTGTCAGGACGCTGGCACCGTCGGGTGAGGCCAGCGGCCCGGAGAACTCGTGCTCGGAGTCGGCCGAGCCCGCGACGGTGCGGCGCTCGCCGGAGGCGGTGTCGATCGCGACGACCTCGTCCCTGCTCGCCCCGCCGGAGGTGGGCACCGCCCAGCCGATGAGCAGGGTGGACCCGTCGGGGGTGAGCGCGGGGGCGGAGCCGAGCAGGGCCAGGCCGGTGTCGGAGGTGAGGTCGCGGGGCTCGCCGAGGCGGGCGTCGTCGTTCTCGGGCGGGGTGGCGGTGAAGACGCGGGGCAGGTCGGGGCCGATGTCGCTGTCCCAGGAGCGGACCGGGAGCGCCTCATGGAGGATGGCGGTGATCCCGGCTTCCTCACGGGCCTTGCGGGCCTCGGTGTCGGCCTCGGTGTCCGCCGAACGCGGCAGGACGTTGCTGGTGAAGGCGACAAGCCCGGAGTCGCGGGCCACGGTGAAGGAGCCGACGCCACCGGGGCGGGAGGCGACCTGGCGGGCCTCTCCGCCGTGGGCGGGCAGCAGCCACAGGGCGGACTTGGGCTTCTCCCCCGGCTCGGCCTCGGGGTCGTCCCGGCCGGTCGTGAAGAGTACGGAGCCGTCGGGGAGGAACCCGGCGCTGGACTCGCCCTTGGTGGAGCGGGTCAGGCGCCGGGGAGCGCTCCCTCCCTCGGCCTCGGGGGCGACGTCGATCTCCCACAGGGCGCTGCGGAAGGACTTGGCGTCGGGGGCCAGGTCGCTCACGGGCGCGACGAGCCGGGTGCCGTCCGGAGACAGGCGCAGACCGTTCACGCGGCGCAGGCGGACGTATTCTGGAAGTTCGTACCAGGAACGGACCAAGACAGTTACTCCCGAAAAGGTCGACTTGTGGTCTGAGCCGACTCTATCGCTCCCGGTGACCTGAATCACCCCACTTCAAGGGCGGTCAACATTGTTGACTCGGGGGCGCGGCGGAGGCGTCCCGCTGACGCGTGGGCACGGGTGGTCAGTCGAGCGCCACCGCGCTGCCGCCCACCGCACTGCCGCCCAGCGCGGCCAGGATGTGGCGCAGGCTGTTGCCGACGTGCTCCGACGCGGCCCGCGCGGCCTCCTCCTCCGCCCCCGCGCGCACGGCGGCGCAGATCCGGGCGTGCTCACCGGCGCTGAGCGCCATGCGGCCCGGTGTGCGACGGGCGATCCGGCGCAACCGCCGCAGGTGCTGGCGGACCGAGGCGAGGGAGTCCGAGAGGTGGGGGTTGGCCGCCCCCTGGGAGACCTCGGCGTCCAACCGCGAGGTCAGGGCGTAGTACCCGGTGTCGTCGACCGCGCCCGCGCCCGCGTCGAACCGGTCCCGCCACTCCAGGAAGTCCGCCTCCAGCGCATCGAACACCGAGCGTTCGTCGGCTCGGGCGCACAGCCGGACGGCGTAGGACTCCAGCGCGTCGCGCAGTTGGAACCGGTGCGCGACGTCCCCGAGGGCGATCTCGCTGACGAAGGCCCCGCGGCCCGGGCTGATCCGCACCAGACCGTCCCGGTCGAGCCGGTGCAGGGCCTCACGCAGGGGCGTCCTGGACACGCCCAGGCGGGCGGCGATCCGGGTCTCGTTCAGGTGCGTTCCGGGTGCCAGCTCCCACTCCACGATCTCCTCGCGCAACCGCTCGTACACCAGATCGCCCTGTTTCACCGCGCTCCCTCCGTAGGCGGTACCGGTCGGTCCGCCACCCCTCGACCCCGCCGCTTGACATCCCGGACCCGGCGGTCCAGGCTCGTCCAGGATTGTATACAAGCAGTATCCAGGGTGTGTGCGACGTCGCCGTCGTACCCGCCCCGACGTCGACTGGAGAGGGGCCCGCGCATGAGGGCGACCACACGGCTGCGCGCACTGGTCGAGGGCGACGGCACACACGTCGCCCCCGGAGTGTTCGACGGACTCACCGCTCGACTGGCCGAACGAGGCGGAGCCGAGCTGGTCTACGCCAGCGGCGGCGCGATCGCTCGGGGCCACGGGGTGCCCGACATCGGCCTCCTGGGGGTCACGGAGGTCGCCGACCGGTTGGCGCAGATCACGGCGGTGACGTCGCTCCCGGTCATCGCCGACGCCGACACCGGCTTCGGCAACGCCGTGAACGCGGTGCGCACGGTGGGCCTGTTCGAGCGCGCGGGCGTGGCCGGGCTGCACCTGGAGGACCAGACCTTCCCCAAGCGCTGCGGGCACCTGGACGACAAGTCCCTGGTACCCACCGGCGAGATGGTGGGCAAGCTCCGAGCGGTACTGGACGCGCGCACCGACCCGGACCTGGTGGTGATCGCCCGCACGGACGCGATCGCCGCTGAGGGGGTGGACGCGGCGCTGGAGCGTTCACACGCCTATCTGGAGGCCGGTGCCGACGTCGTGTTCGTCGAGGCGCCCGAGACCGTGGAGCAGATCGAACTGATCGCCCGCGAGATCCCCGGACCCAAGCTGATCAACATGTTCCACGGCGGGAAGACCCCGGTCGTGCCCCGGGCACGGCTGGCGGAGCTCGGCTACCGGCTCGTCATCATCCCCTCCGACCTCCAGCGGGCGGTGATCAGGGCCTGCGAGGACGTGCTGGCGGCGATCGTCCGCGACGGCGACAGCTCGGCCGTGGCGGACTCCCTGGCCACGTTCGCCGAACGCGAGGAGATCGTCCGGACCACGGACTACCTCGCGCTCGGCACCTGAGCTCGTCCCGCTCACGTGCGCCGCGGCCGGAGGCACCGTCGCGGGGCACGGGAGCGGGACGGCAGGGTCAGCGCTGCTTGCAGCACTGACCGCCCGCCTCGGCGCAGTGCGGCAGCGAGGTCAGCCGCCGCTCCCCGGTCCGGTCGGTGTACTCGCGCACCAGCTCGGTCACCATCGACACGAACGACGGGTGGGTGCCGGGGCTGAGCGCCCGCTCGTAGCCAAGACCCAGCTTGGCGGCGGTGTCGCGGGCCTCCACGTCGAGGTCGAACTTGACCTCCATGTGGTCGGAGACGAACCCGTGCGGGACGACCACGACGGCGGGGACCCCCTCGGCGGCCAGCTCCTCCATGCGGTCGTTGACGTCGGGCTCCAGCCAGGGCTGGCTCGGCGGTCCGCTGCGGCTCTGGTAGACGAGCTCGTAGGGGTAGGGGCGGTCCAGGCGCTCCACCACCAGGCGGGCCACCTCGGCGAGCTGCGCGCCGTAGGCGCCCGCCGGGCCGAACTCCTGGTCCGGTCCGCCGCTGGCCTCGGCCATCGCCGTGGGGATGGAGTGCGCGGAGAACAGCAGGCGCACACCCTCGCGCTGGTCGTCGGGGAGTCGCTCCAGAGACTCCTGGGTGTGCCGCGCCAACGGCTCGACGAACCCGGGGTGGTCGTAGAAGGGGCGGATCAGGTCGATCTCGGGGGCGCCCTCACCGAGCGCGGCACGGGCGCGCTCGATGTCCTCGTGGTAGGCGGTCCGGCTGGACCAGTTGCAGTAGGCGGAGGTGGGCAGCGCCAGCACGCGGCGCACGCCGTCCTGGCGCATCCGCTCCAGGGTGTCGGCGAGCATCGGCTCCCAGAACCGGTTGCCCCAGTACACCGGCAGCTCGATGCCGTTGGTCCGGAAGTCGGCGGTGACCGCGGCGAGCAGGTCCCGGCACTGCTGGTTGATCGGGCTCACTCCCCCGAAGAGGAAGTAGTGCTCACCGACCTCCGCCAACCGCTCGCGGGGGATGTTGCGCCCGCGGGTGACGTTCTCCAGGAACGGGATGACCTCGTCCTCGCCCTCAGGGCCGCCGAAGGAGATCAGCAGAAACGCGTCGTAAGGCCTCATGCACCTCATGAAACCAGCTCTCCGTACCCTCCCGGAGCCGCCCCGGCCCGAGTGACGGGACTTTCGCGCCTTCCGTGACCAGGGACACTCCCGGTCTGGTCACACAAGTGACCGCTGGGTAATGTCACCGCATGACTGATGTGTTGTGGCACACCTGGGCCGACACCCACCAGGCCCGCCCGCGCCGGACGGCGACCCCCGACAACACCGACGACGTCGTCTCCGCCGTCGTCTCCGCCACCGCCGAGGACCTGCGCGTTCGCATGGTCGGTTCCGGGCACTCCTTCACGGACGTGGCCGTCACCGACGGTCTGCTCCTGGCCCCCACCTCGCTCAACCGCGTGCGCTCCATCGACGCGGAGGCGGGGACCGCGACGGTCGAGGCGGGAATGCCCCTGTGCGACTTCAACGACGCCCTGGCCTCGGCCGGTGTGGCCCTGGCCAACATGGGCGACATCGCGGTGCAGACGGTCGCCGGCGCCGTACAGACCGGCACCCACGGCACCGGGCGGGACGCGGGCGGCCTCGCCAGCCAGGTCGTGGGCCTGGAGATGGTGCTCGCGGACGGCTCCGTGGTCGAGTGCTCGGCCGAGCGGGACCCGGAGCTGTTCCACGCGGCCCGGGTCGGCCTGGGCGCCTTCGGCGTCGTGACGGCGCTGACCTTCGCGGTACGGCCCGCCTTCCTCCTGCACGCCAGGGAGGAGCCCATGCCGCTGGACGAGGTGCTGGAGCGGCTGCCCGAGTTGCGTGCGGAGAACGACCACTTCGAGTTCTTCTGGTTCCCGCACACGGGCAACACCAACACCAAGCGCAACAACATCACCGAAGGTCCCGCCCAACCGCTGTCCGCCTTCAAGCACTGGCTGGACGACGACTTCCTGTCGAACACCCTCTTCGACCGGATCAACCGCGTGTGCCGCCGGTTCCCGGCTGCGGTTCCCACGGTGAACCAGATCAGCTCCCGGGCCCTGTCCGCGCGGAGCTACACGGACGTCTCGCACCGGGTGTTCGCCTCGGTCCGCGACGTGCGGTTCGTGGAGATGGAGTACGCGGTTCCCGCCGAGCACGCGGCGGACGTGCTGCGCGAAGTCAGGAGGATCGTGGACCGGGGGGACCACCGGGTGAGCTTCCCCGTGGAGGTGCGCTTCGCCCCCGAGGACGACGTGTGGCTGTCCACCGCCCACGAGCGCGAGACCGCGTACGTGGCGGTGCACATGTACCAGGGAACCCCCTACGAGTCGTACTTCGCCGACGTGGAGGCGGTCTTCACCTCCGTGGGCGGACGGCCGCACTGGGGCAAGATGCACACCCGCGACCGCGCCTACCTGGAGGGCGTCTACCCGCGCCTGGGCGACGCGCTGGCGGTGCGGGACCGGGTGGACCCGCACCGCCGCTTCGGCAACGCCTACCTGGACACGGTCTTCGGCTGAGGACCGCCGTGCCCGGGGCGCGGGCCCGCCGGACACGGGCGCCGGGGCGCGGGCCCCGGCCGAACGACGGTCCCGGCTAGCCGAGGGGGGCCGTGGCGGGCTCGGGCGCGGGTTCCCCCTCGGGCTGTTGGGGCCGCGACCCCGGGTCGGGCGCCTCGCCGCCGCCCGGGTCCACCTGCTCTCCGCCGTCCACGGGAGGTGCGGTCGGGTCGGTCTGCCCGCCCTCCGGGGTCTGCGGGTCGGTCCCGGTCGGCGGTGTGCCGGTCTCGGGGGCCTCCGGCCGATCGGTCTCCGGCCGCGTGCTCCCGGTGTCGCCGTCGTCCGAGGGACGCCCGCCGTCGTGGGTCACGGGTGCGTCCTCGGGTTCCTCCTCGTCCTGGACCTGGGAGGAGTGGCCGCCCAGCAGTGAGGGCGAGGTGGGCTCGTCCTGCCCCTGGGTCCAGGCGGTGAGGGAGCGGCCGGTGAGCAGTTCGAAGGCCAGGATGACCAACATGACCAGGGTGAACACCGCGGCGGCCGGGATCACCACAGTGCGCCAGCCGCGCCTGGGCCGGTCCGGGGCGTCCCCTCCGCCCCCTGTGCCGCCCGGGGTCTCCCGGGTGTGTGCTCCTGCGGAGCCGCCCACGGCTCCGAGGACCCGGGTGGCGTCGTTCTCCGTGGAACCGCCGACGAGGGTGGGGTCCTCGGGGTTGCCGAAACCGTGCGCGAGGGTCTGGCCCGGCAGGTCGGTCCCCACGGTCGGCATGGCCATCGTGCGGGTCGCGTCGTCCTCGTCGCGGAGGTCGGTCCCTTCGGTTCCGCTCCCGTGCGGCGCGCCGAGGAGACGTCCCGTCCCGGCCGGTCCCGCCTGCCCGAACACGGCCGTCGAGGGATCGGACAGCCGCTCGTCGGCGCGGGCCTCGGCCTCGGTGTCGACGAGGGAACGCACGGCGGTGTGGTGGGCGGCCTTCCGCTCCGCCTTCTCCGCCAACCCCTTGGCCTGTTCTCCGCTGCGGGTGATCCAGTGCTGGATCACCGGGGCGGCGCTGGTGCTCAGCACGGCCATGACACCGGTGCCGATGACGGTCCCGTAGACGTTGAGATAGGAGGCGGCGGTGGCGGCGGTCAGCGTGGCGACCCCGGCTCCGGCGACCTGCGCCACGCTCAGGTCGATCCGCTTCCTCCGGCCTCGCTCCTTCTCGGGGCCCTCCTCCCGTGCCTCGAACTCGTCCTCGTGATCGGGTCTTGGCATCGTGCCCTCCCCCCTCTGTCGGCCGCGGTCGGCGCGGCGGGGCACTTGGTCGTGGGATGGGTGTGTGGCGGGGCAGACACACCCGGACAACCCAAACTTCGCAAACAGCCCATAAGTGGAAACTTCACCTTACGGGCGGCGGACCGCTGATAACGCCATGAGATTGGAATGATCACTGTGTGGCATCCAACGGCGTGTCGAGTTGCGAACCGGCACTCCCATCAGGTTCGAGTGCGGTCCGAGATCGGAGTTTTCCCCGGGCCTGGGGGGATTCGAGCTCCCGGGATACCATCACCGCGGAGCCTTCGTGCGGGATGCGCGACATTCACCCTCGATCGCTCCCGGTCACGGAAGGTTCACCGTGTCAAGATTGGCACCGGAAGTGACCATAAGAGCCCCGACCCCGGGGCCGCTCCCACCGTGGTGCCCACCACGGGCCGGGAGGCGGGCACAGTTCGGACATGCCGGGCGCGGTACTGGCCGAACCGTTGTCGGCCGACCAGACTTGGAGAACGCGGGGGACGGTCCACCGGACCGGCTCTCGACGGGACGCGAAAGGGAGGGCGATGCACGAGCTTCGCCTCGTGGCCGTGAGCGAGGACGGCACCTACCTGGTGCTCGCCAGCACCGGCCGTGGCACCCGCTTCATGCTGCCCGTCGACGACCGCCTCCGTGCCGCGGTACGCGGCCAGTTCTCCCGGCTCGGCCAGTACGAGATCGAAGTGGAGAATCCGTTGCGCCCCAAGGAAATCCAGGCCCGTATCCGGTCCGGCGAGACCGCGGAGGCCATCTCCGAGATCTCCGGAATCCCCATCGAACGGGTGCGCTGGTTCGAGGGACCCGTCCTCCAGGAGCGCGGGTACATCGCCCAACAGGCCCAGCGCGCGACCGTGCGCTCCCAGGGCGAGACCGGCCCCGGCCCCTCCCTGGAGGAGGTGGTCGCCAAGAGGATCGGCTCCCACCAGCTGGAGACCGGCGACGCCGAATGGGACTCGTGGAAGCGTGAGGACCGTTCCTGGCAGCTCAAGCTCGTCTTCCTCCACGGCGGTGACGAGCGCGTCGCCCACTGGCTGTACGAGCCCAGACACAACAGCGTGACCCCCGCCGACGAGGAGGCCGCCCGGTTCTCCTCCATCGAACCCCTGGACGCCGCACCGGGTCCCGGGGCCAACGTCACCCCCTTCTCCCCGCGACGCGGCGAGTACTCCACCGACCTGCCCCGCCTGGACGCGCAGTCCGCCGCCGAACGACGTCCCGACCACGTCGCTCCGCGCCGCCTGTCACCCGCGCAGGACACGCCGTTGGACGAACCGCTGCGCCCCGTGGCCCGTCAGACCGAGACCGACCAGTTCGGCGTCCCGATCCGGGAGGAGCGACGACGCCAGGCGCCGTCGCGACCCGAGCCCGAGCCCCGGCGCGCCTTCGAGGCGCCCGGCGACCGGTTCGGGGACCAGCGCGGCGACCCGCCGCCCGCCGCTCCCCTGCCGGAGGGCCGCCGGCACCCGGCGCACCGCCCCGAGACCGCCCGCCAGCGGTTCGCCGACCCGGTCGAGGCACCGCCCGCGCGGCCCGCGCCCGAAGCTCCCGAGCACGAGCACCAGCACCAGCACCAGCACCACGAGCAGCGTCGCCCCGAGCCCCGCAGGGCGGTGTTCGAGGAGAGCGCCCCCGCCGCGTTCGAGGCGCCGGTCCGGCCCGAGCCGTACCAGCACGAGGTCCGCTCCCACCCCTCCCAGCGGCCCCCGGAGCCGCAGGCCGCACCCGACTGGCTGGACGCCCGCCCGGCCCCGGCTCCCCCGGTCGAGCCCGTCGAGCCGCCGGCCGAGGACCCCCGGCAGCGTCCGCGCCGCCGCCGGGCCACCATCGACCTCAACGACAAGGGGACGCCCCGCCGCGCGGCCGATCCGGCACCCCCGACCCCCGGCCTCCCGGCGGCGGCCAGCGGTTCCACGGGCGCCGGCGCGGCCAAGCGCAAGAGCCGGGGGCGCCGGGCGTCGGTGCCGTCCTGGGACGAGATCATGTTCGGTTCGAAGAAGAGCGAGTAGGCGCGTGCCGGACCTCCGGGTCCGGACGCGGCCGGAGGGCAGCGGGGGGCGGTCGCACGGCGACCGCCCCCTTCGTCGTCCCGCACCCGGCGCGCTGGGTCAGGGGCGGCGCGGTCGCCCCGTACCGTCAGCGCCCCCGTCCCCCTCGGGGACCAGGAAGAGCCGCACCATCTCGGGGGTGACGCGGGCCGCGAAGGCCACGGACTCGTCGAACGCGGCGTCCTGGGCCGTGTAGCCGCCGGTACCCGCGCCCACGGTGACCTGGAGGCTGGCCAACGAGGAACGGCGTTGGAAGAGCGTCTGGGTCCAGGTCCACCCGATCACCGCCGACCGCTCCACCGTGGCCTGGGAACGGGACAGCGACCCGGATCGCACGCTGACGCGTTCACCGTCGTAACCGTGCCCCAGTGAGCGGTACCGGTCGATCCCGAGCGGGACGCCCAGCAGCGCCAGGACGCCGGCGACCACGGCCAGCCAGGTGAGATCCCCGTACGCCGCCGCCGCGGCCACGACACCGAAGGGCACCACGGCACGGGTCAGCCGCCGGTACAGGGCGGCACGGGGGTGGCGGACCAGGCGCCCCCGGAACAGGGTCAGGGCCCGGTCCACCACCGGTTCCACCGTCGACCTCGGGCCGACCGGCAGGAGCACGGCGCGGGTCGCCGCGTCGCCCAGGCCGGTGACGATCGCGCGCAGCCCCACCGCGCCCCGGGTGCGTTCGAGGGGGTTGTCCAGGAGTTCGTAGCCCCGGATACGCCGCTTCTCCAGGGTGACGCTGCGCCGGGTGAACAGGCCCCGCTCGGCGAGCAGCGACCCGTCACGGGAGCGCAGACGGAATCCCCAGTGGGTGATGGCGTAGGAAACCACCGCGAACACCGGCATCAGCAGCACCAGCACCCCCACGAACACCGCGCCGAACACCACGAGGAAGGCGCGGTCGGTCGTGGTCACCCAGTCGATGAACAGGTCGGTCACCATCTGCCCGGCCGACTGCTGCACCATGCCGAACAGGGTCGCCAGGACCACGAAGGGTGTCAGCAGGTAGCCCAGGCTGAGCGCCCCGTAGAGGTACCAGGAGCGGGGCATCGTGAAGTGGGTGACCGTGTCGTCGGTGGTCCGGTCCGCCTCGGGGAGCGCGCCAGGCCCGGCGGTCGCGGCGTCCGCGTCCCGGCCTCCCCCGGGGCCCGTCTCGGAGTCGTGCGTCCCCTGCTCGGCGAGCACGGCCCTGCGGTGCAGCAGGACCCGGCGCAGCCGCTCGGCCTCGGCGGCGGAGACGGCGTCGAGCTTGCCGTCCTCGGCCTCCCCCACCGAGCCCGCGGCGGCCTCGATCCGCACCACCGCCACACCGAGCAGCCGGTGAAGCAGGGTGCTGGTGACGTCCACACCGCGCACGCGCTCCAGCGGGATGGTGCGCCGGGAACGGCGGATCAGGCCCCTGCTGATCTCGACCCGGTCCGTACCGACCTCGTAGCGGAAGGTTCGCCAGGTGACGAATCCGCCGACCAGGAGCACGACAACGCCCAGGCCCGTGGCGGTCAGCAGCCAGGGGTTGAAACCCCCGAGCACCAGACCGGCGAGGACGGGCAGGAGGAGGCTCCGTAGCTGGTTGATCGGGCCGACCACCATGGTGCGCGGACTGAGCCGTCGGGCGCGCTCCGCCCCGAACGCGTCGGCCGGACCGCTCGGGCGTTCCTCGCCCCACCAGGAGTGGGCGGTGGGCGCCCCCGGGTGCCACGGCCCCCAACCGGCACCGCCCGGGTAGGGGGCGGGCCCCGCGCTCGGAAGACCAGCGTGCGGGGACGCGGGCACCGCAGGGTCCGGGGGCGCGGGCACCGCAGGGTCCGGGGGCGCGGGCACCGCAGGGTCCGGGGGCGCGGGCACCGCAGGGTCCGGGGGACCCGGCGGCCGGGCGGACCACGGGTGCCCGCCGGAGTGGGGCGGGGGTCCCGCCCCCGGTCCTTGGTGCGGACTCGGCCGCTCGACGCGCTGGTCCTCGCCACCGTTCGGGAGCCCCGAGGGGGTACTGCCCGGAGCGACCCAGCCGCCGGGTTCCCGCTCCCCCTCGGGCCCGTCCTGGCTGTGTTCCCGGTCACGCCCGTACTGTTCGTCCATCAGGTCGCGTCGTCCCGGAGTGTCCCGGCGCGCACGGCGAGCCGCTCGCTCAGCCCGCGCGCCTCGTCGGCGTCCAGTCCCTCGATGGTCGAGGAACCGGCGAAGGAGGCGGTCTGCACCTTCAGGGTGGCGACTCCGAACATCCGCTCCAGCCACCCCTGGGTGTGGTCCACCGTCTGGAGCCGGTTCACCGGAACCAACTGCCAGGCGCGGCTGATCCACCCCTCGCGCGTGTAGATGACGTCCTCGGTGACCTCCCAGCGGTGCACCCGGTACCGCCAGGACGGCACGATCGCGATCTTGGCCACCGCGTACACCGAGTACGCCACCGGCAGCACCCAGGCGTGGTGCGAGGCCCAACCGGGAATCCAGCCCCAGGGAGCCGAACTCGCCCCCCAGGCGAGCAGCAGGAACAGGGGCAGGGTGAAGAGCGCGCCGAAGATCAGCCGCAGGGTCCACACTCCGATCGCACGACCGCTCACCCTGCGAAGCGGTGGCCGCAGCCGAGCGGTCCCTACCGGGCCGGACGGGTCGGGGAGTCCCCCCGAGGGGGGAATGGCGTCGTGGGGCGGGGTGTTCATCACGTGCACGAGTCTAGGACGTTCCCCCCGGGCCGGGGCGGGCGCCGACGGTGTCAGACCGGGGCGAACCATGCTGTCAGCGTTCTGTCAGTGCGGGTCCGCACACTTGTGGACAGACGTTGAAACGGAGGACCAATGACTGACGCCATCCGTGCGGAGGGTCTGGTCAAGCACTTCAAGGGCAAGACCGCCCTTGGCGGAGTGGACCTGACGGCGACGGCGGGGGCCGTGCTGGGCGTCCTGGGACCCAACGGGTCCGGGAAGACGACGACCGTGCGCATCCTCTCCACCCTGCTCAGACCGGACGCCGGACACGCCACCGTCGGCGGCTTCGACGTGGTCCGCGAACCACACGAGGTACGCCGCCAGATCGGCCTGACCGGCCAGTACGCGGCGGTCGACGCCGAGCTGACCGGCACCCAGAACCTGGTGCTCATCGCCCGGCTGCTCGGGTTCGGGCGCGCCGACGCCAGGGCCCGGTCCAAGGAGCTGATGGAGCGGTTCGGGCTCTCCGACGCCGCCGACCGCCCCGCCAAGACCTACTCGGGCGGTATGCGCCGCCGTCTGGACCTGGCGGCCAGCCTGGTGGGACGCCCCGCCCTGCTGTACCTGGACGAGCCGACCACCGGCCTGGACCCGCACAGCCGCAACGGCCTGTGGGACGTGGTGCGCGACCTGGTGGCCGACGGGGTGACCGTGCTGCTCACCACCCAGTACCTGGAGGAGGCCGACCAGCTCGCCGACGACATCGTCGTCCTGGACCACGGCAAGGTGATCAGCCGGGGCACCCCCGAGGAGCTCAAGTCGCACGCGGGCAACCAGGTGCTGCAACTGCGCACGGTGGACCCGTCCCAGCTCCCGCTGGCCACACGGATCGTCGAGGCCGTCACGAGCACGCCGGTGACCACGGACGGCCTGCTGGCCAGTGTCCCGGTCACCGACGTGGCGGTACTGCCGGAGACGGTGCGCCGCCTGGACGAACAGGGCGTCTCCATCGCCGAGCTCTCCCTGCGCAGGCCGAGCCTGGACGAGGTGTTCCTCGCCCTGACCGGCCACACCGCCGAAGACGAGACCGCGGACGGACCCGCGAACGAAGGGACCCCAGCATGAGCGCCGTGACGACCCGGCCGAGGTCGGCACCGGAGGGCGCGCCGGTGGCGCCGCCGAACATCTCCCCGCTGACGACCGTCCAGAACGGGCTCCAGCTCACCTGGCGCAGCGTCCTCAAGATCAGGGCCAACCCCGAAGAGGTCTTCGGGCTGATGCTGACGCCGGTCATGTTCGTGACCCTGTTCGTCTTCGTCTTCGGACAGGCGATGATGGGCGACTGGCAGACCTACCGCGACTTCCTCATGCCCGGCATCGTCGCGCAGTCCGTCGTGTTCGCCACGATGGGCACCGGGTTCAGCCTGAGCCAGGACGTGGAGAAGGGCATCTTCGACCGGTTCCGGTCGCTGCCCATCGCACGTTCGGCACCGCTGATCGGGGCGGTCCTGGGCGACCTCGTCCGGTACGCGATCACCGTCGTCATGGTGATGCTGGTGGGCGTGGCGATCGGTTTCCGCCCCGACGGCGGCCTCCTCGGCGTGCTGGGCGCCAGCGCCCTGGTCCTGCTGTTCGCGTTCGCGCTGTGCTGGATGTCGGCGTTCGTGGGCATGCTGGTGCGCACACCCATGGCGGTGCAGTCGTTCGGCATGATCCTGCTGTTCCCGCTGACCTTCGGCAGCTCGGCGTTCGTCTCCCCGGACCACATGCCGGGCTGGCTCGCGCCGATCGCCGCGAACAACCCGGTCACGCACCTGGTGGACGCCATGCGCGGGCTCATGCTCGGCGGTGACGCCGCCGCGCCCGCGGCCTGGACGCTCTTCTGGACCGTGGTGATCACGGCGATCTTCTTCCCGCTGGCCGTGTGGGCCTACCGCCGCCGTACCTGACCCGGACCGCCGGGCGCCCTCCCGTGGGGCGCCCGGCGCGCGGGCGCGAACCGGCGCACGGGCGCGAACCACCGTCCCACCGGAACCGGGATCACAGCGCCCAGTCACCCAGGTCGACGTCGTTCGGGACGCGGGGTTCCAGCCACCGCGCCACCCGGTCTCGGGCGGCCACCCGGTCCGCGCCCTCCCCCTCGGCCAGCGCCCGCGCGAAACCGGCCGGGCCCAGGCTGGCCTCCAACCGCTCACGGACGCGCCGCGCCCGGGGTGAGGCGGTGTCGGCCACCCCGCGCAGCCGTGTCGCGAAGCCGATCAGGAAGGCCGCCCACTCCGGGTCCTCCCCCTCCACCATCGTCGCCATGGTGTCCAGCACGTCGGCGCCGATGGTGCCCAGACCGACCCTGGACAACCACCAGGCGCGTCCCGCGTCCCGCCAGGCCCGCGCCGTGTCGCCCTCGTCCCAGGAGAGTTCGGCGGCCATGACCCGCCAGAGGGGCTCGATGTAGGCCGGCGCGAACCCGCCCAGACCGGCCACGACCGGCTCGGTCTCCTCCAGGAGGCGCCGCGCCTCGGGGCCGCGACCGGCGGCACGCAGCCACTGGACCCGGGTCAGCCGGAGGGTCACCAGGTGCCCCTCCTCCACGGGCCCGCCGACGAGCCGCCTGAGGTCGCGTTCGGCCTCCTCCACCTCACCCAGGTCGACCAGGACCTGGGTCCGTCTCGTCCGGAACATGTCCACGACCCCGTCCAGCCCGCCCCGCTCGGCCAGGGCGATCCCGTCGTCGAGCAGGCGGCGGCACCGTTCGAGGTCGGTGTAGCGGAGCACGTCCACCAGGTGCACGATCGCGTTGCTCTGACCCCACACGTCACCGAGGTCACGCATGGACTCCAGGGCGACCGCGGCGCGTTCCGCCGCCCGGGCCGCGTCTCCGTGCACCCCGTCCAGCAGTGAGAGCATCAGGTACGTCATCGCACGCGTCCAGGGGTCGCGCTGACTCCTGGCGCTCTCCTCCAGGCGCGTGCGCGCCCGGTCCCGCGAACCTCCGTCGTACCCGTCGACCCCCGCGGCCATCGACCGGTACACCAGGGCCAGGATGAGCACGGGGTGATCCTCCGCGCGCAGGCCGGCCCGGGTCAGCACCTCCTCCACCCGGTCGAGACGCTCCAGGACGGCGACCCGGCCCAGTTCCATCTGGCCCGAGAGATGGAACAGGCAGCTCGCGTAGGCCGCCTCATGCCCCGGGGGCGGCGCGTCGCCCACCATCTCCAGTACCTGCCCGGCCCACCGGTGGAGCTGTTGCCAGTGCTCGTCCAGCGACCAGTACCACTGGGAGTGCTCCACCAGGTCGAGAGCCAGGGCCGCGTCGCCCCGCTCGATGGCCCAGTGGAAGGCGGCCACGCAGTTGTCGGACTCCGCTCCGAGCCGGGCCAGCCAGGCCCGCTGCTCCGGGCCCCGCAGACCCGGGTCGGCGCGGCGCCACAGGTCGCGCGCGTAGCGGGCCTGGACATCCCGCACCCGCACCTCCTCACCGCTGTCCGTCAGGCGCTCGGCGGCGTACGCGCGGACCGTCTCCAGCTGCCGGTAGTGGGAGGGGCCGTCCCCCCGCTCGGGGTTCTCCGCCACCACGAGGGACTTGTCCACGAGGGCGAACAGGACCGTCCACACGTCGTGACCGGCCACGGTGCCGTCCGGGCCGTCGGGATCGGAGCCGATCCGTTCGACCGCCTCCAGGGTGGCCCCGCCGGGCAGGACCGCCAGACGGCGCAGCAGTCGGCGCTCGGGCTCGTCGAGCAGTTCCCAGCTCCAGTCGACCACCGCGCGCAGGGTCCGGTGGCGGGGCAGGGCCGAACGGCTCCCGTTGGTCAACAGGCGGAACCGGTCGCTGAGGCGGTCGGCGAGCTGGGCCGGCGACATCGCGCGCAGGCGAGCCGCGGCGAGTTCCAGGGCGAGCGGCATACCGTCCAGTTCACGGACGATACGCACGACGTGACCCGAGTTGTCGGCGTCGACGGTGAATCCGGCCAGCACCGCCTGGGCGCGTTCGGTGAACAACGTCACCGCGGGGAAGGCGCGGGCCTCCTCCGCCCCGGCGCCCTCGGGTGGCAGGTCGAACGAGGGCACCGGCAGCAGGGCCTCTCCGTCGACGCCGAGGGGCTCGCGGGAGGTGGCGAGCACGCGCAGGCCCGGACAGTTCGACAGCAGGGCCTCGACCAGCCGGGCGGCGTCGTCCACCACGTGCTCGCAGTTGTCGAGCACGACGAGCCCGGAACGATCGCCCAGGAAGGAGACGACCCGTTCGAGCGGGGTCTGGCGCGTCACGGCCGAGCGTGTCTGGAAGACGGCCTGTCCGCGCAGGTCCAACGCGGTGGCCAGGGCGTCGGGCAGGTCGGCGCCCTGACGCACCGGGGCCAGGCCGACGAACCACACGCCCTCGGGGGCGAGGCCGAGGGCGTGGTCGGCCACGGTGGCCGCGGCCTCCACCGCCAACCGGGTCTTACCCGAACCGCCGGGGCCGGTGAGGGTGACCAGCCGCGCCGTCGAGAGGCGGTCCACGGTGGCACCCACCTCCGTCTCGCGGGGAACGAAGCTCGTCAGCGGCTGGGGCAGCCGGACCACGGACGGCGGGCGGTGCGCCTCGGTGGTGCGGCGCTCGGAGTCGAGTTCACCGCGCAGCAGCCTGAGGTGGGCCTCCCGGAGACGTTCGGAGGGGTCCAGCCCCAGTTCGTCGGCGAGCCGCGCGCGGAAGGCCTCGTAGGCGGACAGGGCGTCGGCGGTACGTCCGTTGCCCGCCAGCGCGCGCATGAGCAGTTCGACGGGGCGTTCGCGTTGCGGCTCACCGGAGGCCAGGGCCTCCGCGTCGGGCAGGGCCTCCACGTGGCGCCCGAGGTCGAGCCGGGCGCTGAGGTGGTCCTCCCGGGCGGTGCGCCTGGACTCGTGCAGCCGCAGCGCGACGTCCTCGGCCACGCCCCGGGCGGTGAGGTCGGGCAGGGCCGCGCCGCGCCACAGGGCCAGGGCGGAGGAGAGGGCGCGCTCGGCCTCACCCGGGCGCCCCGCCAGGAGTCGTTCGCGCCCGAGGCGTGCCAGGTCCTCGAACTCGTACAGGTCCACCTGGCCCGGGGCGACCTCCAACCGGTAACCGGAGGCGTTCCCGTGGAGCGGGGCGGCCGTGCCCAGGGCGCGGCGCAGCCGGGAGGCCAGGGCCTGGAGCGCGTTGCCCGAGGCGGCGGGGGCGGCGTCGCCCCAGATCGCCTCGGTGAGGTACGCGGTGGACACGTGGTGGCCGGGGCGGAGCAGCAGCAGCGCCAGGAGGGCGCGCAGACGGGCGCCGCCGATGGTGAGGGGCGCACCGGAGGTGTCATGCACCTGGAGGGGCCCCAGTAGGGAGAACCGCACCGCCCCATCATCACCGATCCCGGGGACGACCGCGCGGGTCGGCGGCTCCGGCGTCCGCCCGGCGCGTCGACGCGACGCGGCCCCCCGCGCGGTCCGAAATGCCGTGGTCGCCGCCGATCGCAGTAGGGTTCGCTCAGGACCGTGTCGCGCGAGCCGTCCAGGTGCCCGGGCGCACGGTCTCCCCGTGACCGGCCGGGGTCCTCCCGCGCCCGGTCCGACGTACCGCGAGTCTCGCCTTTTGGCCCGAAAGTCCAGCAGGAGCCCCATTGTTCCCGGTCTTGCCTTCCCTCCGGACCACCGCCGCGCACGGTGTGCCCAGAACGTCCCCCGGAACCCGCGCGGGTGCCGTGGCGGTGGGCGCCGCGCTCCTCGCGTCGACCGGGTGCGGGATGTCTTCGGAGCTGCGCGGCGAGATGCCGACCGACATCAACGTGACCAGCCCGATGATGCAGGAGGGGCAGCCGCTGCCCTCCGCGTACTCCTGTGAGGCCGACGGCGATCCGGTCTCCCCGCCGCTGAGCTGGTCGGGGCTGCCGAACGACGTGGGGTCGATCGCGCTGGTGGTGGACGACCCGAGCGCGGCCGTCGTGTTCTGGATGGTCTACGACCTCGACCCGCAGCTGGTCGAGCTGCGGCAGAACACCGTCCCGGGCGACGCGAAGCAGGGACAGAACACCGCCGGTGACGCGACCTACGGTGCGCCCTGCCCCAAGGAGGGCGACGTTCACGAGTACCGCTTCACCGTGTACGCGCTGGAGGGGAACCTCGACCTGCCCGAGGGCGCGGCGCTGGAGCAGACTCTGGAAGCCGTCGCGGACCAGGCCGTGGCCAGGGGAACCCTGGTCACGAGCAGCGAGTGAAATAGGTCATAATAAGCCATTCCCTGCGCCCGGAACAGGACGGACGCTCCCGACCGACGACACGGGACCACCGCAGGAAGCACCCGTCGCCCTCTGCACACAGCGCGCGACAGCACATACAGTGGGTCCGTGCCCCTCGCCCCATTTCAGTTGACCGATTCCCGTTCACCCGCCCCGCGGCACCCTGACCCGAGACCGCGTCGGATCACCGGCGGTCGCGCCCTGTCAGCCACTCGGTCCCGGCACACCGGGTTCCCGCGGAACCGGGCCACCGCCTCTCACCCTCGACCGGCCCTCGCCAGGCCGGTTCCAGGCGCTCCCCGGGCGCGGCCGACCTCCCCAAGGTAGTGCGTACACCATGACCGTCACCGTCATCATCATCACCGCCGTCATCGTCGTGCTCGCAGTGCTCGTGCTCCTCCTGCTGGGGATGCGCGCGCTCAGCCTCGGCTCGCGTGAGGACGACTACGACGACGAGTACGAGCACGACGACGTCGAGGACGCCGACCGCGGCGACCGGCGCGACCGGCGGGGGCGGGACGAGGACCCCGGGGACGAGGAGGACGCCCCACGGGGACGGTCGCGCAGATCCCGGCAGAACTCGGGCAGGGCGGAGCGGCGCACCAAGGGCAGGCGCCAGCGCGGGACGGACTGGGAGGACGACGACTCCGGCGGCCTCTCCGACAACGACTTCTGGTCGAGTCTGAGCGACGAGGACGCCGGTGCGGACCGCTCGGGCGGGCACGAGTACGCCGACCGCCGTGACGACGGCGGTTACACGGACGACGGCGGTTACGCGGACGACTACGACGATGACGACACGGGTGTCCCCGACCACCAGAACACCATCGTCTACTCCCCCTCCAACGGAACCGACACCCTTCCGCCAGCTCCGGCCGAGCGCGGCGCCACCGGCCCCTCCGACCTGGCGATGCTGGCCAGCCTGGGGCAGGGCGCCACGCCCGCGCCGCCCGAGCCCGCACCGCGCCACCAGGAACAGCGGCCGACGGCGCAGACCCCGGCACAGGGCCTGGCGGCCCTGCCCTCCGCACAGGGTCTGCCTCCCGCCCAGGGACCCGGCCCCACTCAGGGGCTCCCGGCCGCCTCGGCTCCCGCCCCTCTCGACGACGACCCGCTGGGGCCGGGCTCCTGGACCCCGCACCCGCCCTCGACCGGCGACCCGTTCGCGGGCCGTGAACCGCTGCGACCCGTGGAGCGGAACGAGTCGACCGCGCCGGACCCGCTGGGCGACGCCTTCGGCGGCGGCTCCCGGGGCGGCGGCTCCCTGGGAGGGCCCGCGGGGAGCGACCCCCTCGGTGGCGGCGGCTTGGGAGGCGGCTCCCTGGGCAGCGGCCTGGGCGGCGGCGACCTGGGCGAGGGCCGTTCCTCCTACGACAGCGGCTCGATGAGCCGTTCCGACTACCCGCCCCTGGGCAGCGGCTCGGGCGGCGGTGTCGGTACCGGGCCCGGTTCCCCCGACCCCCTGGACCCCGGGTTCCGGCCCAGCCCGTCCAGCGGTGACGACCTGAGCTCACCGATCTGGTCGAGCATGGACACCGGCGCCCACCAGCGGCCCCCGTCCCCGCTGGGCGGCTACGGCTCCGGACCGGCGCACGGCGGCGGTACGGGTGGCGCCCACGGCGCCCCCGGCAGCGGAGCCCAGCCCGCTCCGGGCCAGCCCATGGGCGGTCCGACCGTGCCGGGGCACCGGTTCACGGGGTCCGACGACCCCCTGACCGGCGGGTACACGCCGGGTTCGTTCGCGTCCGGCTCGTCCTACGACAGCGGTTCCTTCTCCCGCTCCGAATACGACACGGGCACCCACCAGCGCAACCCCTACGACACCGGAGCCCACACCCGCGACTACCAGTCCGGACTCCCCACCCCCAACGGACCCGGCGCACCCGAGTACGACACCGGAACCCACCGCCGCCCCTCCTACGACACCGACTCCTTCACCCGCTCCGAATACGACACGGGCACCCACCAGCGCAACCCCTACGACACCGGAGCCCACACCCGCGACTACCAGTCCGGACTCCCCACCCCCAACGGAC
>NZ_JBIAGA010000007.1:53018-64097 GCF_042869555.1 Nocardiopsis sp. NPDC006938 | reverse complement strand
AACGGACCCGGCGGCCAACCCGGCCACGGCGCACCCGGCGGGTCCGGCGCCAACCCGCCGCTGTGGGGCGGCCAGGACGACACGGCCGGGTACGGCCAGCCGGGTCAGTCCACGCTCCCGGACGCGGGACGCCACGCCGGTCAACCCTCCCCCTTCGGTCAGGGACCGGCGGTCCCTCCGGTTCCCGGCGGACCGGTCGGCGGACAGGGTTCGGGGCAGCCCGGTTTCCCCGGGGCCCCCGGCGGCCCCGGCTACCCGACCGGCGCCTACCCCGCGGACCAGCTGCGCGGGGATCTCCCCACCGCGTTCCCGGGCCACACCACGCCGGGAGACCCCTACGGACAGCGGCCCCGTCCGGGCGGCTACGGCGCCCCGGGAGACCCGCTCCAGGGAGGTTTCTCCCCCCAGCGACCCGAACCGGACTACGGATACCCGCCGGTGGACGGTTGGCAGCCGCAACCCCCCGAGGTCGGCGACGGCCGGGGCGGCCCCGGTCAGCAGCCGGACCCCGGTCCCTACGGTCAGCCTCCCTACGGTCATCCCGCTCCCGGCCAGGAGCACTACGAAGGCGGCTACGAGGACGGCCGGTTCCGCTAGGGCGACGGCCTCGCAGGGAGCCGTCGGCACCCTGATCATCGCTTCACACCACCGAGGTGGCGGGCAACCCCGCCACCTCGGCTTTTTTCGTCCCGTTGGTCACCACCGGCATGTGAAGTCCGGAAAACGGCCACCAAGAGCACAACAATCCGTAACACAGAGTCATCTTCATTGACTACAGTTAGTTATCGGCGGAGCACCCTTCGCGGTCCCGCCATCGTCACGCGTGCAGCCACGTACCCCCCGTTTCGGACACTGCCGTTCCCGTGCGCCCGCGCACACGCCTTGCCTGGTCCAACCCGAACGGAGTAACCATGCGCAACGACGCCCAGGGAGCACCACCGGGCCCGCCGGAGACCACCTCCGAACGGCCCGGGACCCACACGGATCGCAAGGGGGTCGCCGCCGACGTCGGCGCCTCCCTCGTGGTCTTCCTGGTCGCCGTCCCCCTGTCCCTGGGGATCGCCGTAGCATCCGGCGCCCCACTGATCGCCGGGATCATCGCCGCCGTCGTCGGCGGCATCGTCGCCGGGCTCGTCGGCGGATCGGTGGTGCAGGTCAGCGGCCCCGCGGCCGGCCTCACCATCATCGTCGCCGACCTGATCATGACCTACGGGTGGCGGGTCACCTGCCTGATCACCCTGCTGGCCGGACTGGTCCAGCTCGCCCTGGGGGCGTTCCGCATCGCGCGGGCCGCCCTCGCCGTGTCGCCCGCCGTCGTGCACGGCATGCTCGCGGGGGTCGGTGTCACCATCGCCCTGGCCCAGCTGCACGTGGTCCTGGGCGGCGCCCCGCAGAGCTCGGCCCTGGCCAACATCACCGACCTGCCCGACCAGATCGCGCACAACCACACCGCCGCCGTCGCGGTCGGCGTCATCACCATCGCGATCATGTTCGGCTGGAACCGGCTGCCCGCCGTCGGCAGGGTCCGGCCCGGGATGATCCCGGCCGCCCTGGTCGCGGTGGGCACCGCGACCGTCATCGCCACCCTGGGCCGCTGGGAGGTAGAGACCGTGGCCCTGCCCGCGTCCCTGGCCGACGCCTGGAACGGGCCCATGCTGCCCGAGCCCGGCCAGTGGCACGGGGTCGCCCTCGCAGTGGCGGCGGTGGCCATGGTCGCCAGTGTGGAGTCGTTGCTGGCCGCCATCGCCGTGGACCGGCTGCACAGCGGCCGCCGCGTGCAGCTCAACCGCGAGCTCTGCGGCCAGGGCGCCGCCAACACCGTCAGCGGAGCGCTCGGCGGCCTGCCCATCGCCGGGGTCATCGTGCGCAGCACCGCCAACGTGCGGGCCGGGGCCCGCTCCCCGCTCTCCACGATCCTGCACGGTGTGTGGATTCTGCTGTTCGTCGCGTTCTTCGCGCACGTGGTCGAACTGATCCCGATGCCCGCCCTGGCGGCGCTGCTCGTCTTCATCGGCGTGCAGATGGTGTCCCTGGCCCACCTGCGCGACCTGCGCAAGCACCACGAGGCCAGCGTCTACCTCGTGACCCTGTCCGGCGTGGTGTTCATCGGGCTGCTGGAGGGGGTCTTCATCGGCTTCGCGCTGGCGATGATCGTCGCCCTGCGCCGCCTGACCAAGCTCACCGTGGTCACCGAAGAACGCGCCGGTCGGGTGCACGTGGCCGTCCACGGCTCGCTCACCTTCCTCGGGGTGCCGCGCCTGGCACACGTTCTGCGGACCATCCCCGCGGGGTCCAGCGTCGACCTGGACCTGCACGTGGACTTCATGGACCACGCCGCCTTCGAGGCCATCCACGCCTGGCGGGTGGACCACGAGCGCACCGGCGGGAGCGTCGACATCGACGAGGTCCACGAGAACTGGTACGAACGCAGCTCCACCCGGTCGGCCCCGGCGGCCAAGACCATCCCCAAGGGGCGTTGGTGGGCCCCGTGGGACATGCGCCGGGAGCCGTCCGGCGCCGACCAGGCGGTGCACCCGCTGGGGCTGCTCACCGCGGGAGCGCGCGAGTACCACGCCAGTACCGCGGACCAGATGCGTTCGGTGATGAGCCGCCTCTCCCACCGCCACCATCCGACCGCCCTGTTCGTCACGTGCGCCGACTCACGCGTGGTGCCGAACCTGATCACCGCGAGCGGCCCGGGCGACCTGTTCACCCTGCGCAACCTCGGCAACCTGGTGCCCCCGCACGACAGCGCCGACGGGTCCGCCGGAGCCGCCGTGGAGTACGCCGTCAACGTCCTGCGGGTGCCCTCGATCGTGGTCTGCGGGCACTCCCACTGCGGGGCCATGCGCGCCCTCACCGAGGGGGCGCACCAGGGTCCGGCGGAGGAGGAGAGCACACACATCCGCCGCTGGCTGGCCAACGGTTCCGCGAGCCTGCGCCGGACCGGCGCCGACCACGGCGAGCTGGCGGGGCTTCCCTCCTCCGAGGCCCTGCGGCGCCTGGCCCAGGCCAACGTGGTGGAGCAGCTCGGCAACCTCATGGGGTACCCGGTCGTCCGCGAACGGGTGGAGTCGGGCGAGCTCACCCTGTCCGGGATGTACTACGACCTGGAGACCGCCAAGGTGCACCTGCTGGACGCCGAGACCGGGGAGTTCTCCCCGGTGCGGGACCTCCAGGACGTGCCCGAGCCGGTGCCGCACCCGCGTGCGGGCGCGGCGGCCGGTCAGTCGTTGGACGGGTCGTCGTCGGGTGCGTCGTCCCGTCCGTCCTGCTGAACACCTGAGGCCTGGTAGGTGGCGAGCAGGATGATCGCCACGATCGCCAGGATCGGCAGGCCGAAGAGGACCACCCAGAAGGCGGTGGAGTCGAACAAGAGTCACCCATTCCCGTGAACGCGGATGCCTTCGGGCCGTCCACCCCGGTCGGCCCGAGGGCGTTCGCGCTCCGGGCTTTTCCGGGGTACGGAGCGCAAGGGTCAATCTACCGCTCCACAAGGCGATCCGGCTATCACCGTGACGATTCGGGACCCTGTCCCCGTGGTGTCCGGCACCTGGGCCGGCCGTCCCGAAAGTGCCGCGATCCCCCCTGTACGAATCCGGTCGGGCACCTTACTCTCCAGGGGACCGAAGGAAACCAACCAACTACCCCGCTCCTTCGGCATGTTCCTTCACAGGAGACCAGATGTGCGAGTCCTGCACGGCGCCCCTCGCTGACCCCCGCGCCGGTGAACCCTCCCCCTCCCCCTGGTCGCGCCGCATGCTGTTCGGCGCCGGACTGGGAGCCGCCGTGGCCCTGACCGGCGTGGGCGGCACCGCCCACGCCGCCTCGGCAATGAACGCCTCATGGTGCAACCCGGCACTGGGCTACTTCCCCAACGGCGGGCACTACGGTGCTCCCCGGGGCGGCAGCACCCACGCGGGCCAGGACGTCACCAACAGCACCGGCACCGCCGTGTACGCGGCGGCCGCCGGAACCGTGGTCGGCCGCTCCTGGGGCGGCGGCCTCACCGGCCGGACCGGCGAGGCCATCGTCATCTCCCACGGCGGCAACGTGTACACGTACTACGGCCACCTCAGCGTCTACCGGGTGGCGCTCAACGCCCGGGTCAGCGCGGGCCAGCGCATCGCCGACATGGGCGCCACCGGGAACGTCACCGGCCCCCACCTGCACTTCGAAACCCACACCGGACGTCTGGGAGGCATCACCAACCCCGTGCCCTTCATGCGCAACCGGGGCGTGGACCTGGGCGGAGGGTGGTCGAGCATCGACCCCGAGGCCCGGGGCGTGACGGTCACCGCCATCCAGCACCTGATGACCCAGCGCGGCACGTCCCTGGTGGCCGACGGCTACTACGGGCCCACGTCGGTCAACGCGGTCAAGGGCTTCCAGCGGAGCAAGGGGCTGGTCGCCGACGGCCAGGTCGGCCCCAAGACCTGGCCCCACCTGGTGTACGAGCTCAAGCAGGGAGTGCGCGACGGTTCCCACGTGCGCGGGCTCCAGGTCGCGATGAACAAGCGCAGCGCCGGTCTGGCGGTCGACGGGAACTTCGGCCCGGTCATGAACACCGCCGTGCGCGAGTTCCAGCGCGTCAACCGCCTGGTGGTCGACGGGGAGGCCGGGGCCATCACCTGGCGTGCCCTGGTCGGCTGAGCGAGCCGCTCGGCCCCGGCCCGGACCCGGGGCCGAGCCCGCGGGCGCGCCGCGCCGCAACCGGTGGCCGCCGAGGAACGCCCGTGAGGCGGGACCGCCGACAAGCGAAGAGGAGGGGGAGTCGGCCGGTAAGCCGGATTCTGTCGGTCCTGGGACCGGACGGTCATCCATCTGGGGCCGCCGTTGCCGACGACCTCGGTGCGGTCTACCCGCGAACTCGGGCGGGCCGCCCTCGAACATCCGCGCGGGAACCCGAGGGTTCCCTTTTTGACCTTGCTCCGGGTGGGGTTTACCTAGCCGACCGGATCACTCCGGCCGCTGGTGGTCTCTTACACCACCGTTTCACCCTGACCACCGCGAGCGGTGGCGGTCTGTTTTCTGTGGCACTGTCCCGCGGGTCGCCCCGGGTCGGTGTTACCGACCACCCTGCCCTGTGGAGTCCGGACTTTCCTCGAACCCGCGCCGGGCGCGGGTCCGCGACCGTCTGGCCGACTCCCCCTCGTGCGCCCAGTCTAGCGGTCCCGCGCGGGTCCGGCGGACCCGCGCAGGTGCGCGGTGTCGTTGAGCGAACGCACCACCCGAGGCCCGTCCGCGTAACAGTCGACCTCCGTCAGGCACGCCGTGTCCAGATGCATCCGGTACAGCGCGCCGATCGGCGCGAGCAGCGCCCGCTGAACGGTGACCTTGATCGGTGTCACGTGGCTCACCACCAGAACCCGGCGCCCCCGGTGGCGCTCCAGCAGGGCGTCGGTGGCCTCACCCACCCGGCGGGCCACCTCCGCGAAGCTCTCGCCGCCCGGCGGACCGGCCTCCGGGTCCGCCAACCACCGGTCGATCCCCTCGGGGTCGCGCTCGCGCGCCTCGGCGAAGGTCAGCCCCTCCCAGGCGCCGAAGTCGGTCTCCACGAACCCGGCGTCCTCCTCCACCGTGAGGCCGAGCAGGTCCGCCGTGTACCCGGCGGTCTGCCGGGTGCGCAACAGCGGAGAGGAGACCACCGCGTCGATCCCCCACCCCGCCAGACGCCGCGCCGACGCCCGGGCCTGGGCGTGTCCCTCCTCGGTGAGGGGGACGTCGCCCCGACCCGCGAAGCGGCGCTCGACCGACAGCGGTGTCTGTCCGTGCCGGAGCAGCACCAGGCGGGTCGGTTCGGTGTCCGGCGCGCCCCAGCTCATTCGGCCGCGGGGGCGTTGAGCCCCGACTCCTCGGTGCGCACCAGGATGCGGCGGCAGTCCTCGCAGCGGACGACCTCGTCGGCGGCGGTGGCCCGGATCTCGTTGAGCTCCACGGTGCTGAGCGCCAGCTTGCAGCCGTTACAGCGGCCGTACCGCAGCGGGGCGGCCGCGACGCCGTCGTACTGGGAACGCAGCTTGTCGTACAGGGCGAGGAGGTCGGCGGGGATGTCCGCGCTGACCCGCTCGCGGTCCTGGGTGACACGGGCGCGGTCCCACTGGATCTCGGCGGCCGCGGTGTCCCGGCGCGCGGTGACCTCGGTGAACCGGGCGACGGCTTCCTCCCGCTCACCGGTCAGGCGCGAGACGTCGGCGTTGACCGTCTCGGCCTCCTCCATGACCTCAAGGACGACCTCCTCCAGCTCGGCCTGGCGGCGGCCCAGCGACACGATCTCCGACTGGAGGTTCTGGAGTTCCTTGGCGTTGGTGATCCGCCCCGACTCCAGGCGCTGGGTGTCCCGCTCGGCGCGGGAGCGCACCTGGTCCACGTCGCCCTCGGCCTTGCGCTGGTGGCGGGCGATGTCGGAGGCGCGGGTCTGTGCGGTGATCAGCTCGGCGTCGATCGCGTCGACGCGCTCCTTGAGCCGGGCCGCCTCGGCGATCTCCGTCAGGCCGCGCAGACGGTGGTCCAGCCGCTGGAGCTGGGTGTCGAGCTCCTGGAGGTCGAGGAGTCTGGCCTGAGCGGCGGGTTCGGCTTTCACGTGGGGTCTCCTGGGAATCGCGGTTGGGAGGCCGTGGCGGCCGCCCGCGCCCTGTGCAGTTGTGGTGGTCGGGGGTGTCACACGTGTGAGAAGGTCCGTGACCAGGCATCCGTCACGGTGGTGGACACTCGGGTCTCCACGTTAGCCCCATCGGGGCCGCCCGCGCGCCGGAGCGCGTCGGTCAGGTGGGCGGCGCCGTCCGCCAGCCACGGCCACTCGCTGGCGAAGTGGGCGGTGTCCACGAGCGCGGGCCCGCCGGGTTCGCCGACGAACTCCGAGGCCGGGTGGTGGCGCAGGTCGGAGGTGACGTAGACGTCGACTCCGGCGGCGCGGGCCGCGCCGAGCAGGGAGTCGCCCGCTCCGCCGGAGACGGCGACGCTGGTGACCAGCCGGTCGAGGTCTCCGGCCACCCGGATTCCCCCCGCGGTGGCGGGCAGCCCCCGGGCCACCCGGGCGGCGAAGTCGCGCAGGACCATCGGCTCGTCCAGTTCACCGACGCGGCCGATACCGCGCCGCCCGTCGGGGTCGGTGGTGTCGGGGTCCAGCGGCCGCAGCGGTCCGTCGAGGCCGACCGCGCGGGCCAGGGCGTCGGACACCCCCGGTGCGGCGGTGTCGGCGTTGGTGTGCGCCGTGTACAGGGCCACCCCGGAGCGGATGAGGCGGTGCGCGATCCGGCCCTTGGGGGTGTGGGCGGCCACGCTGGTGACGCCGCGCAGCATGAGCGGGTGGTGGGTGACGATGAGGTCGGCGCCCCAGGTGAGGGCCTCGTCGACCACGGCGTCGACGGGGTCGACCGCGAACAGGACCCGCTCCACCGGCTGCGCGGGGTCTCCGCAGACCAGCCCGACGGCGTCCCAGGAGGCGGCCCACCGGGGCGGGTAGACCTCCTCGAAGGCGGCGGTGACGTCGGACAGGGTCAGTGGCTGTGTGGTCGAGGTGCTCACGGGCACGAGACTAACGCCACCGCCGCGCGAGCGCGCACCGGCCACCAGCCCTCCTTGTGGACGCGCCCGGGACCGCCTAACGTTCGGGGACACCGAGCGGAGCGGGGACACGTCATGCGCGACACCACGGTCGAACTCCACGGGCGCACGGTCGCCCTCACCGACATCGGTGATCCGGACGGCACTGCCGTCCTGTACGCGCACGGCGCTCCGGTGAGCCGGAGGAACCTGGGCGACCAGCACGCGGAGTTCGCCGCCGCCGGGCTCCGTGTGATCACCGCCGACCGCCCCGGCTACGGGGGCTCCTCCCCGGTCCCGGGCCGGACCCGCGCGGACTGGGCCGACGACACCGCGGCGCTCGCCGACGCTCTCGGCATCGACCGGTTCCTGGTGGCGGCGCACTCCTCCGGTGGACCGTACGGGGTGGCCGTGGCCGCCCTGCTGCCCGAAAGGGTGGGGGGCACGGTCGTCCTGGGCGGGGTCACCGACTTCGCGTGGGGGCCGAGCTGGGAGGGCTTCTCCGCGTCGGAGTGCGCCATGATGCGCCAACCCGACGAACGGGCCGCCCTGGAGTGGGGCGAGCGCCACCTCGCGGACGCGGACGGGATCGAGTGGCCCGACCCCGACCGCGAACTGATCTCCACGCGCGACCTCCCCCACCTCAGGGCGTCGTCGAAGGAGGCCTTCGCCCAGGGCGTGGGCGGCTACACCCAGGACACCTGGGTCCAGGGCCGCCCGTGGGACTTCGACCCCGCCGACGCCGGCGCTCCCTTCGTGGTGGTGCACGGGGACCTGGACACCGTGGTGCCGATCGCCCACTCTCGGCACACCGCCGAACTGGTCCCGGACGCCGAACTGCGCGTGCTGCCCGGGCACGGTCACGTCACCGTCCTGTGGGAGCTGCCCGCCCTGCTCACCGAGGTGCGCGACCGACTCTGAGCGCCTGCCGCGCTCACCCGGTGTCCGCCCGTAGAGTGGTGTCCCGATGAACGACACCGAACAGAAGCGACCCCGCTCCCCGATCGGCGCCCACGTGCCCGTGGCGGGCGGAATGGCCACCAAGGGCCTGGCGTACGCGGAGCAGATCGGCGCGGAGACCGTCCAGGTCTTCGTCTCCAACCCGCGCGGCTGGGCGACCAACGCGGGCGATCCCGCGCAGGACGCGAAGATGCGCGAGCGCACGGACCTTCCCGTGTTCGTGCACTCCCCGTACCTGATCAACCCCGGGGCGCCCAAGGAGGAGACCGGCGAGAAGTCGATGGTCTCCCTGGAGCACGCCCTGCGCAGAGGCGCGCAGATCGGCGCTCTGGGCGTGGTGATGCACACCGGCTCGGCGGTCTCGGGCGGACGCGAGGCCGGGCTGGAGCGGGTGCGGGCCCGTCTGGTCCCTCTGCTGGAGCGGCTCGGTGACGACGTCCCGCCGGTGCTGTTGGAGCCGATGGCCGGTCAGGGACAGGTCCTGTGTGCCACCGTCGACGACCTCGTCACCTACCTCGACGCCCTGGACTGGCACTCGAACGTGGGCGTGTGCCTGGACACCGCGCACCTGTTCGCGGCCGGGCACGACATCTCGACGGTCGAGGGCATGCGCGAGACCCTGGACCGCTTCGGTGAGGTGGTCGGCGCCGACCGGCTCAGGCTGATCCACGGCAACGACTCCAAGGCGCCCTGCGGAAGCAGGAGGGACCTGCACGAGAACATCGGCGCGGGCCACATCGGTGCCGCGCCGTTCGCGGAGCTGTTCCGCCACCCGGTGACCGCCGGTGTCCCCATCACCGTGGAGACCCCCGGGCCGGAGGGACCGCACGCCGAGGACGTGGCGACGCTCAAGAGGCTGCGCGCCGAGGCCTGACCCCCGCCCCGCGGCCGCGGTCCCCGAGCATCGGTTCCGGGGCCGGGCCGTGGGGCGCGGCAACGCGGTCGCGGCCCAGGGCGGCCCGAACGCTCACCCCGCCCCGGTCGGGAGTGCTTCGCTCTCGGCGGCGTCGGCCAGGGCGCGGTCGGTACGGCGCGCGGTCTCGGTGATGACCCGCCACGCGAGGACGGTGGTGACGATCGCGATCGCCCCGCCCACGAAGAAGGGCAGCACCAGGTCGATCCGGCCGAGCAGCCCGCCCGCGAGTGCTCCGATCGGTGTCGCGCCCCAACCGACCATGCGGGTGACCCCGGAAACCCGGCCGCGTACCGCGTCGGGGACCACGACCTGGTAGTACGGTCCCGCGGCGATGTTGGAGGCGACCATGCAGAACCCGGCCACCGTCAGGAACGCGAAGGCCGAGTAGGGGTCAGCGACCAGGGCCACGCTCGTGAGACCGACCGACATCACCAGGTAGCCGCCGAGCACCGTGGCCCGCCGCCCGATCCGGGTGATGATCGCGCCCGCCGCCAGGGCCCCGCAGATCCCGCCGATCGCCATCGACGCCGAGAAGACGCCGAAGAGGGCGGCGGAGACCCCGAGGCCGTTCTGCGCGTAGAGCACCAGCACGGCTCCGCTCATGTTCCCGCCGACCATCATGCCCGCGTTGCAGAGCATGTTGCCTCGTAGGACGCGGTCGGTGAAGACCTGGCGGAAGCCCTCGCCCGTGGAACGCCAGAACCCCTCGGAACCGGCCGGTTCCACCTCCGGGCCGTCCTCGGGCACCGGGCGCCGCCACACCAGCGGGACGGCGCACAGCAGCAGCACGCACAGGGCGTAGGACCCCGCGATGCCCGCGAGCGGAGCGGCGGCACCGGCGGCGAACAGGAACCCGGCCACCGGGCGGCCCAGACAGTCCTGGGCGACCAGACGAGCGCCCTCCACCCTGCTGTTGGCCCGGTCCAGGAGGCGTGCGGGGACCAACTGGACCACCGCGATCCGGCTGGCCGGGTCGGTCACCGTCTCGCAGCAGATGACCGCGAACATCGCGGCGTACAGGGCCCAGAGGGACAGGTGGCCGGTGACCAGTGTCAGGACGAGGCCGACCATGACCAGGGCGGCCAGGGAGTTCGACACCACCATGGCGCGCATCCGGTGTACCCGGTCGATGAGCACGCCGGACAGCGGGGCCAGGAGCAGCCAGGGCAGGAACCGCACGGCGGTCAGACCGGCGATCAGGAGCGGGTCCTGGGTGAGGGTGACGGCGATCAGCGGCAGCGCCACGGCGAGCATGCCGTCGGCGAGGTTGGTGAACGCCCCGGCGCCCCAGAAGCGGTGGAAGTCGGGGCCGAGGCGATCGCCTCGGGTGGCGGGTGCGGTGGACATGGCGCTCCTGAGGGGGGTGGCGTTCGGGTGGCACCGGGGTCAGTGGCGTGGAGTCGGTGGTGCGGACACGGGGTCGGCCACGCGGATGGTGCTCACCGGATGTGTGGGGCCGGTGGGACCTTCGGTGGAGCTGGCGAGGCCTGCGGGGTAAGCGGGGCCTGTCAGGTCGGCGGGATCGGGACGCCGAGGCCGGTGGGGTGCGTGGGGCCTGCGGAGTAAGCGGGGCCTGTCAGGTCGGCGGGATCGGGACGCCGAGGCCGGTGGGGTGCGTGGGGCCTGCGGAGTAAGCGGGGCCTGTCAGGTCGGCGGGA
>NZ_JBIAGA010000007.1:0-52919 GCF_042869555.1 Nocardiopsis sp. NPDC006938 | reverse complement strand
ATCGGGTCGCTGAGGCCGGGGAGGTGCGTGGGGCCTGCAGGGTGGTAGAGGTCCACGAAACGGGCACGACGGCGGGGCAGACGGGGCCCATGTGACCCACGATGCAAACAGGACCCGTGGTGCTGACGGGGCCCGTGGTCACCGGGGGCCGGGAGCGAAAGCCCCGTCAGCGCTGTGCGGCGACCCTGGAGCGGCCCCGGCCGCGTCCCCCCGGAAGACTGGGGGGACGGGATTCGCCGGTGGGGGCGGCGCGGGGCGCTTCCGGTCAGGCCTGGCCGGGCCGGTCGCCCGCAGGGCCGCCGCCCGGAGTCCCCTCCCCCGTGGCGGCGGGCGGATCGGCGAGGTGGGGGAACAGGTCGGTGTGCAGTTCCACCGCCTCGGTGTCGGGGTGGCTCGCGGCGGACCTCCCGTCGAACCGGCTGCTCCACATCTGGACGAGGTCCTGGAGTTCCTTGGCGAACTCCTCGGTCTCCTCCGGGGTCATTCGCAGGTGGGCCAGGGAGTCCTGCATGGCTTCCTTCCAGCGGAGCACCTGGGGGTCGTCGGGCCTGGTCCGCACCCGGTTCCGCCACCGTTCGAGCCGCTCCCGGCGCCCGTCGTAGTAGCGGTCCAGGACGATCTCCGCGGCCTCCCGGGTGGCGGGGTTGGCCAGGTGCCCGACTCCGCTCATGTGCCATCCGCCCCGGCGGGGCCGCCACCAGCGGTCACGGCGCCCGGTGCGCTCGGGGTCGATCTCGACGAATCCGAAGCGGGCGAGTTGGCGCAGGTGGTAGCTGGTGGAGCCGCTGCTCTCCCCCAACAGTCCCGCCAGGATGGTCGCGGTGGCGGCTCCCTGGGCGGTGAGCTCGTCCAGGATGCGGGCGCGCAGGGGGTGGGCCAGTCCGCGCAGTGCGTCCGCGCCGACCTCCATGGACGTGGGGGCCGCGTACGCCCCGTCGGCGTTCTCCTCGTCGTTCATGCTCGAACCCTACTCCAAAGATTTCTTTGCAAAAAGACCTTTGCAGAACTTCCTTTGGAGAAATTTCGGCGGGTCGCGGACATCCGGGGGCACGCCGCCCTCCGGAAAGCCGAAGCGATGGGAGACAATGGGCGGGGGCTCGTGACTGGACCCGGGATTCGAGGAGGGTGTTCACCCCATGGAACCGTTCTTCATGGTCATCGGCGCGGCCATCGCCGCCGCCGGGTACCTGGCCGGGCGGCGCACCGCCCGTCGCGAGGCCCAGCGCGAACTCCAGCGCCACCACGGCACCCCGCAGATCCCCGACCGGAGCCCGCGCTCCCCCCAGCCGGTCTGCGGGTGCGGCCACAACCTGGTCTTCCACGACCAGGAGACCAAGCGGTGCCAGACCCGGGTGGTCATCCCCGGCCGCTGGACCGGGCAGTCCGACTCCAGTTACCGCCAGTGCATGTGCCAGGGATACCGGGGCCCGCTCCCCGTCGACGAGTACTACGCCCCCGACTACCTCGACGGCACCGGCCCCTGATCCCCGGTCGCACCGCACTCCGGGAGCCCTCCGCGCGGGGGCGACCCCGAACCGACCCCGTCGGCGCCACCGGGAGACGGCACGAACGCGCAGGTCACCGCTGTCCTTTCACGACGGTCCGCCTAACATGGGGCGAGGCGGCACGCGCGTGCCGCACCTCGCACACCCGGAGCCCACCGCCATGAAGTACACCGTCTCGATCGAGGTCGCCCTCCCAAGGGAGAGGGTGGCGCGGCTACTGGCCGACCCGGCACACGTGGAGAAGTGGCTACGCGGCCTCGTCCTGCACGAGCCGGTCGACGGCGAGCACGGGCAGGTCGGCACCACGTCCCGGGTCGTGTTCCAGACGGGGAACCAGCGGATGGAGTGCACCGAGACCGTCACGCGCCGGGAGCCGGCGGACCTGCGCCACATCCCCGAGGGGGGCGTGGTCCGCTTCGACCGCGAGATCGTCGGCGCGGGCATGTGGAGCGTCGTGCGCGACCGGCTGACCCAGGCCGGGCCGGAGGCGACGCTCTGGGCGAGCGAGAGCGAATACCGGTTCGACGGCCTGTTCATGCGGCTCGTGGGGTTCCTGGCACCAGGGGCCTTCCGTAAGCAGTCGCTCCGGCACATGCTGGACTTCAAGGCCTTCGCGGAGCGGGGAACGGACGTCCGCGAGGCGCACGGCTGACCGACGCCCGGCGCGCCCTCCCCGGGACCTGCGGCTGTCGACACGACGGCGGACCGAGTACGGGGACCTCTCCCACGAAAGGTGCGAAACCGGACTCCTCCCCCTCCGCCCGGACACGCCCCCGGTCCGGACACGACCGGCGGTGCGGCAACCTGGGAGGGCGGACGGCGACGCGCCGGGATGACAACGACCCCGCGCACCGCGAGAATGTCCGCGCACCGAACAGCCAGAGAGTGGACGTTTACTCGTGACGACCCCTGTGACACCCACGATCGACCAGCGCATCGCCGAGGAGCTCGGCGTGGGCGCGCATCAGGTCAGTGCCGCCGTCGACATGCTCGACGCCGGGTCGACCGTGCCCTTCATCGCCCGGTACCGCAAGGAGGCCACCGGAGCGCTGGACGACGCCCAGCTGCGCGCCCTGGAGGAGCGCCTGCGCTACCTGCGTGAACTGGCCGAACGCCGGAGCGCGATCCTGGAGTCGATCCGTTCCCAGGGCAAGTTGGACGACGCGCTGGAGGCGCGGATCAACGAGGCCGACTCCAAGGCCCGCCTGGAGGACATCTACCTCCCCTTCAAGCCCAAGCGCCGCACCAAGGCGCAGACCGCCCGCGAGGCCGGTCTGGCACCGCTGGCCGAAGGCCTGCTCGGCGACCCGGAACAGGACCCCCAGGAGGCCGCGGCCGCCTACGTGGACGCCGACAAGGGCGTGGCCGACGTCAAGGCCGCCCTGGACGGGGCCCGGGCGATCCTGGTGGAGACCTTCGCCGAGGACGCCGACCTCACCGGCACCCTGCGCGAACGCCTGTGGGCGAAGGGGCGCCTCGGTTCGTCGGTCCGTGAGGGCAAGGAGGAGGCCGGGGCCAAGTTCGCCGACTACTTCGACTTCTCCGAGCCCCTCACCGCGCTGCCCTCGCACCGCGTCCTGGCGATGTACCGGGGTGAGAAGGAGGAGGTCCTCACCCTCAACCTGGAGCCGGAGGAGGTCCCCGAGGCGAACGCGGACGGCGGTGTCCCGCGCAGCTCCTACGAGAACGCCATCGCCTCCCACTTCGGGATCGTCGACCGGGGCCGCCCCGCCGACCGCTGGCTCCAGGACACCGTGCGCTGGGCCTGGCGCACCCGTGTCCTGGTCCGCCTCGACATCGACGTGCGCATGCGCCTGTGGCAGCAGGCCGAGGACGACGGCGTCAACGTGTTCGCCGCCAACCTGCGCGACCTGCTGCTGGCCGCCCCCGCAGGAAGCCGTTCCACCCTGGGCCTGGACCCGGGTCTGCGCACCGGCGTGAAGGTCGCCGTCACCGACCCCACGGGCAAGGTGGTCGCCACCGACACGGTCTTCCCGCACGCCCCCCGCCGGGACTGGGACGGATCGATCGACCGGCTGGCCAAGCTGTGCTCCGCGCACGACGTGGAGCTGGTGGCGATCGGCAACGGCACCGCCTCGCGTGAGACGGACAAGCTCGCGGGCGACCTCATCAAGCTCCACCCCGAGCTGAAGCTGACCAAGGTGATGGTGTCGGAGGCGGGCGCCTCGGTGTACTCGGCCTCGGCCTACGCCTCCGAGGAACTGCCGGACCTGGACGTGTCCCTGCGCGGGGCCGCCTCGATCGCCCGGCGCCTCCAGGACCCGTTGGCCGAGCTGGTCAAGATCGACCCGAAGTCCATCGGCGTGGGCCAGTACCAGCACGACCTCGCCGAGGCGAAGCTGTCGCGCTCCCTGGACGCCGTCGTCGAGGACTGCGTGAACGGCGTGGGCGTGGACGTCAACACCGCGTCCGTACCGCTGCTCACCCGGGTGTCGGGGGTGACCTCGACCCTGGCCCGCAACATCGTCTCGCACCGCGACGCCAACGGACCGTTCCGGACCCGTGAGGCACTGCGGTCCGTGCCCCGGCTGGGCCCCAAGGCGTTCGAGCAGTGCGCGGGCTTCCTGCGGGTACCGGGCGGCGACGACCCGCTGGACGCGTCGGCGGTGCACCCCGAGGCGTACCCGGTGGTGCGGCGCATCCTGGACCGCTCCGGCACCGACCTCGCGTCGTTGATCGGCGACAAGAAGGCACTGGCGGCCGTGCGCCCCCAGGACTTCGTGGACGAGAAGTTCGGGCTCCCGACCGTCACCGACATCCTCAGCGAACTGGAGAAGCCCGGCCGCGACCCGCGTCCCGCCTTCACCACCGCCACCTTCAAGGAGGGCGTGGAGAAGCTGGACGACCTGGAGCAGGGCATGATCCTGGAGGGCGTGGTCACCAACGTGGCCGCCTTCGGGGCGTTCGTGGACGTGGGCGTGCACCAGGACGGACTCGTGCACGTGTCGGCGCTGTCCCACAAGTTCGTGGAAGATCCGCGCGACGTCGTCAAGCCGGGTGACATCGTCAAGGTGAAGGTGCGCGAGGTCGACATCCCGCGCAAGCGCATCTCGCTCACCATGCGTCTGGACGACGAGGCGCCCGCGCCCGGCGGCCAGGGCGGCGAGCGCGGCGAGCGCGGCACCCGCTCGGGCGGCGGGAACGGCGGCGGCCAGGGCCGAGGCGGTTCCGGCGGACGCCAGGGCGGACGCGGCGGCGAGCAGCGCCGTGGCGGCGGTCGCGGCAACGGCGGACGGGACTCCGCTCCGGCGCCCTCGGGCGCCATGGCCGACGCGCTGCGCCGCGCCGGTCTGGGCACGTAGCCCGTAACCCGTTGCCCGCCGGACCACGGGTCCGACAGGGTCGGTGAGGTGTGGGGTTCCCGACTGGTCGGGGACCCCTTCTCCCTGTGGGGCGACCGGCGCGGGCCGGATCACCCTGTGGCTCCTGGCGTTCTTCGTCCCCCTGGTCGCGGTCCTGTTGGGAGCGGCCGTCGTCGACGAGGTGTGGGTGCCCGAGGAACGCGTCGAGCTCCGGGACGAGGTGGTGTACGCCTACGTCGTCCAGAACGGCAGCCAGTTCCTCACCGTGCTCACCGCCGACACCCGGGAGAAGCGCGTCCTGCTCTCCAGCGAGGTCGTCTCCCGCACGGAGGCGTCCTGACCTCGGGTTCCACCCGCCGTCAGTCGGAGCGTTCGGAGTTGACCCGGTCGGCCAGCGCCCGCAGCAGTTCGTCGGCCAACGGCAGCTTGCGCAGCTCCTCCGGGCCGGGCAGCGGCGCCCTGGAGCGGTCGCCCTGCTCCCGGACCTCCCCGTGCAGGCGCTCCATGGTCACGTCCAGCTGGTTGGCGGTCTCGGCCGCCTCACGGATCTCGTCCAGCAGCCGGTCCGGGACCGATTTGGCGTACTTGTAGTAGATCTTGTGTTCCAGGCTGGCCCAGAAGTCCATCGCGATCGTGCGGATCTGGATCTCCACCGGCACGTCCTCGGTACGGTCCGACATCCGCACCTGGGTCTCCACCAGCAGGTGCAGACTCCGGTACCCGTTGGGCTTGGGCGAACGGATGTAGTCGCGCTCCTCCATCACCCGGATGTCCTCGTGCCCGGCCAGCATGTCCCGGATGGCGTAGGTGTCCGAGACGAAACTGCACGTCACCCGGATACCGGCGATGTCGAGGATGGACCCGCGGATCTCGTTGAGGTCGTAGGGCACCCCCCGCCGCCGCGCCTTCTCCATGATGCTGGCCGGGGTCTTGAGCCGTGAGCTCACGTGTTCGATCGGGTTGTGGTCGTGGGTGTAGCGGAACTCCTCGTTGAGGATGTTGACCTTGGCCATCACGGTGTCGATCGCGAACTTGTACGACAGGAGGAAGCGCGCGACGTCGTCGCGTGCGGCCAGCAGCGCCTCCGGAACGTCATCCACCACGCATCGACCCCCGTCGCACCAGTACGCGTCCCCGTGTCCGATGTTATCGACCACCGGGGCCCCCGGGGGCACGGGAACTACTTCGGGGCGAACGCCACCCCGGCCCACAGGTCCCTCAGCGGGGACCTCCCGTCGGTCACCAGGGAGTCCTCCAGGTCCCACACCCGGGCCGTGGTCGCACCCGGCCGGACCGGCTCCCAGCCGGGGTCCCCGACGGCCGCGAAACCGGTCCAGGCCGCCCTCATCCGCTCGGACAGGGCCAGGTACTCGGGGCCCGGGTCGCCCTCGCACAGGAACCGCGCCAGGTCGCAGTCCGTGTTCCCGAAGGCCAAGGGCAGCTCGAACGCGTGACAGGCGCCCAGGGCTCCGCCCAGGACCCGGCTGCGCGCCGCGAACCGGAAGAAGTGCGCGCTCGCGCCCGCCGCCGCGTGCGCCTCGGCGACACGGGTGGAGTACTCGCAGAACATGGCGTCGCCGCGGATCTCGTCGTAGAGACGGGTGAGGGAGGCCCCGGGGTGGGCCGCGCGGTAGACCTCCACCGCGTCCTCCCCCAGGCCGAGACGACTCGCGGCCACTGCCAGCGCCGCCTCACCGTCGATCTCCACCCGCTGCCCGAGGCCGGTGAAGAGCGTGAACTCGTCGGTGTTGTGTCCCACCAGCAGGTCCACGTCGGCGGCGGCGCCCCGGGCGATCGCCTCCAGGGGCGGTTCGGGCAGCTCGGGACCGCCGACCACGGGCCCGTAACAGGTGAACGCCCTGGTCCGCACACCCTTGCTGGTCCTGCCGGTACCGGCCAGCACGGTGTCGGTGGCGGCCAGGAGCCTCTCGGGGGGAACCCCGGCCAGGGCGTCGGCCTCCAGGGGCACCCCGATGACCCCGGCGATCCCCTCGGCCAGCAACCGGGCGGTGCCCACGGTGAGCATGTCGCCGGGAACGCTGTGCGCGACGGCGCGGCGGAACAGGCCGCGCGCCGCGGGCGAGGCCATCAGGCAGACCACGGAACCGGCGCCCGCGGACTCCCCCGCGACGGTGACGTTGCCCGGATCGCCGCCGAACGCGGCGATGTTGTCGCGGACCCAGCGCAGGGCGGCGATCTGGTCGAGCAGGCCACGGTTGTCGGGACGGCCCGGGACGTGGCCGAAGCCCTCGAAGCCCAGGCGGTAGTTGACGGTGACCACGACCGTCCCGGCCTCGGCGAGTCGGGTCCCGTCGTAGGTGGCCTCGGCCCCGGAGCCGACGATGTAGGCGCCGCCGTGAATCCACACCATGACCGGGGAGCCCGCGCCGTCGCCGCCGGTCGCCGGTCCCGGGGACCACACGTTGAGGACGAGGCAGTCCAGGGAGGTCTCGGAGTCCCAGGGTTCGGTACCGATGAACCGGGCGCTCTGGGGCGCGGGCGGTCCGGCCTCGACGCAGTCGCGGACACCGTTCCAGGCGGGCGGGGGCGCGGGGGCGGCGAAGCGGCGTTCGCCGAAGGGGGCCGCCGCGTACGGGATGCCCAGGTGGGCCGTGATCCGCCCGTCCTCGGACCGTGGGGACGGGGCGCCGCGCACCGGTCCGTTCCGGGTGTCGACGATGTACTGGGCGTTCACGGGTGCCTCCTGGGGGGATCGGTCGGGGCACCCCTACCTAACAACGTTAGGTAGGGCGGCGCAAGGCCGGACCGGGCCCGACCGCCGCGAGGGGCCCGGGGCCGGTGCCCACGGGAGCGTCCCCCACGCCGGGGAACCCGGAGGAGTGCGCCTCCGTCGAAACCAGACGATAGGTTTTCTGCTGGATTCTCCCGAATTCTCCCCGCTGCGCAACCAGCCGACTGGCACCCAACCGACCCGCCGCCCCAGGGCGACAGCGCCGGAAAGGCCCCCACATGCACGCACCCCTGTTCACCGCGCCCGTGTTGCTGGTCGAGCAACCCCGCCGCCTGTTCTCGGCCGAAGGACACTACGAGGTCCTCAGCGAGCACGGACAGCCGCTCGCGTACGTGAACGAGCACATGACCGCGTGGACGCACTCGCACCGGCGCAGCTCCCAACTGCCCCACCGGTTCACGATCTACGCGCCCGACGGGCACCCGCTCCTGAGCCTGGACAAGCCCTGGGACCGGGGCCGCCCCTACATCCACGTGAGCGGCCCGCACAACGAGCCCTACGGCAGCATCGTCCAGGACCGCTCCTTCATGGGATCGCGGTTCCGGCTCAACGACCCCCGGGGCCACACCGTCGCCGAGATCCGCGGCGACTGGAGCGGCTGGGACTTCACCGTCCTGGACCACGCCGGGATCGAGATCGCCCGGATCGGCAAGGAGCACCCCGGGCTGGGCGGCCAGTTCTTCACCACCGAGGACCGCTACGCGCTGGAGTTCGCCTACGACCTGCCCTGGCCGCTGCGCCGCCTGGTGATCGGCGCCGCGATCACCATCGACGTGCTGCTGCACGAGCGCGAGCCGGAGTTCTACCACTCCCACTACGCGGACTTTCGGCGCTACCCCGAGTACGGCTACGAACCGCGCCACCACTGGCACCACCCCCGGCGCGGGTACGTGGTCAGCCGGCGCCAGCGCCCGCCCCTGGTGGTGCACACCTTCCGGCCGGTACGCCGTCGGAGCACGGCCCCCCGTGACCGCGTGGGCGGTTCACGGGGCTCCTACCGCCCGCTCTCCAGCCGCTCCGAGGCACCCGCACCTCGGGCCACCCGCACGCCGCGCGTGGAGCGCCGGGGCGGAGGCGGGTTCGCCTCGCGTTCGGAGGCCCCCTCCAGCGGGTCGACCTCCCGCCGCGAACGCCAGGGGCGCTCCCAGAGCGGCGGCACCTCGCGGGCGGCCGGGTCCCGGCGCGACTCGTCGCAGAACCGGACGGCCCGACCCGCGCGGGACGGGACGACCGGGAGCCCGGGAGCCGCGTCCTCGGGTCTACCCATGGCGAGCGGACGTCCCCCGGCCAAGGGAGCGTCCACCTCACGCGGGGCCTCGGCGGCCCGGGGAACCTCCTCCCGGGGGAGCGCGTCGTCCTCGCGCGGCACCTCGTCCTCGCGCCGGTCCTCCTCCGGGGGCTTCTCGTCCCGGAGCGACTCCGGCCGGAACGGGTCCGGGAGCGCTTCGGGAGGCTTCCGCAGCTCCGGCGGCAGCGCTTCCGGTCGCTCCTCCAGCGGCCGTTCCAGCGCTTCCGGACGCTCTTCCAGTAGCCGTTCCAGCAGTTCGGGCCGCTCCTCCAGCAGCCGTTCGAGCGGTTCGGGCCGCTCGGGCGGTTCCCGGCGCTCCGGCGGCGGTTCCTCGCGTCGCAGGTAGGTCCTGCGCTTCCGTACACGGGCCCCTCGACCCCGGCGCACCGCCGCGGCGAGGGGCCCGTCCGCTTCGCGGCGCCACACGCCCGTGGGACAGCGGGTCCACCACACATACCATCTGGTCGGTATGATGTCCGCCCGACACCGCTCCACCACCGGGAAGGGCCCACCATGCGCGCCATCCAGATCACCGAGTTCGGCGGACCCGAGGTCCTCGTACCCACGGACCTGCCGGAACCGGAGCCCGGCCCCGGCCAGATCGTGGTCGACGTGGCCCTGAGCGGGGTGAACTTCGCCGACACCCACCAGGCGGAGAACAGCTACCTCTCCCCCTCGTCCCTGCCGCTGGTTCCCGGCAGCGAGGTCGCGGGGCGCACCCCGGACGGTCGCCGGGTCGTGGCCCTGCTCAACGGCGGCGGCGGGTACGCGCAGCGGGCGGCGGTCGACCCCAACCTGGCCTACGACATCCCCGACGACGTGACCGACGCGGCCGCGCTGTCCCTGGTCGTACAGGGCGCCTCGGCCTGGATGCTGCTGCGCAAGACGACCCGGGTCGAGCCCGGGGAGTCGGTCGTGGTGCACGCGGCGGGCGGCGGGGTCGGCACGTTGGCCGTGCAGCTCGCCAAGCGGTTCGGCGCGGGCCGGGTGATCGCCGTGGCCAGCACCGGTGACAAGCGCGACCTGGCCCTGGGGCTGGGCGCGGACGCCGTGGTGGACTCCGCCGCACCCGACATGACCGCCGCCCTCATCGAGGCCAACGAGGGCCGGCGGGTCGACGTCGTCCTCGACATGGTGGGCGGCCGGGTCACCGACGAGAGCGTGCGGGCGCTGGCCCCCTTCGGCCGCCTGGGCTTCTACGGCATGGCCTCGCGTGAGCTCCCCGCCCCCGTGAAGCTGCCCAACCTCATGCGCCACTCCACCATCGTCGGCGGCATGTGGCTCCCTCACGCGTTCCTACTGCCGGGCGACGTGGTGAGGCAGGCGATGAACGAACTGTTCGCGCTGGTCTCCGAGGGCGCGCTGCGGCCGGTGCTCGGGACCATCTACCCCCTGTCCGAGGCGCACCGCGCCCACGAGGATCTGCGCTCGCGCGGCACCGTGGGCAAACTGACCCTGGACCCTTCGGCGTAACCCGTACCGGACACGCCAGGAGCATCACCTTGACGATGTAGATTCACATTTGTCTGATTCCTCCGTTCCGGACCCTTTCGCCCGGAACGGAGGAAGACCCGCCTCAGGCCCGGGCCGCCTCCACCGCCGCCCGGACCGCGGGCACCACCTCGGCGGCGAACACCTCCACCTGGGACGCCGCCCCCTCCGCCGGACCGAGCACGAACGTGTCCATGCCGTGCTCCAGCACGAACCCCGTGACCGCCTCCACCCACGCCTCCACCGGACCGCGCAACGCCTCCCCGGAGTCACCGCCGACCCCGTGGCCGGTGATGGTGCCCCACAGGTTGTAGACGCGTCGCACGTGCGCCGGTTCCCGGCCCGCCTCCGCGGCGCCCTCGTCGATGCGCGCGTGCATCCCCGGCAGCGCCTCCGTGCCCAGGTAGGGATGGGAGACCACCCACCCGTCGGCGGCGCGCCCCACCGCCCCCAGCAGCCGCGGACCGCTCACTCCGAGCCAGATCCCCATGTCGTGCGCCGGGGCGGGACCGGGTTTGACCCCTGCCAGCCGGTAGTGGTCGCCCTCGAAACGGACCGACCGCTGGTCCGACCACATCAGACGGATCACCTCCATCGCCTCCAGGAGGGCGTCGGCGGCCTCACGCGGCGTGCGGCGCCGACCGCCCATGGCCTCGATCGCCTCCCAGAACGCCCCGGCGCCCAGGCCCAGCTCGAACCGGCCGCCGGAGAGCACGTCGAGCGTGGCCGCCTGTTTGGCCATGACCGCCGGGGACCTCAGGGGGAGGTGGGCGACGTCGGGAAAGACCCGCAGCCGCTCGGTGCGGGCCAGCACCGTGGCCATCAGGCTCCAGGCGTCCAGGTGGCGGCGCTGGTAGGGGTGGTCCTGGAACCCCGCGAGGTCGAGCCCGCCGCGTTCGGCCGCCTCGACCACCGCCCAGGTGCGCCGCAGGGCGTCCGGGGCGGCGTCCGGCGAGGGGAAGACCCCGAAGGCGATGTCGCGCCCGTAGTCGGTACCCACTCTGCTGTCTCCTTTCGGTGCGGGGTCTCAGCGGTACACGAGGTCGGCGTACTCGCGGTGGCGCCCGATCCACTCCTTGACGAAGGGGCACAGGGGGAGGACGGCCAGCTCGCGCCCGCGCACGTCGTCCAGGGCCTCCCGCACGAGGGTGCCGCCCAGCCCGCGCCCCTCGTAGGCGGGGTCGATCTCGGTGTGCGTGAAGGTGATGAGCCCGTCGGTGAGGATGTACTCGGCGAACCCGGCGACCTCACCGTCGGCTCTGACCTCGTAGCGGCGGCGGTCGGGGACGTCGGTGACCTCGGTGGCCATGGTGGAACCTCCTGCGTCGGGGGCGCGGACGGTCGTGCCCGCGCCCGGGCCGCCATTCTCCCCCGGCCCGCGCCTGGTCCCCTTGCGGCACGCGCCCTCGCGGACGTAGAGTCTCCGTGACATACCGACCAGTCGGTCTAGGGAGTACGCATGACATCGCGGTTCATCGGGCGCACCGCCATCATCACCGGCGCCAGTCGCGGCATCGGCCTGGCCATCGCCCAGCGGCTCGTCTCCGAGGGCGCCCGCGTGTGCGTCACCGCGCGCGGGGCCGAACCCCTCCGTGAGGCCGTCGAGGCGCTGGGCGGCCCCGAGCACGCCATCGGCGTACCCGGTCGGGCCGACGACCCCGAGCACCAGGACGCCGCGATCGCCGCCACCCTGGAGGCCTTCGGCGGTCTCGACCTGCTCGTCAACAACACCGGCATCAACCCCGTCTACGGCCGTATGGTCGACCTCGACCTGGACGCCGCCCGCAAGATCTTCGAGGTCAACGCGCTCTCGGCCATCGCCTGGGTCCAGAAGGCCTACCGCGCGCGGCTCGCCGAACACGGCGGCGCCATCGTCAACGTGTCCTCCGTGGCCGGAACCAAACCCGCCCCCGGCATCGGCTTCTACGGTGCCACCAAGGCCATGCTCACCCACGTCACCGAGGAACTCGCGGTCGAACTCGGCCCGGGCGTCCGCGTCAACGGGGTCGCCCCCGCCGTCGTCAAGACCCGCTTCGCCGAGGCCCTGTACGAGGGGCGGGAGGAGAAGGTCGCCGCACAGTACCCGCTGGGCCGACTCGGCGTCCCCGAGGACGTCGCCGGAGCGGTGGCCTTCCTCCTCTCCGAGGACGCGGCGTGGATCACCGGCCGCACCCTGGTGCTGGACGGCGGGGTCACCCTCACCGGAGGGATGTGAGCACCATGGACCCCAACGGGATCGGCGCCGTCGTCACCGGCGGCGGCAACGGGATCGGCGCGGCCCTTGCACGAGGCCTGGCCCGGGGCGGTGCACGGGTCGTGGTCAACGACCTGGACGCGGACGCCGCGCACGCGGTGGCCCGGGAGGTCGGCGGCACCGCCGTTCCCGGCGACGCCGCGACCGAGGAGGGCGTGGCCCACCTGGTCGCCCGGGCCCGGGAGCACCTGGACGAAATCGACCTCTACGTGGCCAACGCCGGGGTCGGCGTCCACGGAGGCCCTGAGGCGCCGGAGTCCGACTGGGACCTGTCCTGGCAGGTCAACGTGATGGCTCACGTGCGTGCGGCCCGCCTGTTGCTTCCCGGATGGCTCGAACGCGGCCGTGGACACCTGCTCACCACCGTGTCGGCCGCCGGGCTGCTCAGCATGCTGGGCAGCGCTCCGTACTCGGTGACCAAGCACGCGGCTCTGGCCTTCGGCGAGTGGATGTCGGCCACCTACGGGGACCGGGGCGTCACCACCCAGTGCCTGTGCCCGCTGGGCGTGCGCACCGACATGCTCGACTCCACCGGACCGGAGGGCAGGGCCATCCTGGAAGGGGAGGCCATCAGCCCCGAGGAGGTCGCCGAGGCGGCGCTCGCCGGACTGGCCGACGGACGCTTCCTCATCCTGCCGCACCCCCGCGTCGCCGACTACTACGCGGCCAGGGCCACCGACACCGACGCCTGGCTGGCCGGGATGCGCCGCATCCAGGCCCGGGTGTTCACGACCGAGGAGCGGACATGAGCGAGGCGCTGCCCGGCCTGGACCTCGAACGGCTGCGCGCGTACCTGGACCGCGCGGCGCCCGGCCTGGTCGCGGGGCCGCTCGGGGGCCGGATGATCACGGGCGGCAAGTCCAACCTCACCTACACCGTCACCGACGGCACCGGTTCGTGGGTGGTGCGCCGCCCGCCCCTGGGGCACGTTCTGGCCACCGCCCACGACATGCCCCGCGAGTACCGGGTCATGAGCGCGCTGCGCGGGACGGACGTCCCGGTGCCGCGCACGCACGTCCTGTGCGAGGACCCCGACGTCCTGGGCGCGCCGTTCTACGTCATGGAGCACGTGGCGGGCACCCCGCTGCGCACCCTGGACGAGATCGCCCCGTTCGGCGCCGAGGGCGTCCGCTCGATCGCCAGCGCGCTGATCGCCACGCTCGGCGCGCTGCACGCCGTGGACCCCGAGGCGGTGGGCCTGGGCGACTTCGGCCGCCCGGACGGGTTCCTGGAACGCCAGGTGCGCCGGTGGAGCCGACAGCTGGAGGCCTCGCGCAGCCGTGACATCCCCGGCGTCGACGAACTCCGCGACCGGCTCGCCGCCACGCTCCCCGAGCAGGGAGCGCCCGCGATCGTGCACGGCGACTACCGGCTGGACAACGTGCTGGTCACCGGGGACGGGCGCCTCACCGCCGTCCTGGACTGGGAGATGGCCACCCTCGGCGACCCGCTCGTCGACCTCGGCCTGATGCTGGTCTACCGGGAACAGCCCGTCATCGGCGGGGCCCGGCCGGCCACCTCCGCCGAGGGGTTCCCCGACTCCGCCGAACTGGCGCGGGCGTACGCGGCCGCGACCGGACGGGACGTGTCCCGGATCGGCTGGTACGTGGCCTTCGGCTGCTTCAAGCTCGCGGTGATCGCCGAGGGCATCCACTACCGGCACACGCGCGGACTGACCGTGGGGGCGGGCTTCGACGGGATCGGGGACGTCGTCGCCCCCCTGGTCCGTCGGGCGCGTTCCGTTCTTGAGGAGGACTGAGGAGCGATGGACTTCGCGTACGACGCCCGGACCGAGGAGCTGCGGTCCCGGCTGCTGGACTTCATGGACGAGCACGTCTATCCCGCCGAACCCGTGTTCGCCGCCCAGCTGGCCGAGCGCGCCAGCCCCTGGTCGGCGCCGCCGGTCGTCGCGGAGCTGCGGGCCGAGGCCCGCCGCCGGGGGCTGTGGAACCTCTTCCTGGCCGGGCACCCCGAGCACGGCGGGCTGCCCAACCTCCAGTACGCGCCGCTGGCCGAGATCACCGGGCGCAGCCCCCAGCTGGCCCCGGTGGCGCTCAACTGCTCCGCCCCGGACACCGGCAACATGGAGGTGCTGGCGATGTTCGGCACCCCGGAACAGAAGCGGCGGTGGCTGGAGCCGCTGCTGGACGGGCGCGTCCGCTCCGCCTTCGCCATGACCGAACCGGAGGTGGCCTCCTCCGACGCCACCAACATCACCACCCGGATCGTCCGTGAGGGCGACGAGTACGTGGTCAACGGCCACAAGTGGTTCATCACCGGCGCGCTCGACCCCGCCTGTGAGGTCCTCATCGTGATGGGCAAGACCGACCCCGGGGCCGAGCGGCACCGGCAGCAGAGCATGGTTCTGGTACCCCGTGGCACCCCGGGGCTGCGGATCGAGCGCGGCATGCGGGTGTTCGGCTACGACGACAGCGACCACGGCGGCCACGCGGAGGTGTTCCTCGACGACGTCCGCGTACCCGCGGACCACCTCGTGGGCGGGGAGGGCGACGGGTTCGCCATCGCCCAGGCCCGGCTGGGACCGGGCCGCATCCACCACTGCATGCGCTCCATCGGCATGGCCGAGCGCGCCCTGGAGCTGACGTGCCGACGGGTGTTGGACCGGGTGGCGTTCGGCCGTCCGCTGGCCGAGCAGGGCGTGGTCCGCGAGTGGATCGCCGAGGCCCGGGTGGCGATCGAACAGCTGCGTCTGCTGGTGCTCAAGACCGCGTACCTGATGGACACGGTGGGTAACAAGGGGGCGCACACCGAGATCCAGGCCATCAAGATCGCCACGCCGCGCACGGTGGAGTGGATTCTGGACCGGTGCGTGCAGGCGCACGGCGCCGCCGGAGTCAGCCAGGACACCCCGTTGGCCGGATGGCAGGCGGGGGTGCGCTCACTGCGGTTGGCGGACGGCCCGGACGAGGTGCACCTGCGCTCGCTGGCCCGCGCCGAGCTGCGCAGGTACGCCTAGGCCGTACAACACGGTCTGGCGGGCGCGGTCGCCGCCGGGGCCGGGGCCGGGCGCTCCGGCCCCGGCGCCGCTCGGCGGGGGCGGGCGAAACGGGTTCCGGGCCCGTGAACGCGGCGCGTGTGGCTCAGGCCAGCGGGCGCAGGCCCGCGACGAGCAGGTCGGCGAAGTGGCGGCCCACGTCGTCGCCGGTGAGCTCACCGTCGTGCCGGTACCAGGTGCCCAGGTGGTGCACGGAGCCGAAGAAGTAGTCGACGACGAGGTCGGCGGGGACGTCGGTGCGGAAGACCCCCTCCTCCTGGCCCTGTTCGACCATCGCCCGGAAGAGTTCGTGGTACCGGCGGCGCTCGGCCCGCACGTCACGCTGCTTCTCCGGGGCGAGCTGGTGCATGGACCGGAAGAAGATCTTGGTGTCGTCCATGTTGGCGACGCTGGTGACGATGACGTCGGCGGCGGCCGCGTGGACCCGTTCGGCGACGGGTTCCTCCCGGGAGGAGATCTCCACCAGGTGGTCGGTCTGCATGCGCAGGACACGCGCGTAGACCTCGTACAGCAGGTCGTCCTTGGAGCCGAAGTAGTGGTACATCGCCCCCTTGGTGACACCGGCGGCGGCCACGACCTCCTGGACCGAGGTGCTCTCGAAGCCCTTCTCCGCGAAGAGCCGGGTGGCCGCCTCCAGGAGCCGTTCGGGCACGGTCCCGCGCCCGGCTCCGACCTCGGCCGTCCGCTGTTCTCGCGCCATGTCCCGCCTCGTTTCGTGCCCCGGGTCTCCCCACGGCGGGGCTCCTGACCACCGCCCCGGCCAGCATACCGACCGGATGGTACCCCGCGCGCACGGGGCGTCCGGGTCCGGCGGCGGGGCGGTGGGCTCCGGGGCGTCTCAGTCGAGGAACTGGTCGGCGTACTCCTCGGAGGGGTCGATCGGAGTGATGACGTCGACGAGGGCCCCCGCGGGGTCGGCCACGATGAAGTGCCGCTGCCCGAAGGCCTCGCTGCGCAGCGTGAGCACGGGCTCCAGCCCGCCGTCGACGACCAGGCGGCGCCACTCGGCGTCGACGTCGGCGACCTCGACGTTGAGCAGTACCCCCTGCGCGGCGGCGGTCCGGTACCCCTCGGGCAGGGTCGGGTGGCCCGCCGCCACCAGGGCGAGCTCGTGGTCCGGAGGACCGGGCCTGCGCAGGCTGACGTACCAGTCCGCGACGAAGGTGTCCTCGAAGCCGAACCACCGCGTGTAGAAGTGGTGGCTCTCCTGGAGACGGGGTGTGCACAGTACGGGATAGAAGCTGGTGAGGCGCATGGCGTTCCTTTCGCATACCAACGGTATGTTGAGCTACGCTATTCACGTACCGTCGGTATGTCAACAGGGGGGTCGATGACCAGGGACACGGGCGCACGGGCCGAGCAGCGAGCCAGGACCAGACGGACCCTTCTTCGCGAGGGGCGGCGCCTGTTCGCCGAGCACGGGTACGCCGGGGTGGGCCTGGCCGGGATCGTCGACGCCGCCCAGGTCACCAAGGGCGCGCTCTACCACCACTTCGACGGCAAGGCCGACCTGTTCCGCGCGGTCCTGGCCCAGACCCAGGAGGAGGTGGGGGCCGCCGTGGCCGCCGCCGCCGACGCCCACACCCACCCCTGGGACCAGCTCACCGCCGGGTGCCGCGCCTTCCTCACCGCCAGCACCGCCCCCGACGTCCGCCGGATCATGCTCGTGGACGGCCCCGCCGTCCTGGGCTGGCGTGAGTGGCGCGCCCTCGACGAGGCCTCCTCCGCCCACCACCTCACCGAGTCGCTCACGGCGCTCGTCGACGCGGGCGTCATCTCCCCCCGGCCCGTGGCCCCCCTGGCCCACCTGCTCTCGGGAGCCATGAACGAGGCGGCCCTGTGGCTCGCGGACACCGGTGGCGACGGGGACCTGGAGGAGGTCTGGACGGCCCTGGCGGGGCTGCTGGAACCCCTGCGCCGCACCTCTCGCGCCCGTCCGGCGGAACCGGAGAGGGGGCGCCCGTCCGGGCGCTAGGGTGGCCCCATGACGCAGGGTGCACGGGAGGAACGGGCGTTGGACACCGTGGAGGCGGACGGTGGCGAGGTCGGCGCCGAGGAGTTCCGCGACGACTTCGTCGGGCGCTTCGCCGCCTACTGGCAGTCCCAGGGACGACCCAAAGCGGAGGGGCGCATCGTGGGCTACCTGCTGGTGGCCGACCGGGACGCCGTGAGCGCCGAGGCCGTCGCCGAGGGCGCCGGAGTGAGCCGCGGATCGGTCTCACAGTCGGTGCGCCGCCTGCGCGAGCTCGGGTTCGTGACCCTGGTCGACTCCCCCGACAGCCGTTCACGACTGATCAGCATGGACGAGGACGTCTGGGGCGGGTTCCTGCGCAACGAACGCGGCTACCTGCGCCAACAGCGCGACCTGGCCGCCTCCGCGCTCGAACGCCTCCCCCACCTGGGTCCGTCCTCCCGCACCCGGCTGCACAACATGTACGACTACATGACCTGGCTGGACGGCTACCACGACGTTCTGCTGGAGCAGTGGGAGCGGTACAAGGCCGAACGCCCCGAGCGGCACACGACCGAGCCGCCGGAGGAACCCGGCCCCGGTCCGGCGCACGCCTGAACTCAGGCCCCCGTGCGCGCCCGCTCGTGCGGGACGACCAGCGGAGTCCCCGTCCGGGGGTCGGGCACCACGTCGCACGCCAGCCCGAACACCCGGGCCACCCGCTCGGCCGTGACGACCTCCTCGGGCGCGCCGTCCGCGACCACCGCTCCCCCGTCCATCATCACCATGCGCGTCGCGAAGCGGGCCGCCTGGGCGAGGTCGTGCAGCACCGCCACCACGGTGCGGCCGCGCCGGTGCAGGTCGGCGAACAGCTCCAACAGGTCGTACTGGTGCGCGATGTCCAGGTAGGTGGTGGGCTCGTCCAGCAGCAGCGTGCCGCTGTCCTGGGCCAGCACCATCGCCACCCAGGCGCGCTGGCGCTGCCCACCCGAGAGCGAGCCGACCCGCGCGTCGGCCAGTCCGGCCAGCCCGGCGAGTTCCAGGGCTGCGGCCACCGCCGCCTCGTCCTCCGGCACCCACTGGCGCAGCAGGGTGTGGTGCGGGAAGCGGCCGCGCGCCACCAGCGCGCGGACCGTGATGCCCTCGGGTGCCAGCGGGCTCTGCGGCAGCAGCGCCAGCCGGCGGGCGACCGCCTTGGGCCGCTGGGAGCGCACGTCGCGCCCGTGCAGCAGCACCCGGCCCGCCACCGGCCGGTTCACCCGGCCCAGCGCCTTGAGCAGCGTGGACTTGCCGCAGCCGTTGGGGCCCACGATCACCGTGAACTCGCCCTCGGACACGGTCAGGTCCAGGTCGCGCACGACCGGATCGGCCCCGTAGCCCAGGGTGAGCCCCTCGGCGGACAGGACCGGAGTGGTCTCACGGCTCACAGTCTTCCCCTTCGCCATTCACGGATGAGCAGGTAGCCCAGGTACACGCCGCCGATCGCCAGGGTCAGGACCCCCACGGGCAGCCCCTCGGCGACCGGCGCGTGCTGCACGGCCAGGTCGGCCGACACCAGCAGCAGCGCCCCGACCAGCGCGGAGAGCGCCAGGTTGGGGCCGGGGGCCGCGCTGAGCCTGCGGGCGATCTGCGGCGCGGTGAGGGACACGAACGCGATCGGCCCGGCCACGCTCACCGCCGCGGCCGAGAGCACCACCGAGAGCACGACCGCGGCCGTCCGGGTGCCGGACGCACGGGCCCCGAGCCCGTCGGCGAGCTCGTCACCCATCTCGTTGAGCGCGACCGGCCCGGCCAGGACCACGAGCAGCGGCACCGCCAGGGCGAGGGCGAGCCACACGGTGGCGGCGTGGTCCCAGGACCGGGCGCCCAGACTCCCGTTGACGTAGGCGGCCAGCACGGCGGCCTTGTCCCGGGCCATCACCGACACCACGAAGTGCGTGAAGGCCTGGGCCATGGCGGCCACGCCGATGCCCGCGACGATCAGCCGGCCGGGGTCGCGCAGCCCGGTCCCGGTCACGGAGGCCACCACCGCCACGGCCAGCGCCGCACCGGCCAGGGCGCCCATCGGCACGGGCACGATCCCGGGGAGCATGAGCGCGGCGAAGGCCGCGCCCGCCCCGGCGCCCGCTCCCAGGCCGATCACGTCGGGGCTGCCCAGCGGGTTGCGCGTGACCGACTGGAACAGCGCGCCGGCCAGTCCCAGGGCGATCCCCGTCCCCGCCGCCACGGCCAGCCGGGGGCCGCGCAGCCGTTCGAGGGCGAACAGGTGGGTGGCCTCCCCGCGTCCGGACAGGACGGCGGGCAGCTGCGTGAGGGGCACGCCCAGGCGGCCCAGGCTGAGGGTGGCGGCGGCCGCCGCGCACAGGAGTACCAGCAGCGCCAGGCCCACGACCAGCGAGCGCCGGTGCAGCGGTAGGGCGACGAACCGGCCCAGCCGCAGGACCGGGAACGGAGGCGACGCTACCGGGGTCCCGGGGGTCGCGGAGGACACCGGCGCGGATCGGACTCCGAGGTTCATGTCCCCGCCCTCGACCTTCGGACCACGTACAACAGCACGGGCGCCCCCACGAAGGCCGTGACCACGCCCACCATCAGCTCCATCGGGCGCACCAGGGTGCGGCCCACGACGTCGGCCACCAGCAGCAGGGAGGGACCGACCAGCAGGGCGAAGGGCACCTGGAGCCGGAAGTCCACCCCGACCAGTCCGCGCACCACGTGCGGGACGGCCAGGCCGACGAAGGCGACCGGTCCCGCCGCCGCCGTCGCCCCCGCCGCCAGCAGGGTGCCCCCCAAGAGTCCGCCCGAGCGCGCCAGGAACACATTGGCGCCGGTGGCCACCGCCGCCTCCTCCCCCAGGGCCAGGGCGTTGAGCGACCCCGTGACCAGCAGTGCCAGCAGGGTCCCCGCGCCGAGCACCGGCAGGACCGCGAGCACCACGTCGAACCCGCGGCCGGCCAGCGATCCCACCACCCAGTAGCGGTAGCTGTCGAACACGTCCGGCATGCTCAGCGACACCGCCTGCACGTAGGCCGTGAGCACCGCCGAGACCACCGCACCGGCCAGGACCAGGCGGACCATGCCTCCGTCTCCGCCCCGGGTGCCCACCGTGTGGGCGGCCAGCCCGGCCAGTACCGCCCCGGGCAGCGCCCACCAGACGGTGGCGGCGGTGGAGGCCGGTCCGAGCAGGGCGGTGGCGGTGACCACGGCGGCCGCCGCCCCGGCGTTGACCCCCAGCAGCCCGGGGTCGGCCAGCGGGTTGCGGGTCACCCCCTGCATGAGGGTGCCGGACAGGGCCAGCGCGGCTCCCGCGACGATCCCGAGGAGGGTGCGCGGGTAGCGGCTCTCGACCACGGCGGTGGTGTGCGGGTCCGCCGTACCGGCGAACACCTGCCACACCTCCGCGGGCGAGGTGGGCTTGCTGCCCGCCACGAGGCTGAGCAGGACCGCTCCCGCCAGGACCGCCCCGGCCGCGCCCAGGGCGAGCGCGGCGCGGGCGGGCCCGGTGCGGTGCGGCGCCGCGGCTGTCTTCACGATCACGTCGCCGGTCCGCCTCAGTCGTCCAGTGTCCCGGCGGCCTCCTCGATGAGGGGGACGTACCGGTCGATGACCCACGGCACCGTGAGCGGGTTGATCAGGGAGGAGGCGGTGACGAAGGAGTTGTCGTCGCTGGTGACCACGGAGCCGCGCTCGATGGCGGGGATGGAGCCGTAGAGGTCCTGGGACTCGATCTCGGCGCGCGTCTCGGCGTCGGTGTAGAAGGTGAAGACGAGGTCGCTGTCACCGAACCGGTCGGCGTTCTCCAGCCCCACCAGGGCGGAGTCGGTGCCCTCGGTCTCGGGGAAGGTCTCCACGACCGGGTCCACCTGGAGCCCGAGGCCGCGCACCATGGCCACGCGCTGTTCGTCGGGGAGGAAGACGCCGAGCGTGCCGGGGCCGTCGGTGTAGACGTAGGAGAAGGTGAGGTCGGCGAAGTCGGGGTTCTCGGCGGCGGCCGCCTCGAACCGGCCCTCGATCTCGGTGACGAGCTCCTCGGCCTCCTCGGGCTGGCCCAGCGCCCGGCCGATGATCTCGATCTGCTCGTCCCAGTCGGTGCTCCAGGCGAGGTCGGGGTAGGCGACCGTGGGGGCGATGTCGGTGAGGATGTCGTACTGCTCCTGGGTCACCCCGGACCAGGGGGCGAGGATGACGTCCGGGGCGAGTTCGATGATCGCCTCGAAGTCGATGTCGTCGGCGCCCGCGAACTGTTCGGGGAGTTCCTCGCCGGATGCGGTGACGGCCTCGTGAATCCACGGCAGGTACCCGGTGTCGTCGCTCCCCCACTCGTAGCTCTCGATACCGACCGGCACGGTGCCGAGGGCGATGGCGGTCTCGGCGGAGCCCTGGCCGAGGGTGACGACGCGTTCGGGCCGCTCGGGGATCTCGGCGGTGCCGAGGGCGCTCTCGACGGAGACGGGGAAGGGGCCGTCCGCGTTCGCCTCCGAGGGGGTGTCCCCGGTGTCGGTGCCGCAGGCGGCCAGGCCGAGCGCGAGGGCCGTGGTGAGGGCGATGCCGCCGCTTCGGCGCAGGGTGGAGTGCATGTTCACTGCTTTCTTCGTCACGGGGAGCGGCCGCGTCGCTGTGGGCGGGCCGGTTGCGCGTGCGGGGGGTGGCCTCGGTGGAGGGCAGCACGAAGGAACCAACAAAACGGGAGAACCCCGACATCAAGCAAGGTTAGTCTAACCTCACTTCGGCGAGTTTCAAAAAATCTGAACCTCCCGGGCGGCTCCCCTCGCGGCCCTCGCGGACAAGGAACTCCTCAGGACACGAGAAAGTCGCCCGATTCCGTGAATCGGGCGACTGGAGTGCGCTGAGGCGCTGGTGTTGTTCCTGGGGCAGCTTTTCAGGGACGGCGACCGGTGAGGACGTTGCTCACCCCGCCCAGATAGCCCACGAACTGTCGGGTGACCAGCGAGTCGATCCGCTCGGCCCCCAGGAACCGGGGTGCGGGCAACCGTGTGAGGGCCTCCGCACCCGAGGCCAGCGACGCCAACCGCACCGGCCCCCGGCGCACCGACTCGTACCGGCGCAGCGCGGCGGCGGGGTCGGCTCCGACCCCCTCGCCCGACAGCGCCAGGGTCAGCGCCCACGCGTCCTCCAGGGCCTGGTTGGCCCCCTGCGCGCTGGAGGGCGGCAAGGCGTGCGCGGCGTCGCCCAGCAGAGTCGCCCCGCCCTCGCCCCAGACCCGGGGCACCCGGTGGCGCGCGTGCTCGAACAGCGTGAGGTCCTCGTCCTCCACGTGCTCCAGGACGGCGCGCACGTCCGGGTCGGTCCAGTCCCCGAACAGGCGGCGCAGCACACCGACCGGTGAGGCGGGCCGGGGGATGTCCGGTCGCCAGCGCACGTCGAACCACCACTGCACGAGCCCGTCCCCGGCGGGCGCCATCCCGCACAGGCCCTGGCGCCCCTGGACCACGGCCGCGACCGTGCCCGCCGCCAGGTCCACGGGCACCCGGGTGAGCCCGTGCCAGCTGGCCCAGCCGGTGGGCCGGGACCGGTCTCCCTCCCACAGGTCGCGCCGGGCCGCCGAGCGCACACCGTCCGCGCCGACCACCACGTCGCCCGTGGAGCCGGTGCCGTCCCCGAAGAGCGCGCTCACGGTGCCGTCGGGATTGACGCGCACCCGGGTGCACACGCGGCCGTGGCGCACGGTGCCCTCCGGCAGCCCCTCGGCGATCAGGTCCAGGAGGGCGCGCCGGGGAACGGTCCGGCTCCCGGACCCGTAGTGGTCGCCCACGGCGTCCACGTCGAGCGTGTGGCGAAGCCGCCCGGAGGGGTCGCGGTGCTCCACCCCGTCCAGGCGCCGTCCGACACCCGTGGTGTCCACCCCCAGGTCCAGCAGGGCGGCGGTGCCGTTGGGGTACAGACCGACTCCGGCCCCTTCGGCGCGCGGTTCGGGCGCGCGTTCGTGCACCTCGACCTCGTGGCCCCGGCCGGTGAGCCCCCGCGCCAGGGCGAGCCCGCCCACACCGGCTCCGACGATGACGACCCTCATGTCAGCCCCACTCCCGCTCGATCGGCTGCCCCACACAGTACTCACGGGCCGGGTGCGGGCGCGGGTCCGGTGCTCCGGAGCGTCAGCGGCCGAGGTGGACGCGGGCCTCCCACGGGCGCAGAGGGTCCAGGACCGACCCGGGATCGGGCAGGTTGCCGATGAGCAGCTCCGGTTCGGGCCCCACCACGTCCTCGGGCAGGTCCACCGCCGCCTCCCGGTCGCTCCAGTTGGCCAGGACGAGCAGCGTCTGGCCGTTGTAGGCCCGGGTGTAGGCGTAGATCCTGGAATCCTCCTCCAGCAACGGCGCGAACCGCCCGCGCGCGATCACCGCGTGCTCCTTGCGCAGCGCGATCAGTCGGCGGTAGTGGTGAAAGACCGACCCCGGGTCGGCGACGGCCGCCTCGGCGTTGATGCGCGTGTGGTTGGGGTTGACGCCGATCCACGGCGTCCCGGTGGTGAACCCGGCGTTCTCTCCCGCGGTCCACTGCATGGGGGTGCGCGCGTTGTCCCGGCTCATCCGGGCGATCGCGGCCATGGCGGTCGCCTCGTCGACCCGCCCGGACCCCACCACGGCACGGTGGTGGTTGAGGGTCTCCAGGTCGCGGTAGTCGGCGATGTCGTCCATGTGGGCGTTGGTCATGCCCAGTTCCTCGCCCTGGTAGACGTAGGGGGTGCCCTGCATCATGTGCAGCGTGGTGGCGATCGCGGTCGCCGACTCCACCCGGTACCGCCCGTCGTCGCCGAAGCGCGAGACCACCCGCGGCTGGTCGTGGTTGTTCCAGTAGAGGCTGTTCCAACCGCGGTCGTCGAGCCCCGCCTGCCAGCGGTTGAGCGAGGCCCTGAGCCGGGCCAGGTCCAGGGGGCGCGGGTCGAACTTGCCGCCCGGGCCGTGGTCCAGGTCCACGTGCTCGAACTGGAACACCATGTCGAGTTCGCGGTTGACCGGGTTGGTGTGGACGCGTGCCTGGCCCACGCCCACCCCCGGCATCTCACCGACCGTGAGCACGTCGCGTCCGGTGAACGCGGTCTCGTGCAACTCGTGCAGGAACTCGTGCAGACGCGGCCCGTTCACCGCGTGCCGGGTGAAGTCACCGTACTCACCGCGCACCGGCCCGTCCGGCAGCGCCGGGTTCTTCGACACGAAGTTGATGACGTCCATCCTGAACCCGTCCGCGCCGCGCGCCAGCCACCACAGGGCCACCTCGTGCACGGCCGCGCGCACCTTCGGGTTCTCCCAGTTCAGGTCCGGCTGGGAGGGGCTGAACAGGTGGAGGTAGTACTCGCCGCGCCCCTCGTCGTAGGTCCAGGCGGGGCCGGAGAACACCGACCCCCAGTTGTTGGGCGGGCCGCCGTCGCGACCGGGACGCCAGAAGTAGAAGTCGCGCTTGTCCTCGTCGCCCGCGCGTGAGGCGGCGAACCAGGGGTGGCGGTCGCTGGTGTGGTTGACCACGAGGTCCATCACCAGGCGCATGCCCCGCTCGTGGAGCCCGTCCCGGAGCCGGTCCCAGTCCTCCAGGGTGCCGAACCGGGGGTCGATACCGGTGTAGTCGCTGACGTCGTATCCGTTGTCGTCCCAGGGCGAGGGGTAGACGGGCGACAGCCACACCACGTCGACCCCGAGGAGCTGGAGGTAGTCCAGCTTCTCGATGACCCCGGGGATGTCGCCGACGCCGTCCCCGTCGCTGTCCTTGAAGCTGCTCGGATAGATCTGGTAGACGACGCTGGACTTCCACCAGTCGGCGCTGGGTTCGGGCATGGGTTCCTTCTCTTCTCGTGGACGGCCCACCATTCAACCGCTCCGGGTGCCCCGTTGGGGAGGAGAATCGCGGCGGTGTCGGCGGTGTTTCCCAAGGCCGTCAGCCCCTGGAGGCAACTGGTCTGGACCGGTAGGGTGCACAGGCCCCCGCGACCGGCGCGGGGGTGACGGAGGGTGCCCCATGGAGCACGGCCAGGCAGGGGAAGAGCTGGACCGGGAGCCGCCCGGAACACCGGCACCACTGCGGGAACCCGGTCCGCGCGTGTGGACACGGGACTTCACCCTCTTCTTCGCGGCGCGGGCGGTGGCCAAGACCGGTGACGGCATGCTGCCGGTGGCGTTGGCCGCGGGCCTGCTCGCCCACGGGATGGGCGCGAGCGGGGTCGGTCTGGCGATGGCCGCCTTCACCGTGTTCTTCGTGGGGTTCGTGGTCTTCGGCGGAGTGTTCTCCGACCGTTGGGGGGCGCGCTGGATGATGGTCGGCGCCGACCTGGTGCGCGTGGTCACGCAGGGAACGGCGGCCGTGCTGTTCCTGACCGGCCACGTGGTGCTCTGGCAGATCTGCCTGATCGGGGCGGTCAACGGGATCGCGGCGGGGGCGTTCCAGCCGGGGGTGGCCTCGGTGGTGCCGAGGGTGGTCCGGGACGTGCAGGGGGCCAACGGGGTGATCCGCACCGCCGAGGCCCTGGCGATGCTGGTCGGTCCGGCGGTGGCGGGGGTGCTGGTGGCCACGGTGTCGGCGGCCGGGGTGTTCGCGGTACACGCCGGAACCTACGCGGTGGGGGCGCTGCTGCTCGGGCTGATCCGGGTGCGCGAGCCCGCGCGGCGGCGCGGGGAGGGACCGGGGTACCTGGCCGATCTGGTGGAGGGGTGGCACGAGTTCCGCTCGCGGACCTGGATGTGGTCGGTGATCCTGCTGTGGATGGTGGTCATGGTGACCCTGTGGGGGCCCAAGATTCCGCTGACCTCGTCGGAGATCATCCTCGGGCACGGGCCGCAGGTGTACGGCCTGGTCAGCGCGGCCCTGGGCGGAGGCACCGCGTTGGGCGGGGTGCTGGCCATGCGCGTACGGCCGCGTTACCCGCTGCGCGCGGGGGCGGTCGGGCTCTTCGGGGCGGGTGCGTACTCGGTGGCGGTGGGCCTGGGGGCGGCGGTTCCGTGGCTGGCCCTGGGCGCGGCGGTGAGCGGCGCGTGCGTGGGGTTCTGGGGGGTGATGTGGATGACCAGCGTGCAGACGCGGGTACCGGGCCCGGTCCTGGGCCGCATCCACGCCTACGAGGTGGCGGGGTCGGTGGCGATGCTGCCGGTGGGTCAGGCCCTGGCGGGCCCCGTCGCCGAGGTGCTCGGGACACGGACGGTGCTCCTCGCGGGCGGGGCCGCGGCCGTTCTGGTGGGAACGGCGCTGCTGGCGCTGCGGCCGGTCCGGAACCTGGCCGCCGCCACGCCCGCGACCTCCCGGGTACCGCCGCCCTCCTGAGGCCGACGCGCTCCCGAACCGCCGCCCTTGGCTGGCCCGCGCGCGCGAGGCCTGGGAGAGTGATCCCCACACACCCGCGCGGGCGCCGCCCCGAGGGACCCACGACGAAGGGGACGCCATGTGCCTGCACGGAACCGGCGAGACCGTGAGGGCCCGAACCGGGCACGGCGGACCCGCCGCGCCCGCCGGACCGCCGACCCCGCCCACCACGCCGCGCCCCTGGCCGAAGGGCTTTCGCCGGGTGGCCGACCTCAGCCACACGATCGCCCCCGGCATGGCCTCCTGGGACGACGAGAAACCGGTGCGGGAGACCGTCGTACCGCAACCGGCCGAGGGGGAGTTCGGGATCTACCTCCAGAGGTGGAGCCTGACCGAGCACACCGGCACCCACCTGGACGCGCCGGGACACGTGATCGGGGGCGGACGGCTGGTACCCGACATCGACCCGTCCGAGCTGGTCGCCCCGGCCGCGGTGATCGACATCCGGGCCCGGGCCGCCGAGGACCCCGACACGACGGTGACCGTGGACGACGTCCACGCCTTCGAACGCGTCCACGGGCGCATCCCGGCCGGGGCGGCGGTCCTGATGTGTTCGGGGTGGAGCGCCCGCTGGGCCGAGGGCGACGACCGGGTCCGGGGCGTGGCCGCGGACGGTTCCTGGCACTTTCCCGGGTTCTCCCCCGAGGCCTGCGAGTTCCTGGTCGCCGAGCGGGCCATCGCCGGAACGGGTGTGGACACGCTCAGCACGGACCCGGGCGCGTCCACCGACTTCGCCGCCCACGAGGTGGTGGGGCGCGCCGACCGGTGGGGGCTGGAGTCCCTGACCGGTCTGGAGCGGCTGCCTCCGAGCGGGGCCCTGATCACGGTGGGCGTCCTGCCCGGCCTGGACGCCTCGGGCGGCCCCAGCCGGGTGCTCGCCCTCTGGTGAGCCGCCCGACGCCGGGGGTCAACCCCGCCCCGTGGCGTCGGGGGTCCACTCCAGCAGCATGATGGTGGCGTCGTCGGTGAAGCTGCCGCGCTGGTGTTCGTGGATGTCGTGGATGAGCCGGCGCAGCGTCTCGGGCGCGGGTTCGTCGGCGGAGGCGGCCCGGATGACGAAGTCGGCGAAGCGCTCCTGCCCGAACATCCGCCCGTCGCTGTCGTGCGCCTCCGTGACGCCGTCGGTGTGGAGCAGGACCTGGTCACCGGGTTCGAGGGCGGTCCGGTGGACGGTGCGCGGGGTGGTGCCGGGCACCACCCCGTCCAGGCCGAGCGGAAGCTCGGGCGTGCGTTCCAGGGCTCCCTCCACCAGGCGCTGGCGACGGATGAGCAGCGGAGCGGGGTGGGCGCAGTTGGCCCACGAGAACACGCCGGTGGACAGGTCCAGGGTGGCGAAGATGGCCGTGCAGAAGCGTTCGGGGAGCCAGGTGACCAGCGCGCGTTCGACGTTCTGGGTGAGTTCGGCCAGGTCGGCGCCGTTGCGGCGGGCGCTGCGGGCCCCCGCCATGGCGACCGACGCGGTGAGCCCCGAGGCGAGGTCGTGGCCCATGGCGTCCAGGATGACCGCGTGCAGGGTGTCGCGGGTCAGGGAGTGGTCGAAGGCGTCCCCGCCCAGTTCGTAGGCGGGTTCGAGGACGGCGGTGGAGACGCCGCGCCGGGTCCCGAGGGTTCGAGGCGGGAGGAAGGCGCGCAGCATCTCGGTGCGTAGCTGTACGTCACGGGCGCGGGTACGGCGGACGTAGGTGTCGCTGTAGGCACGTTTGGACGTGATGACCAACGCCAGCAGCGCGGCCAGGGTCTGGCAGCGGCGGAGCGTGGGTTCGTCGATGCAGGGGGTCCTGATGTGCACGACCCCGATGCGGTCGGCACCGTCCTTGAGGGGCAGCCACAGGCTGAGGGCGTCGGCGCCGCCCTCGACGAGCCGCAGGGTGTCCGTGCGGTAGGCCTCCCCGGCGACGGTGGTCTCCACGTCGAGGATCGGCCCTCCGGTGAGCGGCACCAGGAGCCGTTGTTGCAGGTCCACGAGGTGGACGGTGATCTTGCCGAGGCCGATCGAGGCTCCGTAGCGGTCGGCGGCCTCCAACACCTCCACGGGTCCGCTGTCGTGCACGGACCTGACGAGGCTCTGGAACAGGAGTTCGCCCTCGCCGAGCGGTCCGGCCGGTTCGCGCCCCTCTGCCATGCCCACCCCCCGCTCGTGGCCGGGCGGGGGTCTCCGGCGCCTCCCAGTGTCGCACCGGGGGCGCGCCTGTCCCAGTCTGTGTGTGGCGTGTCCCGCAGCAGGCCACAGCGGTGTCGTCGGCACTTCGAACCATCACGAGTCAACCGAGGTTGACTTTTCGGCGAAAGTCAACTTAGGTTGACTTCATGGTCGGCCGATCCCGCCGACCCGAGCACCCGAACCTCGACACCGCCGACGCGGGAGGACCCCATGGCACGCGCCGCCGACGCCCGAGCACCCGCTCCCGGAGCCCCGCACGCCTGGACCGCGACCCCATCGCGGCCGGGCCCCGGCGGAGAGGGGCCCGGCCGCCACCTACCGCGCCGCCCGACCCCCCGCCGATCCGCGCCCTCCGCTTCCGGCGGGCACGAACGCTCCCACCGCGTGCGCGGCGCCCCGCCCCTCGGCCCGGGCGACGACCCGCCCCCCGTGCACACGGAGGGCCAGTTCGAGGTCGTCATGGGGATCGGCCGCACCGGCCGCGAGGGCCAGCCCGGGGTCGAGCACGAACACCGGCCGCGCCCAGCACCGCGCGGGAAACGCCGGAACCAGGCAGGTCCGCAGCTCGGCCAGCGCCAGCCGGACCAGCGGCAGGAGTTCGGCGGGTTCGGTGGTGACGGGCACGACCGTCACCGGGGCCCCCTCGGGAGCGGCGCGCAGGGCCTCCTCCACGGCCTCCAGTCGGCGCAGCCCCACCACCGCCACGACGCCGTCGTCGACCGTGGTCGCCTGGCCGCGCAGGACGTCGACGCCCGTGGGAGCGGACCACGGTTCGTCCACGGCGCGGGCGTCGGGGAGGTGGTCGACGTACGGGAGGGGCCAGGCGTCCTCCAGGTCGAGTCCGGCCAGGCGTTCGCAGGAGCGGATCACCGTGAACGGGTCGGCGAACCCCGGCGCCGCGACGGCCAGCTGCGCGGCTCCGTGCAGGGTGGTCAGGACGCTCCGGGCCGTCCGGACGCGGCGCCGACCGGACTCCGACCCGGCCTCCAGGTTCTCCAGAGCCAGGCCGAGCAGGATCGCCTGGAGGGCTGTGAGCTGGGAGAACACCGCACCCACCCGTGGGTCTGCGGCCACCTCTCCCATGAGCTCGGCACCAACGCGCTCCTCGTCGCCGGTCAGGGGCAGGCGGGCCACCCAGGCACGGGCGAAGGCGCCCAGGGCCTGGGCGGGGTCAGCGCCGAACGCGGGGGCGTGGCCCGGTTCGGCGCGGGCGGCCGCCTCGGCGAGCACCGCGAAGTACAGGGCGCGCTTGCCCGGGAAGTTGGAGTAGACGGCCCCCCGGGTGAGGTCGGCCCGGTGGGCGATGCGGTCGATCTTGGCGTCGCGGTAGCCGCGTTCGGCGAACTCCTCCCGGGCGGCGGCGAGCACGCGCGCCCGGTTGCGTTCCTGCTGCTGCGCCCTGTTGAGCCGGACCATCTTCCTCCTCGTCTCGGTCCCCCCATCCTACGTTGAGATGCCACGAGCACTCAGATACTCTCAACATCCAAATGACAACATCATCTGAATCTTCCGGAAGGGCGAAGCGAGCCATGCATGAGTACGCGTTCCAGGCCCGGGGCCTGGTCAAACGGTTCGGACGCACGACGGCGCTGGCCGGGGTCGACCTCGCGGCCCGCCCCGGATCGGTGCTCGGGGTCCTCGGCCCCAACGGAGCCGGCAAGACCACGGCCATCCGCGTCCTGTCCACACTCGCCCGCCCCGACGAGGGCACCGCCACGGTCGGCGGGTTCGACGTGGTGCGCCGGGCCGCCGACGCGCGTCGCCTGATCGGGTTGACCGGGCAGTCCTCGATGGTCGACGACGAGCTCTCCGGCCGCGCCAACCTGGTACTCCTCGGCCAGCTCCTGGACCTGCGCCGCAGTGAGGCCCGGGCCCGCGCCGACCAGCTCCTGGCCCGCTTCGGGCTCTCCGAGGACGCCGCCCGCCCCGCCTCCACCTACTCAGGGGGAATGCGGCGCCGACTCGACCTGGCAGCCAGCCTGGTGGGGCGCCCCAGCGTGGTGTTCCTCGACGAACCCTCCGTGGGGCTCGACCCCGGGCGGCGCGAGGACCTGTGGGGCATGGTCCGCACACTCACCGACGAGGGCACCACCGTCCTGCTGACCACCCAGTACCTGGAGGAGGCCGACGCCCTCGCGGACCGGATCGCGGTGATCGACCGGGGCCGCGTGATCGCCGAGGGGACACCGGCCGAACTCAAACGCGTGGTCGGCGGACAGGCGGTGTCACTGCGCACCGCCGACCCCGACCGAACCGGGCGGGCCGCCCGGATCATGGAACGGGTCGCGGGCCGACCCCCCGAGAACACCCGGCACGTCCTGTCGGTCCCGGTCGGCGGTGACGCCGACGCCTGGGAGGTGGCCGACGCGCTGCGGGAGGAAGGCATCGCGGTGACCGAGTTCTCGCTCCACCTGCCCAGCCTCGACGAGGTGTTCCACGCCCTCACCGGAACGGCCCCGAGCACCGGGACCGACAACGACGACGACATCGGCACCGGCACCGATGACGACACCGACGCCGCGAAGGAGCACACCGCGTGAACAGCACCGAGACCGACCGCCCCACCCCGCGCCCCGCACCGCTCCTGCGCCACGGCCTGGTCCTGGCCCGCCGGAGCCTGGCCAAGTCACTGCGCGACCCCGGTTCGCTGGTGAACGGCGTGGTGACCCCCAGCATGTTCCTCGTCCTGTTCGTGTACCTGTTCGGCGGGTCCGTCTCCGGCTCGACCGGCGCCTACCTCCAGTACCTCTTCCCCGGGGTCCTGGTCATGGGCGCGGGCGTGGCCGGGATGCTCTCCTCCGGGCTGACCATCAACATCGACGCGAAGAAGGGGGTCTACGACCGCTTCCGGAGCCTGCCCATCAGCCGTTTCGCCCCGCTGCTCGGCTCGGTCCTCGCCGACCTGGTGCGCTACGCGATCACCGTTCTCGTCCTGCTCGCGATCGGACACCTGATGGGGTTCCGGGTGGAGACCGGTCCCGGGCAGGCGTTGGCGGCGTGCGCGCTCGCCGTCGGTTTCGGGTTCGCGTTGAGCTGGGTGATGGTGTTCGTGGGGGTACTGCTGCGCGAGGAGGGCGCGGTCATGGCGCTCACCTTCGTCGCGATCATCCCCCTGCTGCTGGGTACCAGCATGGCCGCGCCGGTGGAGACGCTGCCCGGGTGGTTGCGGGCCTGGGCGGGAGCCAACCCGGTCACCCACGCCATGGACGCCGCGCGTGCCCTGCTCACCGGCGCCCCCGCCGGTGACTCGGTGGCCTTGGCGCTGGTGTGGTCGGCCGCCCTGGTCGCGGTGTTCGCGCCGCTGTCGGTGTGGGCCTTCGGTCGCGAGCGCTGACACCTCCACCCCCGGGCCTCAGGGAACGCCGCCGGGGGCGACGGACGCCCCACGGCCGCCGATGACCGGACCGGCCCCACCCGGCTGGCCAGGGAGTTCGGCGCCCCCGAGTGGCGACGGGCACGACTTATAGGTTAGCTTTACCTAAATCGGGCACCGGGGTGTTCTTCGGGCACCCCGGTGCCGTCGTGCGCCCTCCGGGACCACGGGCAGCACGGTGACGGACCCGTGCGCGGCCGAGGCCGCCCCGCGCTCCGCCTCCGCCCTCCGGGGAACCGCCCGTGGCGACCTCATCAGCGATCAGAGGATTCCCTTGTCCAGAACCACCACCCTCACCACGGCCCTCGTGGCGGGAGCGCTCCTGCTCACCGGCTGCGGCACCACCGGCACCTCCGGCACCGGCGACAACCAGTCGAACGTGGCCGCGGGCCAGGAGGGTTTCCAGGACGTCCGCGAGCTCGCCGCCCAGCTGGGCACGGACGCCGCCCCCGGCGAGTTCCCCCGTGTGGTCGACAACCTCGTCGCCAACGGCGAGATCGGACAGACCGAGATCCCGGCCAAGCCCGAGCGGGTCGTCGTCCTCGACACCGGTGAGCTGGACAACGTGCTCTCCCTGGGCATCGAGCCCGTCGGGATCGCGCACCCCGCCGACGCCGGGATCGCCCCCGACTACATGGAGGTCGGCGACGCGGTGGACCTGGGCGCCTACGACGCGCTCGACCTCGAACAGATCAAGAACCTGGAGCCCGACCTCATCCTGGGCACCACGCTCCGGATCGACGACGACGGGCTGAAGGAGCGCCTCCAGGACATCGCCCCGACCGTCCTGGCACCCCGACCGGGCGTGCTCTGGAAGGAGAACTTCCTCCTCAACGCGGACGCCCTGGGCGAGGAGGAGCTGGCCCGCGATCTCCTCGACTCCTACGAGGAGCGCGCGAGCGAGGTCGGCGCGTCGATCGTCGAGGCCAACGCGGGCGAGGTCCCCACCGTGTCCATGCTGCGGTTCATGGCCGGGCGCACCCGCCTGTACGGCAACGACTCCTTCATCGGCGTCCTCCTCCGTGACGTCGGCCTGGACCGTCCCGAGGCCGAGGACATCGACGAACTGGCCCTGGAGATCTCGCCCGAGGAGATCACCCTCGCCGAGGGCGACTGGGTGCTCTGGGGCACCTATGGCGAGGCCGACTCCACCGAGCAGGCCAACGTCGTGGACGGCCCCCTGTGGGGCGAGGTACCCGCCGTCGCCGAGGACGGCCTGGTCCGGGAGATCCCCGACGAGACCTGGTACCTGGGGCTGGGCGTGACCGGCGCCGAGCACGTGCTGGACGACCTGGCCGAGATCGCCGACAGCCTCCGGTGACACTCCGCTCCCTCACGCCGGGCAGGACCGCGCCCACCGGCACGGTCCTGCTCGGCGCCCTCGTCCTGCTGGTCGCCGCCGCCCTGGTCAGCCTCGCCGTCGGCACGCGCGTGCTGTCCCCGGCCGAGACGCTCCAGGGGCTGTTCGGCCGTGAGGGGGTGGCCTCGACCGTCATCTGGGAGATGCGCTTCCCCCGGACCCTGCTGGGCCTGCTCGTCGGGGCGAGCCTGGGCGCGGCCGGGGTGCTCGCCCAGTCCGTGACCCGCAATCCCCTCGCCGATCCCGGGCTGCTGGGCATCTCCGCCGGGGCGGCGGTCGCCGTGGTCACGGGCAGCGCCCTGCTCGGCCTGGGCGCGGGCCTTCCGCGCGTGCTGCTCGCCCTGCTGGGAGCCGCGCTGGCCACCGCCGCGGTATACACGTTCGCCCGGCGCTCCCCTGAGGGCCTCACCCCCGTCAACATGACCCTGGCCGGCGCCGCCACCACCGCGTTCCTCGGCGCGGTGACCTCAGCGACCGTGCTGCTGAGCGCCTCGACCATGGACCAGTACCGGTTCTGGGTGGTCGGGGCGCTGACCATGCCCGGAGCCGGGGTGCTGCCGCCCGCCCTACCCTTCATGGTCGCGGGAGCCGTGCTGGCCCTGCTGGTCTCCGGCTCGCTCAACGCGATGGCGCTGGGCGACGACACCGCCGCCGCCCTGGGGGTCCGGGTCGCGCGGACCCGTCTGCTGGCCGGTGCGGCGGTGGTCCTGCTCTCGGGCACCGCCGTCGCCCTGGCGGGGCCGATCGCCTTCGTGGGCCTGGTGATCCCGCACATCGCGCGGGCGCTGGTCGGCGCAGACGTCCGACGGCTGCTGCTCTGCGCAGCCCTGCTCGGCCCGCTGCTCCTCCTGGTCGCCGACGTCGTGGGGCGGTTGGTCGCGCGTCCCGGCGAACTCCAGGTGGGGGTCGTGACCGCCCTGGTCGGAGCCCCCTTCTTCATCTGGCTGACCCGGCGTACCAAGGAGCGTGGCCTGTGACCGCCACCGTGCGCGGAGGCCGTCCTCACCGCGCCCTCGACCTGCTTCCCCGACCCCGGCCGCGCGTGCGCGTGGTGGCGGCGACCCTGGCCACGGCGGCCGTGGTGGTGGTCGCCGCGCTCGTGGCCCTGAGCCTCGGGGACCGGCCCACGGCCCCGGCCGAACTGTGGGCGGCGCTGCACGGCCGGGGCGCGGAGAACACCGTCTACGCGGTGCTGGAGGTCCGGCTCCCGCGCGTGGTGCTCGCGGTGCTGGTCGGCGGGGCTTTCGGTCTGGCGGGCGGGCTCAGCCAGAGCGTGCTGCGCAACCCGTTGGCCAGTCCCGACGTCCTCGGGATCAGCGCGGGCGCCTCCGCCGCCGCCGTCGGGGTGATCGCCGTGGGAACGCTGGGCGGCCCCGTCGGCGTCGTCCCGATCCCGGTGGCGGCCCTCGCCGGGGGCCTGGGCGCCGCCGCGCTGATCTTCCTGCTGTCCAAAGACGAGTCGCTGCGGGGTCGGCGGCTCCTCCTGGTCGGGATCGCGCTGTCGGCGGCGCTGACCGGGTTCACGCAGTACCTGCTGACCGTGGTGGAGGTGCACGACGCCCAGCGCGCGGCCGTGTGGCTCACCGGCAGCCTGAACACGCGCTCCTGGGACGACGCCCTCCCGGTCGGCCTCGGCCTGGCGGTGCTGCTGCCCGCCGCGCTGGTCATGGCGCACACCAACCGCGCCCTGCTGTTCGAGGACGACGTGGTCGCCGGCTGGGGCGTGCGCACCGGGCGCGCCCGGGGGACGCTGCTGCTGGTGTCGGTGTGCCTGGCGGCGCTCGCGACGGCGGCGGCCGGGCCGGTGGCCTTCGTCGCCCTGGTGTCGGGCCAGGTCGCCCGGCGGATCGCCGCCGTGCCCGACATCCCGCCCCTGTTGTCCGCGCTGATCGGCGCCGCCCTGGTGCTGGTGGCCGACACGGTGGCGCGCACCGCGCTGCCCGTGCAGCTCCCGGTCGGCGTGCTCACCGCGCTGGTCGGCGCCCCGTACCTGCTGTACCTGTTGCAGCGACGCCGTGGATCGAGAGGTACCGCCCGATGACCGAGACCGAGAACCGGGGCGGGGGGCGGGCCACCCGTCTGGAGGCCCGCGACCTCCGCCTGGGCTATGGCGGGGAACCGATCGTGCCGGGCCTGTCCCTGGAGGTCCCCGACGGCCTGGTGACGACCGTGGTGGGCGCCAACGCCTGCGGCAAGTCGACGCTGCTGCGCGGACTGGCCCGGCTGTTGGAGCCCTCCGGCGGCACGGTGCTCCTGGACGGCAGGGACCTGGCGAGGACCCCGTCCCGCGAGGTCGCGCGGGTGCTGGGCATGCTGCCGCAGTCCCCCACCGCCCCCGAGGGCATCACCGTGCGCGACCTGGTCTCCCGGGGCCGCCATCCGCACCAGAGCTGGTGGCGGCAGTGGGGCGAGGACGACCACGCGGCCGTGGAGGACGCGCTGCGGGCGACCGGCACCGACCAGCTCGCCGACCGCGACGTGGACGAGCTGTCCGGCGGCCAGAGGCAGCGGGTGTGGATCGCCATGGCGGTGGCCCAGCGCACCGACCTGCTCCTGTTGGACGAGCCCACCACCTACCTGGACATGGCGCACCAGCTGGACGTACTGGAGCTGGTCGCCGACCTCAACCGCGAGCGGGGCAGCACCGTGGTGATGGTGCTGCACGACCTCAACCTGGCCTGCCGGTACGCCCACCACATCGTGGCCATGCGGGCGGGCCGGATCGTCGCCCAGGGGCCGCCGTCCGAGGTGGTGACCGAGGACCTGCTGCGCGAGGTGTTCTCCGTGGAGGCCGCGGTGCTCACCGACCCGGTGTCGGGCACCCCGGTGATCGTCCCCCAGCGCACCGTCCGGACCTGATCGGGGGGCGGCACCGAACCGGAGCGGGCCCGAACCCGGCGGGCCCGCTCCGGTGAGCCGAGCCCGACCTCCCCGCTCCCCTAGGCTGGCCCCGCCGGACCGGTCCGCCGCCCCCTCGGGGCACGAGAGGAGTCGTGTTGAACGTCAGGCACCACCGCGTCGGGGTGAACGGCCTCGGCCTGCACGTCGCCGAGCAGGGTGAGGGGCCGCTGGTCCTGCTGTTGCACGGCTTCCCCGAGAGCTGGTACTCGTGGCGGCACCAGTTCGACGCCCTCGCCGACGCCGGATACCGGGTGGTCGCCCCCGACCAGCGCGGGTACGCCCGCAGCGACCGCGCTCCCTCCCCCGAGGAGTACGCGCTGCCCCACCTGGTGGGCGACGTCACCGGGCTGATCCGTGCCCTGGGTGCCGAGGACGCCGTGGTGGTCGGCCACGACTGGGGCGCGGTGGTCGCCTGGACGGCGGCGCTGCTCCGGCCGGACCTGGTCCGCGCGGTGGCGGGGCTGAGCGTGCCCCCGGTGCCGCCCGCGGGGGTGCCCTCGATCGCGTCGTCCCGCCGCGCCTACGGCGAGGGCTACTACCAGGTCCGCTTCCAGGAGCCCGGGCGTGCCGAGGCGGAGCTGGCGGCGGACCCGGCGGCGTTCCTGCGGCGGATGCTGGTGGGGGCCTCCGGGGCGCACCGGCCCCGGCCCTGGGTCGTCCCTGAGGGCGTGGGGCTGCTGGACAGCCTGCCCGAGCCCGATGAGCTGCCCGGGTGGCTCACCGCCGAGGACCTGGCCGTGTTCGCCGAGGACTACGCGGCCCCGGACGCCTTCACCGGCCCTCTCGGCTGGTATCGCAACATCGACCGCAACCAGGGGCTGATGGCGGCCTTCGAGGGGCTGCGGATCGAGGTCCCGGCCCTGTACGCGGTGGGTGACCGGGACATGGTGACCACGCTGCGCGGTGTGCCCGAGCTGCGCGCGTCGCTGCGCCGGATCGTCCCACGGCTGCGCGCCGACCTCACCCTGCCCGGGTGCGGCCACTGGACCCAGCAGGAACGCCCCGAGGAGGTCAACCGGGCGTTGTTGGACTTCCTCGCCGCCCTGTGATCGGGCCCGCGCGCCCGGGCCCGCAGCGGCGGCTCGACCTTCCAGTCGACTCGAAGGCCCACCGTGTGCGCCTGCACGCGTCCCTCCACCCCGACCACCGTCCCGACCCCGGTTCCCCCGCCGGGGAGGCCGCCCTGATCCCGGGCGCCCTCGATCCCGCCGCCAAGGAGCACTGAACCGATGTCGATCGCCGAACGCCTCCAGAGTCTGTTCGTGGCCCTGGCCGCGGCGGCGGGACTGGTCGCGGGCCTACTGCTGCCGATCGGCCCGGCGGCCGAGCACGTGGTACTGCCCGCCCTGCTGGTGATGCTCGCCGCGGTGTTCGTCCAGATGGACGCGGCCCACGTGGGCGAGGCGGGGCGGGCGCGGACCCTGGTGGCGGCCAGTCTGGTGCTGAACTTCGTGTTCACCCCGGCGCTGGCCTGGGCTCTGGGCGCGGGACTGCTCGGCGGGCAGCCGGACCTGCGCATCGGCCTGCTGTTGCTGCTGGTCACCCCCTGCACGGACTGGTACCTGGTCTTCACCGCGATGGCACGGGGGCACACGGGTATCGCCGCCGCCCTGCTGCCCGTCAACCTCGTCCTCCAACTGCTGTTGCTGCCGGTGTACGTGCTCCTGTTGGGCGGCCGGGCCGCCATGGTGGACGCGGGCACCCTCGCGGAGGCGGTGCTGCTGGTGCTGGTGGTGCCGTTGGCGGTGGCGATGCTGGTGCGGTGGGCGTCGGCCCGGTTCGGGGACGCCGACTGGCGCGAGCGCCGTGTGACAGGACCGGCCGGGAACCTGGTGTTGCCGCTGCTGTACGTGGCCGTGTTCGCGATGTTCGCCTGGCAGGCGAGGACGGTCGTGGACCACCTCGGTGCCCTGGTGGCCCTGCTGGCACCCCTGGCGGTCTTCTTCGTCCTCCTGCCGCTGGTCGCGACGGGGCTGTCCCGGGCGCTGCGGCTGCCCGCCGACCAGCGGGTGACGCTGACCATGGTCACGGTCGCCCGCAACTCCCCCATCGCGCTGGCCATCGCGGTGGCGGCCTTCCCGGACCGCCCCCTGATCGCGGTCGCCCTCGTGGTCGGCCCGCTCGTGGAACTGCCGGTCCTGGCCCTGCTGGCCCAACTGGTGCGGGTGCGCCCGAACACCGGGCAGGGCGCCGCCGTCGGCTGAGCCGGGCGCGCCCCGTGGGCGTGGACACGAGCCCCCGCGTGCGATGACCTGGGACGATTCGGATATTTTTGCGGTGTCGGGTGGTACGCGGAGCGAGGGGCTGGGGGGCGCGTGCGTGTGACCGGGTCGGCGGCGCCCTCGGAGGGTGCCGGGCGGGGGGTCTGGCGGCGTGAGCCGAGGACACGGCTACGGCGGGCCTCCGCTCTGCCCGAGGGAACTCCGTCGCCCTTCGTGATCGTCTCCGAGTCGCACGCTCCGGACGGCCCCACCGAGTGGGAACCGCACGCGCACCCGGCGCACGAGCTGGTGTGGGTGCGCCACGGGGCACTGACCGCGCGGGTGGGAGACCGCCTGTTCACCGTCTCCGAGGGATGCGGCCTGTGGGTTCCCGAGGGGCGGGTGCACGCGGGTCGGTTGACGGCGGGGGCCGGGCTCCACAACGCCTTCTTCGCTCCGGAGCGCACACCGCTCGCGTTCGGGGAGCCCACGGTCATCGCGATGACCCCTCCCCTGGAGTCGCTTCTGGTCCACCTGTCCCGCACGGACCTCGACGCCCAGGCGCGTGCCCGCGCGGAGGCGGTCGTGTTCGACCTGTTGGAGCCCGCCGCTCCGCAGCTGGCGCTGCGGATGCCCGGCGACCCCCGGGCTGACGCGGTCGCCCGGGCCCTGATGGCCGACCCCTCCGACGACCGTTCCCTGGAGGAGTGGGCGCGGGACCTGGGCACGAGTCCCCGTACGGTCAGCCGCGCGTTCCGGGCCTCCACCGGCCTGTCCTTCGCGCAGTGGCGGCAGTCACTGCGCATCCACCGGGCACTGGTGCTGCTCAGCGAGGGGCACGAGGTACAAGAGGCCTCCGACCTGCTCGGCTACGCGCAGACCAGCACGTTCATCGACGCGTTCCGGCGGGTGATGGGCACGACTCCGGGGTCCTTCGCGGGGAGCGCGCGGGGGCGCTGACCGGTTCTCCGTATCCGGTGTCCGGAAGTCCTGATTGCGGCCAGGACACCGCCGATCCTATTCTGAGTGAGTGAAGGCTAACCTAACTTCCTCTGGCGTCGGCCCTGCTCACACGTGTCCGACCGTGCCCCGTGCCCGAAACGGCCACGAGGGGCCGGGCATCGCCGACGCCCCCGCGCACCGCTCCGGCCCCGGCCGCACCGTGCGAACCGGAGGCGTGATCGTCCCTGCGGACCCCATCCGCACCGACCCCTCGGCGCGCCCGGCGCCGCGCCACCCGTGAGCGCCCTGCGCGGCGAGGGGCTCGTCCTGAGCCACGGCGGAACCACCGTCGTCCACGGCACCTCGCTGACCCTGACCTCCGGCCGGGTCACCGCCCTGGTGGGCCCCAACGGCAGCGGGAAGACCACCCTCCTGCGCTCGCTCGCCCGACTCCACCGCGTCGACGGCGGCCGGGTGACGCTCGGAGCCCCGGACGGAGGGCACGAACGGCCGGTGTCGCTGCTCAGCGCGCGCCGGTTCGCCCGGGAGGTCACCCTGTTCTCCCAGTCCCGGCCCGTACCGGAGGGGCTGACCGTCAGCGAGATCGTGGCCTTCGGCCGCCACCCGCACCGGCGCGGGTTCGCGGGACCGAGCGCCGAGGACCGGGACGCCGTCGGGCGCGCCATGCGCGCCACCGGGGTGGCGGACATGGCCGACCGCGCCGCCGGGGCGCTCTCCGGCGGCGAGATGCAGCGGGTCTGGCTCGCCGCCTGCCTGGCACAGGACACCGGTGTGGTGCTGCTCGACGAACCCACCAACCACCTCGACCTGCGCCATCAGGTCGAGACCCTCGACCTGATCCGCGACCTGGCCGAGGACCACGGGGTCGCGGTGGGGGTCGTGCTGCACGACCTCGACCACGCCGCGCGGGTCGCCGACCGGGTGCTGCTCCTGAACGCCGGTCGCGCGCACGCCGAGGGCCCTCCCGCCGAGGTGCTCACCACCGACCACCTCAGCGAGGTCTACGGCATCCGGATCGAGGTCAGCGAGGACCCGGTCACCGGCCGCCTGCGCATGGACCCGGTCGGCCGACGAGCCGAACTCCGCCGGTAGACCGCGCCCAACGGACCGTCCGCCTCTCCGGCGGCCCCGCCCCCCACGCCTCCACCCACCCCCTCGACAGCAGTCTCCAGAGCAGTACAGAGCAGGGAGAACCCACCATGACCAGCGCCACCCGACGCGCGGCCCTCGCCGCCGCGGCTCTCGCCCTCACCGCGGCGGGGTGCGGCACCACCACCGTCGACGAGTCCGCCTCCGATGCCCCGGCCGCCCCCGCGTCCGAGGACTGTGCCCAGGACACCACGGCCACCTCCGGCGACCCGGTCGCGCTCACCGACGGCGTCGGCCGCGAGGTCGAACTCGACCAGCCCGCCGAACGCGTCGCCGTCCTGGAGTGGCAGCAGGTCGAGGACGCCCTCACGCTGTGCGTCACCCCCGTGGCCGTCGCCGATCCCGAGGGCTACAGCACGTGGGTGAGCGCCGAGGAGCTTCCCGAGGGCGTGACCGACATCGGTAGCCGCGAGGAGCCCGACCTCGACACCCTGTACGCGCAGGACCCGGACCTGATCATCGTGGAGGCCGCCTCCCCCGACGACGAGATCATCTCCCGGCTGGAGGAGCGGGGTGTGCCCGTGCTGGTCACCCGGGGCGCCGACCCGGCCGACCCCATCGGCAACATGCTCGACGTGTTCGGGATGATCGGCGAGGCCACCGGGCGCACCGAACGCGCCGACCAGGTCACGCGCGAGTTCGACGACCACCTCGCCGAGGCCCGCGAGCAGGTGGAGGGGGTCGACCTGCCCACCACCGACTTCCTCTTCTTCGACGGCTGGCTCCAGGGCGGGAACCTCACGATCCGCCCCTACGGCCAGGGCGCGCTGTTCACCGCGCTCGGCGAGGAGCTGGGGATGACCTCCGCCTGGACCGACGACATCAACGACGCCTACGGTGACGGCGGCGTCGACCCCTCCTACGGGCTGGCGCAGACCGACGTCGAGGGCCTGACCGCAGTGGGCGGGGCCAACCTCTTCTACGCCAACGACGAGGGCGTCGGCGGTTACGTGGAGGAGCTGGGCAAGAACCCGATCTGGACCTCCCTGCCCGCCGTCAAGGAGGACCGGGCGCACGCCTTCCCGCCGCGCGTGTGGGGGGCCGGGGGCCCGCGTTCGACCGCGCAGGCGATCGACGCCTTCGTCGACTCCCTCACCGGGGCATGAGCGACCTCCGCGCCGCCGGGCCCCGGACGGCCCCGCCGCGGGGGCCGGGTCCGCGCGGCGCGGCCGCCGGGGCGGCGGTGGTCGCCGTCCTGGCCGTCGCCGTCGCCGCGCTGGGCCTGTGGCACCTCACGCAGGGCACCTCGGGCGTGGGGTGGTGGGACCTCGTGCGGTTCCTCGCCGGGGAGCGCGCCGAGGTCGGCGGGGTGCCGGTCGCCCACGTGCTGGAGGGGTCGCGGGTCCCCCGCCTGTTCGCCGGTGTGGCGGTGGGTTTCGCCCTGGGTGTGGCCGGTGCGCTGCTCCAGTCCGTGACCCGCAACCCGCTCGCCTCCCCCGACACGCTCGCCGTCACGGCGGGCTCCTACTTCTCGCTCACGCTGGTCGCCGCGTTCGGCCTCGCCGTCCCTCTGTGGGCGTCGGGCCTGGTGGCCTTCTCCGGGGGCCTGCTGGCAGCCGCGCTCGTCCTGGCGCTGGCCGGAAGCGCCGCCGGGACCGCCACCACGCGACTCGTGCTCGCCGGTTCGGCGTTGGCGCTGGCCCTGGACGCGGCCACCGGCATGCTGTTGATCCTGTTCAAGGAGAACACCACCGGCCTGTACGCCTGGGGCAGCGGTTCCCTGGCCCAGCTCAACGCGGACGCGTCGCTGCGCGCGCTGCCGCTCGTCGCGGCGGTGCTGGTGGTGGCGCTGCTGTTGAGCCGACGGCTGGACGTGCTCGGCCTGGGCGAGGACACCGCGGCGTCCCTCGGCGTGCCCGTGCGCTCCACCCGGATCACGGCGGTGGTGTGCGCGGTGCTGCTCACCGGAGCCGCCGTGACGCTGGCGGGACCGATCGCCTTCGTCGGTCTGGCCGCACCCGTGTTGACCCGCCTCATCGCCGCCCGGGTACCCGCCCTGCACCGACACCTGCTCCTGGTGACGGTCTCCGGGCTGCTCGGCGCCGCCCTCATCCTCCTGGCGGACGCGTCCCTGCGGGCCCTGGTGGGCGCCGAGGGCGCCGCGTCCATCCCCACCGGGGTGCCCACGGCGGTGCTCGGCGGCGTCCTCATCGTCGTCCTGGCCCTGCGCCTGCGTGACGCCGGAACGCTCCGCCGACCGCCCGGGGCACGGACCGGCCCCCGCACGCCTCGGCGGTTCCTCGGTGTCCTCCTCGCCACCGCCGTGCTGCTGGCCGCGGCCGCGCTGGTCGGTGTGCTCGCGGGCAGCCTGTGGCTGCGGCCCGGGGACCTCGTGCCCTGGTTCCAGGGCACCGCTCCCGACCTGGTGGGCCGGGCACTCGACGAACGGTTCCCCCGGGTGGCCGCGGCGGTCCTCGCGGGCGCCGCGCTCGGTCTGGCCGGAAGCGTGGTCCAGGGCACGGTGCGCAACCCCCTGGCCGAGCCGGGCCTGCTGGGCATCACGGCCGGGGCGGGCCTGGGCGCGGTGCTCGTCGTGACCTCCGGTGCGGTCGCCGGGGCCCTCACGCTGACGTCGATGGCCGTGCTGACGGGGCTGGCCACCTTCGCGCTGATCTGCGCGCTGGCGTGGCGGGGCGGGTTCCGCCCGGACCAGTTCGTCCTGGTCGGGATCGGGAGCGGGTACGCCCTGAGCGCGGTGACCACGTTCCTGCTGCTGCGCGCCGACCCCTGGCAGACTCCGCGCATCTTCACGTGGCTGTCGGGGACCACCTACGGCCGTACCCTGCCCGACGTCCTCCCCGTGGCCGTGGCCCTGCTGGTGGCGACGCCGCTGGTGCTCGGGGCGAGCCGTCACCTGGACCTGGTGTCGGTGGACGAGGACACCCCTCGTGTCCTCGGGGTGCGGGTGGGGCCGACCCGGCTGGGCCTGCTGGCGGTCGGCGCCGTCCTGGCCGCCGTGAGTGTCGTCGCGGTGGGCGTGGTGGGCTTCGTCGGCCTCATGGCGCCCCACCTGGCGCGCGCCCTGGTGGGGGCCCGGCACGGCCGCCTGGTTCCGGTGGCGATGCTGCTGGGCGGGCTCCTGGTCTGTGTCGCCGACACCCTCGGCCGCACGCTGATCGCCCCCTCCCAGGTACCGGCCGGGTTGATGATCTGCCTGGTCGGCGGCCCCTACCTGATCTACGTCCTGCGCCGTTCGCGCGCGTGAGACGGTGCGGCGCCGCTTGGGGGCCGCGCCGGTGAACCCCCGGAGCACAGCATGTCCGCAGACCGTCGGAGCCCGTCCGAGAACCGCGTGGTCGTCCCGTTCGACCCGGCCGCCCCACCACCGGAGCTGGAGCGTGTCGTCCCCTCCGACGTGCGCGAACGCTGGGCCGCACCGGACCGGTCCACCCACTCCCCCGTGGTCGTGGCCGTCGTCGACCGGCCGGGCGGCGCGTGGACCGGTGCCGCCCTGGTGACCTCCCGCCCCGGTGCGGCCTACGCCAAGATCGTGGACGTGGCGGGCGACCGCGCGCGCACGGTCGCGGCCGTCGTCGACCTGGCGCGGGAGCGGGGGCACCCCCAGGTCGTGTGGGAGGGCTGGACCGTCGGCGCCGACGAGGCGGCCGCCGTCGGGTTCGCCCCGCTGCGTTCCCCGCGCGGCAACGTGGACGACCCCGGCCAGCCCGCCACCGGCTATGTGCGCTGGCGGGACGGCGCCGGGGTGGCCGCGCCCCCGTACTACCGGCAGACCACCACCTTCACCTGCGGGGCGGTGGCCGCGCTGGCCGCCCGGGCGCACGCGGGGGCGCTGCGGCCAGCGGACCTCGACCGCCCCGCCGAGCTCGCGCTGTGGCGCGAGGCCACCAACTTCCCCGCCTGCGAACCCGTCGGGTTGGGCCTGGCCGCGCACCGCGCGTGGCCGGACGCCTCCGTCACGGTACGCCTCGACACCGACGCACCCGTGCTGCTCGACTCCTACGACGGCGACGAGCGCGCGTGGCGGGCCGTGCTCCAGCGGCGGTCCCGGGAGGACGCGGCCCGGGCCGGACTCCCGGTCGACCCCCTCCGGCTCTCCACGGAGGAGATGCGCGCGGTCGTGGCCCGGGGCGGGCAGGTGCTCCTGCTGGTGTCGCTGGCCGCGATGCAGGGGTTCGACGTGCCGCACTGGGTGCTCTGCCACGGCGCGGTGCCGGGGGCCCTGGTGGTCGAGGACCCCTGGACCAACACCGCCACGGGCGACACCTGGGTGGACGCCCACCTGCTACCCGTCGCCGACGCCGTGCTGGACGCGATGTCCGCCCTGGGCCCGGGCGGCCCGGACGGGTTCCGGGGCGCCGTACTCCTGGAGCACCACCTCCTGGAGCACCCCGACGTCCCCTTGGCGCACTGACCTGTGAGGGGGCCCGGAGGGGCCCCGCGCGCGGGCGGCCCAGACCGGCCGCGTCTCCCGGGAAATCCGTGGACACCCGGAGGCCCGCGACGATGGAATGAGCGGGACCGCACCGCCCGACCGAGGAGGCCGACGCCCCGATGACGCAGCCCGCTCCACCCGAGCCGCCCCCGATCGACACCGAGCTGGTCCGGCGGCTGGTGGACGACCGGTTCCCCGAGTGGTCCGGGCTGCCGCTGCGGCCGGTCCGCCCCGGAGGACTCGACCACGTGATCCACCGTTTGGGCGACGACCTGTCCGTCCGTCTCCCCCGCCACGCCGAGGCGGCGGGTCAGGTGGATCGGGAGTCGCGGTGGCTGCCGGGCATGGCCCCGTGTCTCCCCCTGGCCGTCCCGGAGCCCGTGGCCGTGGGCGAGCCGGGGTTCGGCTACCCGTGGCGCTGGTCGGTGAGCCGCTGGCTGCCCGGGGACACCGCTGCGGTCGAGACCCTCGCGGACAGCGCGGCGCAGGCGCGCGGACTCGCCCGGTTCCTGGTCGCCCTCCAGCGGAACACGCCGCCTCGGGTCCCGGAACGCCTGGTGGGAGAACCTCTGGCCCTGCGCGGATCGGACCTGGAGGCGGTCGTCTCCCGAGTCACCGGCGTCTTCGACCCGGGGGCGCTGACCTCGCTCTGGGAGGAGGCTTTGGACGCCCCCGCGTGGAACCGCCCGCCGGTGTGGTTCCACGGCGACTTCCACACCGGCAACCTGCTGACCAGCGGCGGCGAGGTGAGCGCGGTCATCGACTTCGGCACCCTCGGCGTGGGGGACCCGGCCCGCGACCTGACGATCGCGTTCACCCTGATGTCACCGGCGGCCCGGGCCGAGTTCCGGGCCGAACTGGGGGCGGGGCTCGGGCTGGGGGGGAGCGCAGGACGACGCCCTGTGGGCCCGCGGCCGCGGCTGGGCCCTGATCACGGGGTTGCAGGCGTACGCGGCCCACGCCGAGGCGCACCCGGCCGTCGCCGCGCAGACCATCCGCCAGATCGAACAGGCGCTCCTCGGCTGAACCGGGGTCCGGGTGCCGGAGTGTCGGAGACGAACGGCGCGCACGGCTCGCGACCGCGTCCCGTGGTGGCCCTGGTCACCGGCCCGGCGCGAGACGGTTCCGTACCGGTGCCGCGCCGAACGGCCGCCACGGGGGCGCCGCCCTCCCTCACGGGACGTACGCCCACGGCCTCGCTGGTCAGCGCACCGTCGCCCGGTTTCGGCCCCGGTGTCCGAACCGGACCGGACACCTGCCGACCACACAACACCGCTGGGGCAGGCGATGCAGGAGTGGCACAAGGTGTAGAAAGTGCCAGAAGTTTCACTAGACTGGGCGCTTCGTCGCCTCCCAGGACAGGATGACCGTGGCCCCCCGTTGCCCCTACGCCGAGCTGCACTCCGCCGAATTCACCAACGACCCCCACGGGGTCAACCTGCGCATGGTGAAGGAGCACGGCCCCGTGTTCCCCGCCGAGATCTTTCCGGGGATCAGGGCCTGGGTCGTGGCCGACTACGCGCTGATCACCGCCTGGTGCCGGGACACCCGTACCTTCCGCCGCGACTCGCGCCTGTGGCTCGACTGGCGTGAGGGCCGCATCCCCGACGACGCCCCGGTCGTGGCGATGATGATGCACCGCCCCAACCTCCTCTTCTCCGACGGCGACGAGCACGCCCGCCTCAAGCGGGCCGTGATCGACTCCCTGGGCCGGGTGCCGGAGAGCCGCATCGGGGAGATCACCCGCAAGCACGCCGACATCCTCGTCGACGCCTTCTGCCAGCGCGGCCAGGCCGAGATCGTCTCCGAGTATGCCCGCCTGCTCCCCCTGCTGGTGCTGTGCGAGATCTTCGGCTTCTCCCGCGACGTGGGCGAGCGCGTCCTCAACTCCCTCAGCGCGCTGTGGGACGGCATCGACGTCGTCAAGTCCAACGGCGAGTACGAGCGCGCCCTGTCCGACGCGATCTCCGCCAAGCACGCGCAGCCGGGTGAGGACATCACCTCGTGGCTGATGGAGCACCGCGCCGGACTCAGCGACGAGGAACTACTGCACCAGCTCGTGGTGACCATCGGCGCCGGCGCCGAACCCACCGCCAACCTCATCTCCGGCACCGCCCACACGCTCCTGGCCGACGACGAGGTCCGGCAGGCGTACCGGGGAGCCCGGGTGGGGGTCGGCGAGGCGATCGACCAGCTGCTGTGGATCGACCCCCCGGTCAACAACTACCCCGTCCTGTACCCGGTGCAGGACGTGCGGGTCAGCAACGGCACGGTGATCCGGGCCGGTGAACCGATCCTGCTCGGGTACGCGGCCGCCCACGCCGCGATGGCCGGAAGCGGCCCGGACATCGAGCAGGGCAACCGCGCTCACCTGGCCTTCGGCGTGGGACCGCACCGGTGCCCCGCACAGGGCTTCGCGTACGCCATCGCGCAGGTCGGTGTGGAGACCCTCACCAAGCGCCTGCCCGACCTCCAGGCGAACAAGGAGAACGTCCAGCGGCGACCCGCCCCGTTCGCGCTGGCACTGTCACAGCTACCCGTCACGTTCACCCCCGTCTCCCCGAAAGGCACCACACCCCCATGGCAACAGACATCCCCGTCCTCCACCCCTACGACCTCCACCGACAGACCGCAGAACTCCGCTCCCGAGGCCCCGTCGTCGAAGTTGAGATCGCTGGTGGCGTGGTTGTTCGGGCGCTGACCGGGCACGACGTGCTGATGGAGGCGCTCGCCCACCCGGGGGTGCGCAAGGAGGTCCGCCACTGGCGCCCGTGGACCGAAGGCGAGATCCCCATGGACTGGCCGCTCATCTCCTGGGTGGCCCCGGACAACATGCTCACGGCCGACGGCGACAAGCACCGGCGGCTGCGCGCACTGGTGTCACAGGCGTTCACCCCCCGCCGGGTGGAGGCGCTGCGTCCGCGCGTGGAGGCGATCACCACGCGGCTCCTCGACGCCGCCGAGGCGGACGGGCCGGGCCCGGTCGACCTGCGGGCCGCGCTGGCGCTGCCGCTGCCGATGACGGTGATCTCCGAGCTGTTCGGTGTCGGCGAGGAGCACCGCGACACCCTGCACACGCTGATCCACCGGGTCTTCGACGCGACCCTCACTCCCGAGATGGCGGCCCGGACCAACGAGGAGCTCCAGGCCTTCCTCGGCTCCCTGGCCGAGGAGAAGGCGAAGAACCCGGGCGACGACATGACCAGCGCCCTGCTCGACGCGCGTGCCGAGGGCGACGAGCGGCTGTCGCAGTCCGAGCTGGTGTGGACCCTGATCCTGATGATCGGCGCTGGCTACGAGACCACGATGAACCTCATCGGCAACGCGGTCCACGCCCTGCTGACCCACCCGGACGAGCTGGCCCTCATCCGCTCCGGGGAGGCGACCTGGGCCGACGCCGTGGAGGAGACCCTGCGCTGGGACGCGAGCGTCCAGTACATGCCCCTCCGCTACACGGCCGAGGACGTCACCCTGGGCGGTGTGGAGGTGCCCGCCGGAGAGGCCCTGCTGATGGGGTTCGGTGCCGCCGGCCGTGACCGGGGCCAGCACGGCGAGGACGCGGACACCTTCGACCTGCGCCGCGCCCGGAACTCGCACCTGGCCTTCTCGCACGGACCGCACTTCTGCCTGGGGGCGGGGCTGGCCCGGATGGAGGGCGTGATCGCCCTGGAGCAGCTCTTCACCCGGTTCCCGGACCTGCGGCTCGCCGAGGGCGAGGAGTTCCCGCAGACCCCGTCCATCGTCTCCAGCGGGCTCGACCGCATCCCCGTCGTCCTGCGCTGACCCCTCCACGAGCCCCGCGTTCCGCCCCGGCGGGCGCGGGGCTTCGTCGTCCCCCACCCTCCTCACATCAGCCTCTCCTTATATAAGCATGGATTGATATACTGTGGTCATGCACGCCTTCGACGTTCTCGGCGACCCGGTCCGACGACGGCTCCTCGAACTGCTCTCCACGGGCGAGCTCAGCTCCGGCGAGCTCACCACCGTGGTACGCGAGGAGTTCGGCATCAGCCAACCGGCCGTCTCCCAACACCTGCGGGTGCTGCGCGAGCACGGCTTCGCCACGGTGCGCGCGGACGGAAACCGGCGGATGTACTCCGTCGACGCCGACGCGCTGCGCCCCGTGGACGACTGGCTGGACCCGTTCCGACGGTTCTGGGCACCTCGCCTGGCGGCGCTGGAGACCGAGATCGCCCGGGGGAAGCGACAACGACGCGAGCAGGAGTGACCATGAGTGAGCACACACCCGTCGACGTGGACGGGCAGATCGAGGCCGTCTCCCGCAGGTTGGACACCGGCGAGCGCGACGGAAGACCCACGCTGGTGTCCACGATCAGCCAGCGCTACGCGACCACGGTCGAGGACCTGTGGGACGCGTGCACCTCCACCGAACGGCTCCCCCGCTGGTTCGCCCCGGTCACGGGCGACCTGCGCCAGGGCGGCCACTACCAGGTGGAGGGCAACGCGAACGGCACCATCGAGACCTGTGAGGCGCCGCGCTCCTTCTCCGCCACCTGGGAGTTCGGCGGGGGTGTCAGCTGGATCGCGGTCCGGGTGGACCCCGACGGCGACGGCGCGCGACTGACCCTCGAACACAGCGCCCCCGCCGACATGGAGGCCGAGTTCTGGAAGCGGTTCGGTCCGGGCGCCACCGGCGTGGGCTGGGACATGGCCCTGCTCGGGCTGGCCCAGCACCTGCACGCGGGGGCGTCGATGCCCCAGGAGGTCGACGGCTGGGAGCGCACCGACGAGGGCCGCCGCTTCGTCACGGCGAGCAGCGCCCGCTGGGGCGAGTGCAGCGTGACCCTCGGGACACCGCGGGGCCAGGCGGAACAGGCCCGGGACCGGACCACCGCCTTCTTCCTCGGCGAGCAGCCGCCCGCCGAGGACTGAGCCCCGCCGTGAGGGAGGCCGCCGCGAGGGAGGCCGCCGCGAGGGAGGCTCCGTGAGGGAGGCTCCGTGAGGGAGGCCGCCGCGACTCCGTTGTCGTGGCGGCCTCCTGGCTGTGGAGCCTGTCACCGCCACCGCGCCGGATCAATCCTCCTCGCCGCTCGGCGTGTTCCCGCGCGCCCAGGCGCGCCCCCCGGTTCCGTCCGAGCCCGGTGGTACAACATGCGGGACAGGCCGCACCCCAGCAGACGAGGTAACCGACCATGCGCCAGCTGATCGTCTCCGCGTTCGTGTCCGTCGACGGCGTCATGGAGGCCCCCGGCGGAGAACCCGGCTACCGCAACTCCGGGTGGACCGTGAGCTCGGTCGAGATGGACGAGGCGGCCTACGAACTCAAGGGCAGCGAACAGGAGGAGGCGGGCGCCCTGCTGCTCGGGCGGCGCAGCTACGAGGCGTTCGCCCCGGTGTGGCCGCACATGGCGGAGTTCGCCGGGATCAACGCCAAGCCCCGCTACGTGGTGTCCACCACCCTCGCCCACGAGGACCCGGGCTGGCCCGCCACCCTCCTGCGAAGCCTCGACGAGGTCGCCGAGCTGAAGGAGACCGAGGGCGGACCGCTCCTGGTACAGGGCAGCGCCACCCTGGGTCGGGCCCTGGCCGACGCCGGGCTGGTCGACCGCTACCACCTGCTCGTCTTCCCGGTACTGCTCGGAGCGGGCAAGCGCCTGTTCAGCGACACCGACCAGGACCTCACCAAGCTGCGCCTCGTGGATCACCGCGTGTACGCCAACGGCGTGCAGAAGCAGGTCTTCGACGTCGTCCGCTAGCCGGGCGCGACGGCCACCGAACGGGCGCCGCCCCTGGCGGGCGGCCCACACCCCGGGGTGTCGTCGAAGCGGCGGCGTCTCGACACGTGACTCCCTTCCCGGCCAATCGACTCCGCATTGTTACCATGTGTCGCGTCGCAACCACCATAAGTGGCTACCAGTGGCGTCTCCTTCGCCCGAAGCAGACCACCGGCGGCCACGGACGGGAAGATTCATGTACGACGACACCAAGCGAGGCACGGTCACGCCCAGGCGCGCGGGCCGAGTCCTCGGAGCGATCCTGACCACGACGGCCGTCGCCCTGCTCGTCGCGGGCTGCCCCGCGGGAGGCGGTGGTGGCGGAGGCGGCGGCGGTTACGGAACCGTCGACGGGGAGACCAAGGCCGAGAAGACCGCGAACTCCGTGCCCGCCGAATAACAGTGACGCACCCCGCCCCCGGGTCCCGGCGCCCCTCCGGGCCCGAGCCCGGGGGCGGCCACCGGCGAGAGTCCGCGTGAGGCACCCTCCGCCAGCGAGGGGTTCGGCCCGCCGCCGCGAACGACCGAACCTAGGCGGCGACCTGGGTGATGACCTGGATCTGAATCCGCATCTGCTTGCGGACGAACCAGCGCAGGAGCCGGTTGGCGATCCGCCTGTGGAGGATGGCGCTCGGCCAGCGCTTGTCCAACCGCAGCCGGGCTCGGTCGCCGAGCGGCTCGACCGTGACCCGGAGTTCCTGCCGGTGCTCCCCCGAGCTCCGGGACCAGGTGAGGTCCCGGCCCTCGCTCCAGAAGGTGAGGGTCTCCCGCAGGGGCGGCCGACCCGGCGAGACGAGTTCCACGACGCCCTCACCGACCACCCGCGCCTCCATCCGGGCCGGGTCCCACTCCCCCCGGCGTTCCGGGTCGCGGACCAGGGCCCACAGGCGGTCGGCCGAGACCGGGACCTCCGCCTCCACGGCGATACCGTCCCACCCCTCCGGTACCGCGCCCGGAACCGGCTCGGCGGCCACCAGGGGGGCCGGGGAAAGGCCGTCCAGACCGGCGCGCAGCTGGTCGGGGTCGGTTCCCGCGTGCTCCAGGAGACGCCGGACCCGGCCGCCGCCGTCGTCGATGAGCGCCGCGATCAGGGCGACGTCACCTCCCGACCAGGGGCAGTCGACGAGAAGCTCGCTCACCCGCTCGGACCGGGGAAGCCCGACCGTCTCGTCCCCACCCGCCGGAAGGGTCGTCGCGGACAGGTCGATGTCCAACAGGGCCAGGTCCTCGCGCAGCACGGCGTCGATCGCCGCCCGCGCCCCGGTGAGATCGAGCCCGGCGTCCATCAGGAGTCGGGCGCCCGGGCCGCCGATGACGAGCGCGCCGAGGAGGAGGTGCTCGAACCCCACTTCGGCGTGGCCCGCGCGGGCCGCCTCCCGCTCCGCCGCGAGTTCGATGTCGGCCCGGTGCCCGCCCATGCTCAGCAGGCCCTGTTTCGCGGACTGTTCCTTCATGCTCGGCCCTTCTCGGTGGGGGTGATGTGGCGCAGTCTCTTCCCGTACTTCTTGTGGACGGCCTGTCGGGTGACCCCGAGGGCCGCCGCGATGGAGGTCCAGGACTCCCCGGAGCGCAGGGCTTCCTCCACCTGTCGCAGTTCGAGGGCGTCGACCACGCCGCGCAGCGAGGCGACCGCGCGCAGACCCTCGACGGGGGTGGAGGTGTCCGAGGCGGTGGCCGCCAGTTCCATCGCGTCCATGCTGTCAACCTAGTGTTCTGAGTCGTTAATTCGATGAAGATATGCGGCGATGGTCTCGAAGATCTCCTCGGCCGTCTTGGTCCATACGAACGGCCGAGGATCGT